>JAJTGK010000053.1 GCA_021297815.1 Planctomycetaceae bacterium
CGCCCGTGTCGCCGACGATCGTTCCCGCCACGGCTCCAACGGGCGCCGTGCTCGCCGCGGTGTTCTGCTCGGTGTTCAGCGTGCCCATCGCGTCGTCGCCAGCGGCGGCTGCGTCGCTCGGGGCCTCGGTCGCGGCTTCCTCGCCCGAATCCTGCGAAGGCGCGTCGGTCGACTCGCCCATCGCGGCGTCGTCGGTTGCGGAAGGCTTGGTCGCGCCATCGACCGCGGGGTTCGTCACCGCGTCGAGGTTCTCATCGCTCTCCGCGCTCGCCTCGGCTTCCGCCGCGGCCTGTTCGCGACGCTCCGCGCGCCGCGCGGCCTGCTTCTCGTGGCCGAGCGCGAGCCCGGGGTGATCGTCGCCATGGCCACGCGCGAGGCCCTTGCCCCGCGCCTGGCGAAGCTCGTCGCGGAAGTCGTTTGACGGCGCGTCAGACCTTGAGAGGTCCGTTGCTGGTCGGGCCAGCGGGCTTCGCGCCGCCTTCTGGCTGGGAGCGGGCAGGTTCGGCGGGAATGTCGGCAGTTTTGGCGTCATCGGAGCGTCCTGCGCCGAGCTCGCTCTCGAGACCGAGCTGGCGGAGACGCTCAAGCAAATCGGTTGCCACCTTCGCCTCGTCCTCGCCCTTGAACGCCTTGAGCAGGTTCGCGGACTTCGCGGGGTTCATCGCGTCGAGGTAGGTCACGGCCATGTCCTCACGGCCCGAGTTCACGAGCTCGAGGATCCACTCCTTGCCCTGCTTCGCGGGCATCGCCTCGAGGAGGCGCACCGCCTTGCGGAACTGCTCGTCGACGGCGCGCGACTTCTCGTCGGCGATCGACTTCTCCCAGGCGCTCTGACGCTCGCCCAGCGCGCCCTCGCGCGCGGTCACGCTCTGCTCGCGCTCCGCGAGGTCGGCCTGCATGCGGCGACGCTCCTCCTCGAGCGCGCGGATCGCCAGCGCCGCGCGCTGCTCGAAGCGCTCGCTCGACACGATCTGCTCGCTGCGGGTCATGGGGACCTCGAGCAGCCTGCGCTCCTCGCTTGCGAGGCGCACCGATTCGTCCGCCTTCGCGGCCTCTTCGCCCGCAAGGCGCTCCTCCTCGGTCACCGTGTGCGCGAACATGTCGCGCACGCGGTCGATGCGCTCGCGGTTCAGGCGCCCCGTGGAGCCGAGCCAGGCGATGAACCCCGCGATCGCGAGCAGGTTCGCGAACGCGAGCACCGTGAAGAGCCTCATCATCGACTTCATGCCGCCGCTCCTTCCGCGTCGCGCGCGCGGCGCGCGACATTCGCCGCGAATTCATCGAGGTTGTCGCGCTCGCGGCGCGATTCCTCGGCCAGATGCGCCGCAAGCCTGCGCTCGCGCAGGATCTCGAGCGCACGACGCGCCCGCGCCGCCTCGACAAGGTCGGCGCGCGCCTTGACCAGCGCCTTCTCCATGCCCGCAAGCTCGAGCACCGTGCGCTGCGCCTTGCGCACGAGCCCCGTCGATGCGATCGCGTGGTGGCGCAGCGCCGCAGGGTCGACCGTGCCGACGAGGCCCGAACGCCACGCGTCGCGCCCCGCCGAGATCTCCTGCTGCCGAGTGCGCAGCGCGTCCTCGAGCCCGCGCCGCTTCGCCTCGACCTGCGAGAGCACGCGGCGTCGCGCCTCCTCCTCGTCGAGGCGGCGGTCGAGCACGCGTTGGAGTGCGAACCTGAACTTGGCCATGGTCTAAGCCTGTGGATCCTGGATCGGCGATCGGCCGCGCGTCATGCGACCTTCGCGGCGGAAGCGCCCTGCGCGGGCCGCTGCTTGCCCGCGCCTTCGGCAGAAAGCGAAAGTTCGACCAGCGAGCGCAGCGTGCGCGGGTACTCGTTGCGTTCGTGCGTGCCCTGCCGGAGGAAGGCCTCGATCACGGGCTTGAGCGCGATGGCGGCGTCGACATCGGGGTTCGAGCCGCGCGCGTAGGCGCCGATCTGGATCAGTTCCTCGGCCTCGCGGTACGCGGCGAGCATGCGCGAGAGATGGCGCCGCGCCGCGATGTGGTTCTTGTCGGAGATCTGGTCGGCGACGCGCGAGATCGACGAGAGGATGTCGATCGCGGGGAAATGCGCGCGTTCGGCCAGTCGCCGCGTGAGCACGATGTGCCCGTCGAGGATGCCCTTCGCGGCGTCGGCGATCGGCTCGGTGAAGTCGTCGCCCTCGACGAGCACGGTGTAGAAGCCCGTGATCGAGCCGCCGCCTGCGATCGCGCCCGCGCGCTCGAGGAGCCGCGGCAGCATCGCGAACACGCTCGGCGTGAAGCCCTTGGTCGCGGGCGCCTCGCCTGCGGAAAGGCCGATCTGCCGCTGGGCCTGCGCGAAGCGCGTGACCGAGTCGATCATCAGCATCACATCGAGCCCGCCGTCGCGGAAGTACTCGGCCACGCTGCACGCGACGGTTGCCGCGCGCACGCGCATGAGCGGGCTCTCGTCGCCCGTCGCCACCACGACGACCGAACGCTTGAGGCCTTCCTCGCCGAGCACATGCTCGATGAACTCGGGGACCTCGCGGCCACGCTCGCCCACGAGGCCGATGACATTGACATGCGCGTTCGACCCGCGCGCGATCGAGCCGAGCAGCGTGCTCTTTCCGACGCCAGGCCCCGCGAAGATGCCCATGCGCTGGCCCTTGCCGATCGTGAGCATCGAGTCGATCGCGCGCACGCCCGTCGGCAGCGGATCGCGCACCACGCCGCGGGAGAGCGGGCTCGTGCGCGAAGGCCAGAGCGGCTGCGGCGTGCCTGGAGCGATCGGCCCCTTGCCGTCGATCGGGCGACCGAGCGCGTCGACGACGCGGCCGAGCCACGCCTCGCTCACGCCGACGGTCGCGAAGGGCTGCTCGCCCACGACGCGCACGCCGCTCGCCACGCCGTCGGCCTCGGCAAGCAGCATCACGAGCGCGCGCGTTCCGTCGAACCCGACGACCTCGCCGCGCGGCGGCTCGTCGCGGTTCGCGACCATCACCTTGACGAGCGATCCGACGGGAAGCGGCAGCTGCTCGACGGTGAGCACGAGGCCCTTGACGGCGCGCACCGTGCCCACGATCTCGCGTGGTTCGACCGACTTGAGCGCGTATGGAATGGCGGCGAGCCTCATGGCTGCGCGTCCTCCTCGCCGCCCTGCTCGTCGCCTGCGCCCGGCGCCGCGTCCGCATCCGACATCGTGCCTTCTCCGACAAGGCACGCGTGCATGCGGCGGAACTGCGTCTCGAGCCGCGCGTCGACCAGTCCATCGCCCGATCGCACGATGCAGCCGCCGCGCTCGATGCCCGCGCGCGCGACGAGAGAGAGCTCGGCGCCCTGCGCAAGAAGCCCGCGCAGCGCAGGCAGCGATTCAGCGACGATCGGCTCGTCCTCGGGCGCGATCTCGACCACGACGCGCGTGGCGCGCGCAAAGAGCGACACGGCGGCCTCGACCTCGCGCGCCACCGACGCCTGGTCGTGCTTCACATGCGTGCGCACGATGCCCTCGGCGATCGCGACCGCGATGCCCGCGAGCTCGCGCTCGGCCTCGCGCAGCCGCGCATCGCGCACCTGCGTCCAGCGCACCAGTTCCTCGGTGAACGCCTTCTCGAGCGCCGACAGCATCTCATGGTGCGCGGCCTGCGCCTCGGCGCGCCCCTGCGCGAGGCCCTGCGCGCGACCCTCGGCAAGCCCCGCCTCGTGGCCCTTGGCGTTTCCTTCGGCAAACCCGCGCTTCTCGGCCTCGGCGCGCAGCGCGCTCGATTCGCGCCGCGCCGCATCGAGCAGCCGCGCCGCCTCGGCGCGCGCGGCGTCGAGCGTGCGCTGCGCATCCTGCCGCAGGTCGCCGAGGTCGAAGACCCCGCCGCCCGAGGCGCGCGCGATCGACGCGGAGTTGGTCTGCTTGATCACGGCCATCGTTGCCTGTTCCCGTCATGCGGCGCGGCGCGCGCGCCCACGAACCGCGAGGTACTCGCTCACACCACCACATCCTGCGCGCCGCCGCGGCCCGAGATGATGATCTCGCCCGCCTCCTCGAGCCGCCGCACCACATCGACGATGCGCTGCTGCGCGGACTCGACATCGCTGATGCGCACGGGCCCCATGAACTCCATGTCGTCGCGAATCGACTCGGCGGCGCGCGAGGACATGTTCGCGAGGATCTTCGACTTGAGCGCCTCCGACGCGGTCTTGAGCGCGAGGCACAGCTCGTCGTTCTCGACCTCCTTGAGCACCGCCTGGATGCCCTTGTCGTTCACATTGAGGATGTCCTCGAACACGAACATGCGGCGGCGGATCTCCTCGACGAGGTCGGGGTCCTCGCTCTCGACGCCCTGCATGATCGAGCGCTCGGTGGAGCGGTCGACGAGGTTCAGGATCTCGGCGACCGTCTCGACGCCGCCGACCTTCTCGCTCGAGGTGCCGATCATGTTCGAGAGGCGGCTCTCGAGCGCGCTCTCGACCTCGCGGATCACCTCGGGGTTCGTCTGCTCCATGTTCGCGACGCGGCGCACGACCTCGATCTGCTTCGCCCCTGGAAGGCCGACGAGGATCTCGCTCGCCTTGTGGTGCGGCAGATGGCTCACGATGAGCGCGATCGTCTGCGGGTGCTCGTCCTGGATGAAGGTGAGCAGGTTCTCGCTCTCGGCCTTCTGCAGGAACGCGAACGGCGTGCGCTGCACCTGGGTCTGGATCTGCTGGATGACCTTGTCGGCGGTCTTCGGATCGAGCGAGTTCTTGAGCAGGTTGCGCGCGTAGTCGAGGCCGCCCTCGCGCACATAGCCCTGCGCCATGGCGAGCGAGTAGAACTCGCTGATGACCTCCTGGCCGAGTTCCCTAGGCACATCGCCGAGCGCGGCGAGCGCGCGCGTGACCTCCTCGACGGTCTCGGTGGGCATCTCCTTGAGCAGCCGTCCCGCGCTGTCTGCATCGAGCAGCAGCAGCAGGATCGCGCTCTTGAGCACGCCGTCGAGCTCATCGGCGGACTTCGGAAGCTTCATGCCGGGTCGGTAGGCCATGGGTCACCTCTCGTCGCGCGTCAGTTCGTGGTGCGCATCCAGCGCCGCAGGATTCCTGCGATCTCCGCGGGGTCGCGGTCCGCCATCTCGTTCAGCTGCTTCAGCATCTGCGCGCGGCGCAGGCTGTCGTCGTCGAGCTCCATGCCCTCGAGCGCGGGCGTCGCCTCGTCGGCCTCGCCGACGATCTCGGCGTCCTCGGACTCGAGCTTGGGCGGCACGCCCGCGAGCTCCTCGGCGCTCGGAAGCTCCTCGCGCGTCGACGCCTTGCGGGCGATGTTGAACATGAAGAAGAGGCTCGCGACCGCGAGGATGCCGAGGCCGATCGGCTTGATCAGGCCGTTGCCACCCATGCCGCTCCCCGAGCCGCCGCCGAGCACCATCTCGCCGAGGCTCGCCGCCACGGTGGGCGAGACGGCGGGTTCCTTGAAGTCGTAGAACCACGAGATCTCGACGGAGCCCTTCTTCGAGCCTTCCATCGCGTCGGTCGCGACGAGCGGCTCGATGAGCTTCTTGAAGCGCGCGAGCTCCTCGTCGCGGATGGGCGCGATCTCGGCCTCGCCAGGCTCCTTCGCCTCTGCGCCCGCGGCGGGCGGATTGCGCAGCTTCCACACATTCGCGAAGTAGCTCCAGGGAATCGCGACGCCGACATCGATCTTCGCGGCGTAGCCCGTCGGGTCGACCTCGGTCTGGCGCGTGCCTGGAATCTCGCTGCGGTACTTGCTCTCCGAACGCTCGGTCGAGGTCTGCGCGGCGCCACCCGACACAGGGTCGAGCGAAAGGCCCGTGTTGGGCACGGCGCCAGGCTCGCGCTGCGGGCGCGCGCCCTTCATCTCGCTCGTCGCGCTCGTCTCGCTGAGCGGCGCCGAGATCGGATCGCGGAACTCGGTCGTCGTGCGCGTGCGCTCGACGGTCACGACCTGCGGATTCACCGCGATGCGCACGCCGTCGATCGACACGAGCAGCGTGGCGATGCGCGCCTGCACGGCTTCGCCGATCTTGAGCACGAAGTCGAGGTTCTCGCCCGTCGCGGCGGTGCGGCCGTAGCTCGTGCGGTACGCCTGCAGTCCGTCGGTCACCGAGACATTCTCAGGCCGCATGCCCGACTGCGTGCCCGCGACGAGCGAGGCGATCGAATCGACCTGCTCCTGCGTGAGGCCGCCCGTGCGCATCGTCACATGCACGCTCGCGGTCTGCTGGTGGCGCGACGCGCCGAGCGGCGTCGCGGGCTTCGGCGACACGAGCACGGTCGCGCTCTTCACATTGCGGAAGCCCGTGATCACGCGCGACAGCACATTCTGCAGCGCGACGAGCTTGCGCGTCTCGCTCTGGCGCGTGGTGTCGAAGGGGCTGTCGAGCTCGACGAGCTTCGAGAAGTCGATGCCCGCCTCGGCGCCCGACCCCTGCTCGGCGAACTGCGCGAGGAGGTCGCCGTGCCGCTCGGCGGGCACCATGATCTGGCCGTTCTGCTCCTGGTACTCCACGCCGCGGCCCGCGAGGAAGGTGCGCGCCTCGTCGTACGCCGCGGGAGTGACCGCGAGCGGCACGAGGCTCGTCGTCGCGCTCCACTGCGCGACGAGGAAGAGCCCGAGGGCGATGATGACGACGAGCGACCCTGCGAGCAGCTTCGCGGAAGGCGACAGCCCCGCGAGACGCGTGCGCACGAGCTCGAGCATGTTGCGGATTGCCTGCACCGAAGGGCCTCCTGCCATTCGCCGTGGGCGGCTGCCCACGAAGCCACGGTCGCCATCCTGGCGACGCGATCAGAGAAGGCGTATCGGCAGGCGCATGTTTCGCGCCGCAAAGTCTGCGCGGCGAAACGCAGCAATTGCCCCATGCGCGGCGGCGGAAAAAGCGAACCGGGCCTCCACGCGAAGAGGCCCGGCGGCGTTATCGCGACCCGACGCTGGCGTCAGACGCGGATGTTCTTGAGCTCGTCGTAGGCGCCGACGACCTTGTTCTGGAGGGCAAGCAGCATGCGCAGCGCCGAATCGGCCTTCTGCGTGGCGATCATGACGCCCTCGATGTCGTCGCGCTGGCCCGTGAGCAGGTCGTTGGTCGCCTGGCTGGCGTCCTGCTGCATCTCGTTGATCTTCTCGAGCTGCTCGCGCAGCTCCCGCTGGAAATCCCCGTTGCCAGCGCCCTGCATGGGGCGAGGGACGCCCGCCTGCTGGGTGTTGACGCGTGAGACGATGCCGAGTGGGTCGATCATGGCGCTCGTGGTCCTGTCGTCCCCCGCCCTGCCTCCGAGGCGTGGCGGGGGTCCTCGGACGCCCTCTAGCACAAGCCGTGCCAGCGGGCGGCCGTTTCAGCGGATCAGGCCGGACGGGTCGGGAACTTGCCGTCAGGCGATGATCCGCAGGGACGACTCGATCATCGACTTCGTGGCGTCGATGGCCGCAAGATTGGCGTCGTAGCTGCGGGCGACCAGCATGGCGTTCGCCTGCTGGACGAGGGGGTTGATGTCGGGGTAGCGGACATAGCCCCGCGCGTCGGCGAGGGGGTTGGTCGGTTCGTAGGACTCGCGGAAGGCGCCGCGCGGACGGATCGAGGCCACATGCACGCCCATCGGGTCGCCCGAGACGGGGTCGCCCGCGGCGAACTCGACCACGCGCTCGCTGAAGGGAACCTCGCGCGAGTTCGGATCGACGGGCACATCGGCGTTGGCGATGTTGGCCGAGATCGCGTCGAGGCGCGTGCGGTTCGCCACGAGGGCCGAGGTCGAGACATCGAACATTCCGAACATGGTCGTTCCTCAGGTCAGGGCCGCTCGCGGATCGCGGCGTTGATCATCTCGAACTGGCTGCGCATGAGCTGCGCGGCCATGCGGAAGGCGTAGGTGTTCTCGCTGATCCGCTGCATGGCGCGTTCCACGCTGCCGTCGGTGCCGTCGTGGAACAGGATGTTGTCGCCGAGGAACTCGGGGCGCAGCTCCGTGCCGCGCGGGCCGAACGCCACGGGCGCCGCGTCGTCGAAGGCGATGCCGCCCTGCCCGTCGGTGCGGCCCTCGTCGAGCGCCTCGCGCAGCGACGCCTGGAACTCCGCGGGGTCGACATCGACCGCGCGGTAGCCGGGCGTCTCGGCGTTCGCGAGGTTCGCCGCGAGCAGCTTCTGCCGCGCCGACATGAACTGCAGGCTGCGCTCGAGCGCAGGCAGCGAGGATGAACCGAGCACTCCGTCGATCATGGCTCAGAGCTCCGCGGGAACGAGCGACTCTTCCTTCCACTTCTTCAGCTTGAGGCCGAGCGTACGGACGCCGATCCCGAGCGCCTTCGCGCTCTTCTGGCGGTGCCCGCGGTTGCGCTCGAGGGTGGCGACGATCGAGCGCCGCTCGATCTCGTCGAGGGTGAGCGCGCCGTCGCAGACGAGGCTCGGCAGGCCCGTGCCGTCGCCCGAGGTCACCGTGATGGTCGGCGAAGGCGCGGGTGCGGCCACGCCCACGGGGAAGGTCTCGATCTCGACCTCGGCCGCGCGGGCGAGCTTCACGCCGACGCCGCCGATCACCGAGCCGTTGCGCGCGCCGTCGCTTGCGATGAGCCAGGGCGCGACGAGGTCGGCCGAGATGGCGTCGGCGTTCGCGAGCACCGCGGCGCGCTCGCAGAGGTTCTGCAGCTCGCGCACATTGCCAGGCCACTGGTAGCCCTCGAAGAGCGAGAGCGCGTCCTTCGAGAGCCGCTTGCGCTTGCCGCCCTCGCGGTCGGCGACGAGCCCGAGGAAGTGCTCGGCGAGCTCGGAGATGTCGCCCGCACGCTCGCGCAGCGCGGGCATGCGGATCGGAAGCACATTGAGACGGAAGAAGAGGTCGCCGCGGAAGCGCCCCGTGTCGACCTCGCGCGAGAGGTCGCGGTTCGTGGTCGCGAGGATGCGCACATCGGCCTTCTGCGAGACGCTCGAACCGACGCGCTCGAAGCTCTTCTCCTGCAGCACGCGCAGCAGCTTCGCCTGGAGATCGGGCGGAATCTCGCTGATCTCGTCGAGGAGCAGCGTTCCGCCGTCGGCGAGCTCGAAGCGGCCCTTGCGCAGGCGGTCGGCGCCCGTGAAGGCGCCCTTCTCGTGGCCGAAGAGCTCGCTCTCGAGGAGCGCGCTCGACAGCGCGGCGCAGTTGATCGCGAGGAACGGACCCGACGCGCGCGGGCTGTTCTCGTGGATGAAGCGCGCGGCGACTTCCTTGCCTGTGCCCGATTCGCCCGTGATGAGCACGGTGCCGTGGCTCGCGGCGACGGGCGCGAGCTTCGCGCGCAGCGCCTCCATCTCGGCGCCAGAGCCGATCATGCGGTGGCTCTGCGCGCGGCGCGTCTGCGGCGTGGCCACGGCGCGCAGCACCTGGTTCTCGCGCAGGAGCCGCGCGTGGTCGAGCGCGCGCTCGACCGAGATCGCGAGCTCGTCGCCCGAGAACGGCTTCGTCACATAGTCGAACGCGCCCTTGCGCATCGCGTCGACCGCGGTCTCGACCGAGCCGAACGCGGTCATGAAGACCACGGGCAGCTCGGCGTCGATCTTGCGGATCTCCTCGAGCAGCTCGAGCCCGTTCATGCCGGGCATCTGCAGGTCGGTGACCACGCACTCGGGCCGCTTGTCCGCGATGCGCGCGAGCGCCCCGCGTCCGTCGGGCGCCGTCACGACCGTGTGCCCCTTGCGGCTCAGGATCGCGGCCACGCTGTCACGCATCAGTTCCTTGTCGTCGACAACCAGTACCTTGCCCATCGGGATGACTCCTTCATCCTGCGGTTGAATGAACCTGCATGCCTCCGCCGATCCTCCGGCGGACCGCTTCCCCGAGCGACACGCCGTCGGCGGCCGCGAACTTCACGGGTTCGAGCGGAAGCGAAAGCTCGAGCCGTGCACCAGTGCCGCGGCCCGCGGCCGCGTGCGACGCATCGGCGCAGGCGGTCATGCCGCCGTGCGCATCGACGATGCGGTGGACGATCGCGAGCCCGAGCCCAGTGCCCGTCTCGCGCGTCGTGAAGAACGGATTGAAGATGCGCTCGCGCGCCTCGGCGGGAATGCCCGGGCCCGTGTCCTCGACGGCGAGCACCACGAAGGTGCGGCGCGAGCCGTCTGGCGTGCGCAGGCGCGCCTCGCGCGCGGCAAGCGTTATCTCGCGGCGATCCGCGCCCGACATCGCCTCGACCGCGTTCCGCACGAGGTTCGAGACGGCCTGCGCGACCAGCGCGCCGTCGGCTTCGAGCTCGCACGCGCCGTCGACATCGACGCGATAGTCGACATCCTCGCGCTCGAGCAGGCCCTCGCAGTCGGCGAGCGCCATGGCGAAGATCTCCTTCGCGCTCGTGGGCTGCGCGTTCACGCGCGTGTCGCGCGCGAAGCTCAGCACATCGCCCACGATGTGCTCGAGCCGCTCGGTGGCGCGGCGGATCTTGTCGACGCTCGCCGCGGCATCGGGCCGGTCGGCGACATCGTCCTTGAGTAGCTCGGCGTTCAGCGAGATCGCCCCGAGCGGATTGCGGATCTCGTGCGCGATGCCCGCGGCCATCTCGCCGAGCGCCGCGAGCGAGCGCGAGCGGCGCAGGCGCTCGTTCGCCTCGGCGAGCTCCTTCTGCAGGCGCTCGACCTGCGCGGTGAGCGCGCCGTGCGTCTCCTGGAGCCTCGCGGTGACATCGCTGAAGCTCCGCACGAAGGCGGCGAAGTCGCCCTCCGCGCCCGAGGGCACGGCGACGGGAACGGCGTTGTGCGCGACGGAGGCCGACATCATGCGCTCCTATCCGTGAAACGAGGTCCTTCGGGAGACTTGGGCGCGTACGCGCGGTTCGCGGCGCGGCCGCCCTCGGTGCGCGCGATGCCCTCGACCGCCGCGCTGCGGCGCGCCACGAGTTCGGCGGTGAAGCGGCTGTCGCTCAGCGCGATCTCGGCAAGAAGCAGCGCCGCCTCGTCGCCGAGCGCGCGGATCGCGTCGACCTCGGCCGTGCTCCACGCGCCCGCCTGCGGGGCCAGATGCGACCATTCGTCCTGACCACGCGACATCTGCTCGACGAACCGCTCGCGCGCCGCGAGATGCGTGGCGAGCGCGCCGTCGGCGACATCCTGCGACACCTCGCCTCGCGCGGCGGCGTCGACGGTGGCAAGCACCGCGGCCTCGCGTGCAGCGAGCGCACGCATGCCGCGCACGGCGGCGAGCCTGTCTTCGGCGATCTCACGGAGGCGCTGCGCACTCATCGCGAGCCTCCTTCGGCGGGTTCCGCGCCCGATGCGATGGCGCGACGGCCCGCGGGCGGGTGGTTTGCGAGCCAGCGCTCCCAGCTTTCGCGCGCCAGGATGCCGCCGCCCGCGAGGAACGCCTCGTCGGGCAGCTGCGCGAGGCGGAGCTGCGCGCGGCGGTGCGCCGTCTCGCTGCGCACTTCGTCGCCGAGCGCATCGCAGCAGTTCACGATCTGGATGAGCGCGATCATCGACGACGCGTGCTCGGGATACTTGCGGTCGACGGCCTCGTAGAGCGAGATCGCGTCGTCGTACTTGCCGAGGTCGTAGGCGCAGTGCGCGCGAGAGAGGTGCGCCTCGCGCAGCATGTCGGCGGCAAGGCCGTCGAGCGAATCCTCGCGCGCGGCGAGCGCCACGATGGCGGCCTCGAACGAGCGGCGCGCCTCCTCGAGGCGCTGCGCGGCGTCGCGCGCGAACTCGAGCCGGCGCGCCTCGGACACATCGCCCTTCGCCGCGGCCTCGCGCGCCTCGCGCGCGACCGAACGCAGGCTTTCGCCGAGACGGAAGTTGAGCTCGCCCACGCGCGGCTCGTCGGGACGCCGCGCGATCGCCTCGCGCAACGCCTCGGCGGAACGCACGAAATCGCCCTTCTCGAACGAGATGCGCGCCAGGAGGTCGAGCGCCTCGTAGTACTCGGCGGCGCTCGGCTCGAGGCCGAAGGTGCCGTCGACCACGCCCTGCAGGCGCTGCGCCGCGTCGGCGGTGCGGCCGCTCGAAGCGAGCGCGCGCGCCAGCGGCACGACCGACTGCACGGCGAACGGACCGTTGGGAGCGACCGCGATCGCGCGCTCGTAGCCCTTCACGGCCTCGTCGAACGCGCCCTCGGCGTGGTTCAGGCTGGCGAGGCGCCAGTACGCCTCGGCGCGGCGAAGATCCTCGGGCTGCGACGCATCGACGAACGCCTGGAAGTTCCCGATCGCGGGGTCGCGCCAGCCCGCGAGGTCGTAGCAGTCGGCGGCGGCCCACAGGCTCGCCGCAAAGGCGCCGTCCTGCGCGGCTCGCGCCTCGCTGGTCGCGGCGTGCGCCGCGAAGGCGTCGCCCGCCTGCTTGAGAAGCCTGTTGATCTTCGCGCGATCCTCTGGGTCGATGGTCGCCGCCGCCGAACTCGCGGCGCCCGTGGCGGCGAGCAGCTTGTCGGCCGTCTCGCGCGAACTCGTCGCGACGCGCAGAAGCGCCGCCGCACCCGCCGCCGCGCGCGGACGCAGGTCCGCCGCGATCTGCGCGTAGAGCAGCGCCGCCTCGGGCTCCTCGTCGAGCAGGCACGCGTCGGCGCGCTCGAGGAGCGCGCGCTCGGCGTCGGTCACGGTCTCGGGCAGCACATCGCCCTTGTGGACGAAGCCGCGGAACTCCTGGAAATCACGGGCCGACTCCGACGAACGGCCCGAGAGTGCGCGTGATTCCGCGCGGCCAAGGAGCGCGAGGTGCCGCAGCGCGCCGCGGTGCTCGGCCTTCACGGCGCGGTCGAATGCCTCGTCCGCCTCGGCGTGACGGCCGAGCGCAAGCAGCGCACGGCCCATGCCCACATCGATCGCGCCCGCGACAGGCGTACCCGACTGCGCGAGGCCCTGCGCATGCTCGAACTCGCGCAGCGCCTCGGCGAAGCGCCCCTGCAGGCGCAGCGATTCGCCAAGCAACCCGCCGAGCTCCGCGAAGAGCGGCGCGGGAACCTCTTCACCCGCGCCCTCGATGCGGCGCAGATCGATCAGCAGCCTGTCGCTGGCGTCGGTGTAGCGACGCATCGCGATGCGGATCTCGGCCGCGCGCGCGGCGGCCCACGCCTCGTCGGCCGCGGAAAGCGCGGGGTCCGCACGGAACTCGTCGATCGCAGCCAGCAGCGCCTCGGGCGACCGCACGGCGCCCGAGGTGCCCGAAAGCACGCCAAGCAGCGCGTCGCGCCGAACCTGACGCCGCAGCGCCTCGGCACCCGACGCGTCGCCCGAGGCCTCGATCGCCTCGAAGGCTTCCTGCGCGCGGCCAAGCCGCACCATGCTCTGCGCGTACCGCACGAGCTGGTCGCTGGTCAGCGTCCAGCCCGAGGTCTTGGCTCGGTCGTACGCGGCGACCACCTGCTCGTCGTTCTCGCGCGCGGGCTTCTCGATGCCGCGCACCTGCGCCGCGACATAGTCGGCGCTCACCGCGTGGTAGCGCGGAAGCACCTCGGGCGGCGCCTTCTCGATATTCGCACCCACGACATCGAACAGCACGACCTTGGCCGCGGCAAGTTCTCCGTCGGTCACGAGTTCCTCGGCCTGCGCGAGCGCGCCCGCGAAGTCGTTCTCGGGAGGATGGGCGCGCGCGTACCAGATCGCACCAGCGACTCCGCCCACACCGAGGAGGAGGAGCGGCAACTGCCAGAAGTCGCGCAGTCCGCGCGACTTCGGCGCGACGGCCGCAGCCTCGGGCGCGGCGGCGCTCTTCGTCTCGGTTCGGGTGCGTGGGGTCGCTGCCTCTGGCACGGGACTCAGAATCCTTCCGAGCGCGGCATCTGCCGCGATTGCCGGTGCGCCCGACACGCCACATGGCGATGCAGGGCCGATCCGACGCCGCGGCATCCATGCCACGGCCACGCGCGGGAACACTCCCGCCGCCGATCGGATCATCGGCAGGCGAAATGAGAATCCTCCAACGGCAGGAATTGCTCATCGCGCCGACAGGTTCGTTTCGGTTCCTGTCAGAAGGCGGTTGGGATGGGCAGGAACTGCGCCACGAGGGTCTGGCGTCAGTGCTTGGCGAGCAGGATTCGGCCTCAAGCCTCGCCGCGGGCGTCGACCACACAGGTGCCGCTGAGCATCTCGGCGGGGCCAAGGACCCTCGGGTGGATCAACGCCACCAGTTGGACGATGGGCGAGGCCACCACGATCGCGGAGGCCAGCGACCGAACCAGCCTGGCGCCGAATGACGCAGGCCCGCCCTTCGAGGAGCGGATCTCGAGGCCCGCGAACCGCTTGCCCAGCGACCGCCCGAAGCACAGGTCGCCGACCGTGGCGAATGCCCACGCGATGCCGAGGGCGAGAAGCGCCGCGCGCCCCCCCTCGAGATCGGTCATGAAGACGGGGACCTGCAGGAGGTCGAGCGGGTTGCCGCGCTCGAACCACCAGACCGCGGCGAGCGCAGGCAGGAGGTCGACCGTGAAGCCGACCGCGCGCTGGCTCAGCGGAGCGCCGATCGGCCGAGCCTCGTCGTCCTCGTTCGGCGACTCGCGCTCCTCGGCCCCACCATGGGCGCCCCGTCGCACGGGCCGCGCCGCAGGCCGCTCGTCGATGCCGTCTTGACGCAGGCGCGCGGGGTCGAGGTAGGAATCCGAGCCGAAGATCACAGCCGCGAGCACCAGCGCCACCGACAGGAACCCGACGATCGGGAGATGGATCCAGCGGCCCGAGGCAAGGCTCGGCGGCGCGAGGGTGACGGGCTCGGTCGGCGCGCTTGCCGATGGCGAGATCATGCGCACCGTGCCGCGCGCGCGCTCGTCGAGCGCGAGGACGGCCGCGTCGGGCCCAAGCCCGCCGACGAACCACGGCGTCGAGGGCTCTGTGAACGACGCCCACGGCGCGAAGCCATCGGGGCGGAGATTCGAAAGTTCGATGCGCGCAGGGCTCTCGGCGCCGTTCTTCCGCTCGACCAGCACCACGCGGTTCCCGACACCGATCGCGCCGATCGCCTCGCCCGTGGGCGTCTGCCCGAGGCGGATCGCGCCGGGCGCGTTGATCCACGCATCGGCCTCGCGCCGCAGGATGAACGGCACGCCGCCCTTCGTGCCGACCGCGTGCACGCGTCCGTCGATCGTGGCAAGCGTGACCGCAGATGCCGCGTCGAACGGCGGAGGAGGCACTTCGCTCCAAGCGGGCGTTCCCGCGCCTTGCGGCGGCAGGACGAGCAGCACGAGTTCAGGCGTCGCCGCACCTTCGCGTTCGACGCGCAGGAGCGCATAGAGCGACTCCCCCGCCACGGTGAAACCGACGAGCTCGCCATCGCGCTCGATGGGCGCGAGGATCTCGGGCCCCTGGCGCGGCACCGTGTACCAGTGTCCGACCTCGGGATTCCGCGCCGTGCGCAGCGAGAGCACCATGCGCCGACGGTCGCCCTCGCGCGGCGTCACGATGTACACGGTGGCGTCTTCGGCGGCGAGCGCGTCGGGGCGCGCGAAGAGGCGCGTCACCAGCCGCTCGGTCGGCGCGGGCTCGAGCGCCGCGTGATGCATGAGCAGGAAGCGCTTGCCGTCGTCGGCGCGCGACTCCTCCTTCGGCTCGGGCGATTCGACGACCCACCACAGATGCCCGTCACCCGCCGCCGCGGGGGCGAGGGTGCCAGGAAGGTCCGCGCGCGCCGAGAGGACGGCGGCAAGCCACGCAAGACACGCGACGGCGACGCGCGAGATCACGGCGACTCCACGCGCGGTTTCGCGCCATCGGGGTTCGTCTCGGGCGGCTTCGGGCGCGAGATGAACTCGACCTGTTCGGGCCTGATCCTGCGCTGCAGTTCCTCGAAGTCGAAGAAGTGCGGCTTGGCGCGGCGAATCATGGCGGTCGGTTCGCCGAGGAAGATGTCGGCGCGGCCATCGAGCCGCGGCGCGACGATGCCGATCTTCCGCGCGACGGTCGGCCATGCACCCTGCGCGAGGTTCTCCGCACGCGCGCGCACGGGCTCCGAGAGCTCGGAGCGCGCGACCAGCACGCCGTCGGCGCCGCGAAGAAGCACCTCGCTTGGCCGCCTGTCGGCGCCGAAACGCATCGCGGCGCGAAGCGACGGTACGACCTCCCACTCGAGTTCGTAGCGCGTCTCGATCGGCTTGAGCACATCGGCGCCAGGCAGGCGCAGCAGGCGGTACGCGGGCGGAACCTCGGCGATTCCAAGCAGGATCCGCAGCGATTCAGGCGACAGCAACGGCCACACATCGCTGCCCGACGCGCCTTCGGGCCGCGCGAACGATGCGTCGCGCAGCCCCTCGAACACGACCGCGCGCGGCGGCTTCTCCTGCATGAGGAACGCCCACGCGCTCGAGCCGTCGGAGCCGATCCATGCAAGCGTCTCGGACGCCTTCTTCAGTCGGACCGACCCGCGGCCCGCGGGCGCGATCGACACATCGAGGTCGCATTGGTCGAACCGCTGGCCGCCCTCGCCGTCGGGGCGCCGCAGCTCGACCACGCCTTGCGACTCGAACTCGGCAAGCGCCGCGGCGTTCGCGTTGTGGAGCGCGATGAGCTCGACGAACGCCGCGACGGCCGACTCGCGCTCGGTCTCGATGGCCTGCGCCGACGGATCCGCGGCGGCGCGTTCACCCTCGACGCGCGGCGGGCAGCCTTGCATCGCCAGGCAGGCCGACACCACCACGCAGGCGAACCGCGTTCGCTGGAATGGGCGGGCTGTCGTGTCTCGTGCGGGCATCGTGCGTCTCGCTGCGGCGGGTGTTCACCACGCGCCGTCGAGCACCTCGCCGAGCTGCTCGGTGACCTCGGCCATGGCGCGCTCGTCGAGCTTCGGATTCACGACCTCGGCGGGCACCTCGCCCTCGGCGGCGCCGCGGGGCAGAACGCTCCAGCGCTCGACGCCCTCCGCCGACGCCGTGCCGACGACGCGCAGCAGCTTCTTGCGCACCAGGAGCAGCATGAGCACGAAGCGGAACCGCACGCGGTGCGGCCGCTCGTCGCCGCCGAGCCGCTCGAACAGGTCGAGCAGCGTCTGGTCGTCGACGAACCCGCGGCGCTTCTCGCTCGCCTCGGGCACGGTGGTCTTCCAGAACGCGATGACGCCCTTCGGCCGCGGGCCCGACGCCCAGCCCGACTCGGAGAAGTCGACGCGCGCGAGCGGCGCCGAGAGGTCGTCCTCGCGCTCGACGAGGGCGACGATGCACGCGTCGCCGGGCGAAAGCGGGCTGCCCGTGGCCGCGCAGTGGCCCGAGGAGCGTCCGATGTCCCAAGTCGTCGAGATCCTGCTCATGGGGTCGAGATCATACGGGGAGTTCCGTATCATCGAGCCCCCCATGCAGGCCCTTCTGGACAGGTCGAGATACGGCGAGGCGCTCGAGGTTCTGCTCGAGCTCGCGGTCATCTGGGTCGCGGTCTACCTCGTCTTCCGCTTCCTGCGCGGCACGCGCGGCGCGGGCGTGATCAAGGGGTTCCTGCTCATCACCATCGTGCTGGCGCTCCTCGTGCGCGTGCTCGGCGACGCGACCGACAGCTTCCAGCGGCTGCGGTTCCTGTTCGACCGCGCGTTCAACCTGCTCGCGATCCTGCTGATCGTGGTGTTCCAGCCCGAGATCCGCACGGCGTTCAGCCGCATCGGGCGCACGAAGCTCTTCACGCGCACCAAGCCCGAGTCGGCCGCGCTCGCCGCCGAGATCGGCGAGGCCGCCGAGTTCCTCTCGAAGAACCGCTTCGGCGCGCTCATCGTCATCGAGAAGCAGATCGGGATCGGCGACCTCCTGCGCGGCGGCGTCGAGCTCGACGCGAAGCCGAGCGCGGCGCTCGTCCAGAGCGTGTTCTGGCCGAACTCGCCGCTGCACGACCTGGCGCTCGTCATCCGCGGCGGCCGCATCTGGGGCGCAGGCGTGCAGCTGCCGCTCGCCGAGGACACCGAGTCGCAGGGTTCGCACCTCGGGTCGCGCCACCGCGCGGCGATCGGCGTGACCGAGGAGTCGGACTGCGTGGTCGTCGTGGTAAGCGAGGAGACGGGCCTGATCCGCATCGCGGAGGGCGGCGAACTGTCGGCGCCCATCGCGCGCGAGGCGCTCGCGGGCGAACTGCTCGAGCGTCTCTCGCGGGCGAGCGCGATCGTCGACGATGTGGTCGCGGGCGCACGCGCGGCGATCAAGACCAAGGACGCGCCGAAGGCAGGTGACGCATGACTTCGCTGCGGCAGCGGCTGCTCGACCTCGCGGGCGTGACGGCGATCACCGTGGTGGTGTGGCTCTACGCCGCGGGCCAGACGCTGCAGACGCGCGTGATCGCGTTCGACATCGAGATCGAGTCGGGCGACCCCGCACGATCCACCGTGGAGTCGGCGAGCCCGTACCACCTCTCGATCGAGATCAGCGGCTCGCGCCAGGCGGTGATCCGCGCGACCGAGGCCCTGAGCGGCCGCACGATCCGCCTGCGTACGGGCGTCGACGGAGTGCCTGCCCAGGCAGGCGTGCACGAACTCGCGATGCGCGATGTGCTCGAGCTCACGCCCGAGGTGCGCGCGCTGAGCGTCGACATCACGACGGTGACGCCCGCGAGCGCGACGATCAAGATCGCGACCGTGCGCCGCAACTGACGCCGCGGCGCGTCAACCCGCGATGCGCACCGCGTGGTACGCCTTCTTGCCGCGGCGGACGAGGAACACGCCGCCCGCGAGCGCGTGCTCGGCGCGCACCACGAAGTCGAGGCCGACCTTCTCGCCGTTCACGCTCACCGCGCCGTTCTGCACGAACTCGCGCGCCTCGCGCTTGCTTGCCGCGCAGGTGGTGCCCGTGATGAAGTCGACGATCGGCACGCCTGCCGAAAGCGCCGCGGGCGCGACCTCGCTCGAGGGGAGGTCGGCCGCGATCTCGGCGATCTGCGCGGCGTCGAGGCTCTTCACATCGCCTGAGAAGATGGCCTCGCTCGTCGCGATGGCGCGCGCGAGTTCCGTCTCGCCGTGCGTCATCGAGGTCATCTCGGCGGCGAGCCGCTTCTGCGCCTCGCGCTTGCCAGGGTCGTGCGCCAGCGAATGGGCGAGCGACTGGATGGTGTCGGCGTCGAGGAAGGTGAACCAGCGCAGGAACTTCACCGCGTCGGCGTCGGTCGTATTCAGCCAGTACTGGTAGAAGCGGTACGGGCTTGTGCGGTCGGCGGTGAGCCAGATCGCGCCCTTCTCGGTCTTGCCGATCTTCTGGCCGTCGCTCGTGGTGACGAGCGGGCAGGTCGCGCCGAAGCTCTCGCCCTGCTCGAGGCGGCGGATCAGGTCGATGCCGCTCACGATGTTCCCGAACTGGTCGCTGCCGCCGAGCTGGACCGTGCAGCGCTCGGCGCGGTAGAGGTGCAGGAAGTCGTAGGCCTGCAGGATCATGTAGCTGAATTCGGTGTAGCTGATCCCCTGCTCGCGGCCCTCGAGGCGCGACGCGACCGAGTCGCGCGCGATCATCTGGTTCACGCTGAAGTGCTTGCCGATGTCGCGCAGCATGTCGAGGTATGAAACGCCCTCGAGCCAGTCGATGTTGTTCACGATCTTGGCGGCGCGCGGACCGCTGAAGTCGAGGAACCTGCCGAAGATGCGCTGCTGGCTGCGCGCGTTGTGCTCGGCGAGCTCGCGGGTCATCAGCTGGCGCTCGGCGCTCTTGCCGCTCGGGTCGCCGATGAGACCCGTGCCGCCGCCCGAGACGACGATCGGGCGATGGCCCGCACGCTGCAGGTGGGCGAGCAGCTTGATGCCCATGAAGTTGCCGATGGTCAGGCTGTCGGAGGTCGGGTCGAAGCCCGCGTAGCCCGAACGCGCGCCCGACGCGAGGTGCGCGGCGAGTTCAGGCGAGGTGGTCTGGTGCAGCAGGCCGCGCCAGGTGAGTTCGTCGAGGAAGGACTGCGTGCTCATGGGGGTTCGGGTGGGCGCGGTGCGGCCGCGGCCATGGGGCGCGGTGAGGCTCTATCGGGTGCTGCTCGCAGCGGGCTTCAGCGTGCGGCGGCGAGAGCCCCCGCCTGCGGCGGCGCGGGCCTCAGCCCGCGGCGGCGAGAACCTCAGCCTGCGGCGGCGAGAACCTCGCGCTTCGCGCCGATCTTCGCCAAAAGGTCGGCCCAGCTCTTGTTGAACGAGTCGCGGCCCTCGATCTGGAGGGTCTCGGCGAGCTTCCCGAGGTCGACCCCCGCCTTCGCGACCGCGGCAAGCGTGGCCTCGGCGGCTGCGCCGTCGGCGGGCATGGCCTTCTGCGGGTTGCCCTTCTCGGCGAGCGCGAGGAGCGTGTCCTCGGGCATCGTGTTCACGGTGTTCGGCGCGCCGAGCACATCGACATAGAGGGTCGGCGACAGCGCGGGGTCCTTGGTGCCCGTCGACGCGAAGAGCACGCGCTGGTCGGTGGCGCCCTTCGCGGCCAGCGCCTTCCAGCGCGGCGACGCATGGAAATCGAGCGCGGCCTTCAGGATCCGCCCCGCCATGGCGATGCCGACCGTGTTCTGGAGCTCGGCGGGCAGCGCCTTCGCCGTGCCGCGGTCCCAGCGCGAGATGAAGACGCTCGCGACCGAGCAGACGAACGGGTCGAGCCCCGCCGCGACGCGGCGCTCGATGCCGCGCGTGTACGCCTCGACGCACGCGAGGTAGTGCTCGCGCGAGAAGAGCAGCGTCACATTGATCGGAATGCCGCGGAAGATGAGTTCCTCGATCGCGGGGCAGCCCTCGGGGGTGCCTGGGACCTTGATGTAGAGGTTCGGCCTACCCGCGCGCCTGTGGAGCTCGACCGCCTGGGCGACGGTGCCCGCGGTGTCGTTCGCAAGAAGCGGCGAGACCTCGAGCGACACCCAGCCGTCGACGCGCTTCGTGCGCGCGTGGACATCGGCGAAGAGGTCGGCGGCGCGGGTCAGGTCGCTGATCGCGCACTCGAAGAAGATCTCCTCGACCGAACGGCCGTTGGCCGCGAGTTCGGCGACCTGCCCGTCGTAGGCGTTGCCCGAGCCGATCGCCTTCTCGAAGATCGTCGGATTCGAGGTCAGGCCCGTCACCGAGAGCTCGCGGATGTAACGGGCGAGCGTGCCCGAGTCGAGCAGGGTGCGGGTGATGTTGTCGAGCCAGATCGACTGGCCGAGGGCGGCGAGGCGGGCGGTGGGCGCGTTGGTCGTCATGGGTGGTCCGATCCGTTCCTTCGGCACACTAGCAGAGGGGCGGGAGCGGAGATGGGCGCGATCAGGTGTCTTCCCCGCAGCGCCGACCCCCTTTCCTGCCGATACAACGGGCCATCCGCACCGATCGGCCGCACGCGCCGGCCAAGGACCATCCATGCCCACGAACGCGAAGAAGAGCCCGCGCCAGAAGTCGACCCGAGCCCCCCGTGCCCCACAGGGTCCGTCCGTGCCCGCGTGGCATGTGCCGCCCGACCGCACGAAGGCGTGGAAGAGCCTGACCAAGCTCGCGAAGCGCGCGAAGGGCTTCGACATGCGTGCGCTCTTCGGACGCGACCCGAAGCGCGGCGCGGCGCTGTCGGCCGAGGCGCTCGGCATGCACCTCGACTACTCGAAGAACCTCGTCGACCGCGAGGTCATGGGTGCGCTGTTCGCGCTCGCCGCCGAGTGCGGCGTGGCCCGCCGCGCGAAGGCGATGTTCGCGGGCGAGCACATCAACACCACCGAGGACCGCGCGGTGCTGCACGCGGCGCTGCGTGCGCCGAAGGGCACGAAGATCAAGGTCGACGGCCGCGATGTGGTGCCTGATGTGCACGAGGTGCTCGGACGCATGGCGAAGTTCGCGGAGTCGGTGCGCAGCGGCGCGTGGCGTGGCCACACGGGCAAGCGCATCCGCGCGGTCGTCAACATCGGGATCGGCGGCTCCGACCTCGGGCCGGTGATGGCGTACGAGGCGCTCAAGGACTTCACGCAGCGCGACATCTCGTGCCGCTATGTGTCGAACATCGACGGCGAGGACTTCTACGAGAAGACGCGCGACCTCGACCCCGAGGAGACGCTCTTCGTCGTGAGCTCGAAGACCTTCACCACGATCGAGACGATGACGAACGCGCAGACCGCACGCGCATGGACGCTTGCGAAGCTGAAGGACCCGAAGGCCGTGGCGCGGCATTTCGTGGCGGTGTCGACGAACGCGGCCGAGGTGTCGAAGTTCGGCATCGACACGGCGAACATGTTCGGATTCTGGGATTGGGTCGGCGGGCGATACTCAATGGACTCGGCGATCGGGCTCTCGACCATGATCGCGCTCGGGCCCGCGGGCTTCGGGGAGCTTCTCGCGGGCTTCAGGGACATGGACGAGCACTTCCTGAAGGCGCCGCCTCGGAAGAACCTGCCGTACCTGCTTGCGCTGATCGGCGTCTGGAACCGCGACTTCCTCGGCTGCGAGACGGTCGCGGTGCTGCCCTACTGCCAGTACCTGCACAGGCTGAGCGCCTACTTCCAGCAGCTCGAGATGGAGTCGAACGGCAAGCGCGTGCAGCTCGATGGGACGCCCTGCCGCTGGCAGACGAGCCCCGTGATCTGGGGCGAGCCTGGCACGAACGGCCAGCACGCCTTCTATCAGATGATCCACCAGGGGACCTCGCCCGTTCCGTGCGACTTCATCGCGTTCGCGCAGCCGCTGCACGAGATCGGCAGCCCTGCGACGGGAATGCACCACGACATCCTTCTCGCGAACCTGTTCGCGCAGGGCGAGGCGCTCGCGTTCGGGAAGACGCCCGCGGAAGTGCGCGCCGAAGGCACTCCCGAATGGCTCGTGCCGCACCGCACCTTCCCGGGCAACAGGCCGTCGAACACGCTGCTCTGTGAGAAACTGTCGCCACGCATGCTGGGGCGCATCATCGCGCTCTACGAGCACAAGGTGTTCGTGCAGGGCACGATCTGGCGCGTGAACAGCTTCGACCAGTGGGGTGTGGAACTGGGCAAGGTGCTGGCAAAGCGCATCATCCCCGAGCTCTCGGGGCCGAAGCCGAAGCCCGCGCACGACAGCTCGACCAACGCGCTGATCGCGAAGTACCGCGCCTGGCGCGGACGCTGACAACGCGCACGATTCCCGTCTTCGCCGCGGCGCCGCGAATCGGCAGCCGCGGCACGATGACCGTGCAGCAGTGCATGCAGCAGTTGGCGAACTACGGCCGCTGGTACTCGCACCCCGACTTCGGTTGGGTGTGGCAGCCGCACGATGTGCAGCCGTGGTGGCAGCCGTTCTCGGTCGGCGAATGGGTCGTGACGCAGGACGGCTCGCCGTACTGGCGTTCGGCGCTTCCCTTCGGATGGGCCGTCGAGCACTACGGCTCGTGGACCTTCGACGATGCGAAGGGCTGGCTGTGGGTACCTGGCAACGAGTGGTCGCCCGCTCCCGTGTCGTGGCGCGGCCGAAACGGCGTGATCGGCTGGGCTCCGCAGATCGCGACCAAGGACGGCACGCGATCGGGCCAGTGCGACCAGACCGCCTTTGCGTGGATCTTCGTCGCCGCCGACCGCCTGATGACCTCGAGCAATTTCGTCGTCGCCGAGCAGGACCTGCTTTCGCGCGACGATCACGGCACCTGGGGCGACTGGGCGCACAGTGACGACGGCATCATCGGCGCGCGCATGCCTGAGCCTCGCAACGCCAACATGCTCACCGTGACCGAGTGCCTTGGTGTTGCAGATGCCAATGCAGCGTTCGCGGCCGCGGTGCGCGCACGCGGCGGCACGACGCAGGGTCCGCCGATCACCTTCGTCCGTTCTCGTGGCGAGATGGGCTCGGGTCGGGTCTCGAGCGGCGTGTTGCGCGTGTACGCCCCAGAGTTCACAGGCTCCGCGCCTGCAGCAGGCGGCGACTTCATGGTCAACCCGCCCGCTCCGCGGGTCGTGCGCGCGCAGGCTGCCGCGCCCGTGGCTCGCGCCGAACCCGTGCAGCGCGCCCAGCCTGCCGCACCCGCCTCCAAGGCGCCGCGCGCGCAGCCTGTGCAGCCCGCGTTGCCGAACCCCGCGGCCGCACCTGCGGTGCCCGTCACGCCGTACGAGGCGTACACCTATCAGCACGAGTCGCTCGACCGCTACCACGCTTCGCAGTACGAGCGCCTGCAGGTACAGCACGCGCAGGACGACTCGACTCCGCCCTATCCTGGCTTCGACATGTCGCAGCTGCCCGCATGGAAGCAGCGCGAACTGCGCGAGATGCAGCGCATGGCCGCCCGCCAGCGCGCGCTGCTCGACAAGCGGCAGTCGCAGAACGAGACGGAAGGCTCGACGGGTCAGGGAGGCAAGTGATGGATGCGCTTGGCTTCTGCGCGGCACTGCTTTCGTTCGCGCTCTTCCTGTATCTGATCTGGCGCGTCGAGAAGATCCACTCGGCGGCCGAGTGCACCGCCCGCGCCTGCGAGAAGCTCGCGAGCGCCATGGACGCCTCGGGCCAGGGTCGCTCGCGCGGGTGAGCCATGCAGCGCATCTACCTCGACTCGAACGCGACGACACGACCCGCACCTGAGGTGGTGGAGGCGGTCGAGCGCGCGATGCGCGAGCATTGGGCGAACCCCTCGAGCGTGCATCGCGCGGGCGGCGAGGCGAAACGCGTCGTCGAACTCGCCCGCGAGTCGGTCGCGGCACTCGTCGGCTGCCAGGAGCGCGAGCTCGTGTTCACCTCGGGAGGCACGGAGGGCGCCAATCTCGCGATTCTCGGCACCATCGAGCACTTCGCGACGCACGACCCGAAGCGCCGCGTGCTGGTGACGCCCCAGGTACGCCCGACCTCGATGCGCTTCAGGCGCTGCTTGCCGCGCGCGGCAACGAGATCGCGCTCGTCAGCCTGATGTGGGCCAACAACGAGACGGGCTCGGTCACCGACATCGCCCGGGCGGGCGAACTCTGCCGAGAGCATGGCGTCCGCTTCCACACCGATGCGACGCAGTGGATCGGCAAGATGCCCACCGACCTCGCCGCGCTGCAGGTCGATCTTGCAAGCTTCGCGGCGCACAAGTTCCATGGGCCGAAAGGCATCGGCGCGCTCTATGTCCGACGCACCGTCAGGCTCACGCCGCAGACCTTCGGCGGGCCGCAGGAGCGCGAGCTCGTGTTCACCTCGGGAGGCACGGAGGGCGCCAATCTCGCGATTCTCGGCACCATCGAGCACTTCGCGACGCACGACCCGAAGCGCCGCGTGCTGGTGACG
>JAJTGK010000174.1 GCA_021297815.1 Planctomycetaceae bacterium
CTCGCTGATCGGCGGCAACGGCGCCGGCAAGTCGACGACGCTCATGTGCACCTCGTGCATCGTGCCGCTGCGCGGCGGCGAGATCCGCTTCGCGGGCGAGTCGATCGCGACCGCGCGCGGTGGCGTGCGCGCCGACAAGCTCGTCGGCCGCGGGCTCGTGCAGGTTCCCGAGGGACGCCGCATCTTCCCGCGCATGACCGTGCTCGAGAACCTCATGATGGGCGCGTACGGCCGCGACGACCGCGACGGCATCGCGCGCGACCTCGAGCATGTCTACGCGCTGTTCGACATCCTGAAGCAGCGCTCGGCGCAGCTCGGCGGCACGCTTTCGGGCGGCGAGCAGCAGATGCTCGCGATCGGCCGCGCGATCATGTCGAAGCCGCGGCTCCTGATGATGGACGAGCCCTCGATGGGCATCGCGCCGATCCTCGTCGCGAAGATCTTCGAGGCGGTCCGCGAACTGAACCGCGGCGGGCTCACCATCCTCCTTGTCGAGCAGAACGCGCGGGCCGCGCTGCGGCTCTCGAAGCGCGGCTATGTGCTCGAGACGGGCCGGTTGACGCTGACCGACGATGCCGAACGCCTGCTCGTCGACCCGCGCGTGCGCGAGGCCTACCTTGGCGAGTGATGCGGACCGCGGCGTCGCTCGGCTAGGATGCCCCCATGCGTGAGTTCAGGCTTCGCGAGGACCTCGACCGTGGCGCGCTCGGCGCCTACCAACTGCCGCTCGGCGTCGAGCAGACCAGCCTGTCCGAGCCCGAGCAGGGCTACACGGTGCGATTCCAAGAGGGCAACGACGACGAGGTCGACACCTATGTCTTCCATGTCGTCGTCAGCCATGACCGCCTGAAGGCGGTCGTCGACGCGGCCTTCAACCTGCTGCCGAAGGAAGTCACGCCCGTCGTCGAGATCGGGTCGCGCGACGCGTACCGCACCGTCGACATCTACCTCGGCGAGGAGCCGATGCCGCTCGTCGAGTTCCTGCGCACCTGGTACGAGTTCGAGGAACTCCTCATCGAGGATGTCACCATCGGCTGCGGCGCGAACGCCGAGGATCCGTGGGTCGATGTCTTTGTGGACAGTTGGAAGGGCGTGCTGATCTCGGTGCCGACCGAGATGCGCGACGAGGTCGAGCGCATGCTCGAGGCGCAGGGCCTGCGCGAGGTCCAGCAGACCTGGGACGAGACGCCGCCCGAGGGTAGCGTCGACGACGAGTCGCTGGTCACGCGCGATGTCCTCGAGATGGTCGACGACCACTCGCCCGACCTCGACGAGCTGCTGCTCGTGCTGCGCGAGCGCTGGATGCTCGAGCTGAATGTCGACCGCGAGACGAATGTCGACGAGGCGGGCAAGCATCTCGGCATGACGCTGTGGCACGCGATCATCCTGGCCACCGCCGCCGACAGCGATGGCGAGCGGGGGGCCTACATCACGGCCTGGATGACCGCGGGCAGCCTGGCGCAGGCCGAGGAGCTTCTCGAAGACGCACTCGTCGACCACCCCGAGTGGGTGTTCGAGTCGGTCTACACGATCGACCGCGTGGCCTTCGACGATCGCCCGCCGAGCCTGTCGCACCTGCCGCCCACGCGGCGGCGCGCCGCGATGCACGAGATCACCATCGAGCCGTGGGGCGAGGAGTCGCAAGGCGGCCGCGGCGACCGCGGTACGCCCGACAAGGGTCCGCTGGGCCCTCGCGGAGGCGGCGGTGCAGGGGACAACTGACGGCGGCGGCGAGGCCCAGGGCCCGCGCGACGAGCGTCCGTGGTACGCCGACGGCCTGCGCTTCGAGTGCACCCAGTGCGGGAACTGCTGCTCGGGCCCGCCAGGCGCCGTCTGGTTCGACCTGGACGAGGCCGAGGCGATGGCGCGGGCGGTGGGCGTCTCTCTTGAGGTGTTCCTCGAGCGCTACACCCGCCGCATCGGTGCGCGACGGTGGCCCGAGGTCGTCGAGACCCCCGAATCGTGGGCCGAAACCAAGCGCCGCACCCCTTGCCCAGGCATGGACTCGGGCCCTGTCCATCCGCTCGTCGAGATCACGATCGGGCTGACAGGCGCGTGATCCCGCGGTCACTCGCCCGCGAAGAGCGCCAGCGCCGCACGCCATTCGAGGTAGCGGTAGGGCGCGCCAAGGCGTTCATGGAGCGCGATCGTCTCGGCGTGCATGGCCTCGTACAGGTCGCTCTGCCATTCCGCGCCCTTGCCGTCGGCGCCCTTGTCGCAGAAGTAGATGCGGCAGCCGAGGGGGCGTTCCTCGTGCGCGCCGCACAGCCCGCCCGCGAGGTACGGGCAGTCGCCGCGTTCGCGTGCCGAGGCGACCTCGAGAACCCGCAGCGGGTTCGCCGCCTGGCGCGCACGGGCGGCGTCGATTCGTGCCACGACGAATGCCGCCTCGAGGCCCGAGAGGTACATGCGGTGCCCGTACGCCTCGAAGTGGCAGCACGCGCCCGAGGCGAGGCAGAGCGGCCTGCGCGTGCGCACTTCCTCGGCGATGCGCTGGCGTGCGTCGAGGAAGAACCGCTCGACCTCGGGAAGCGAGGCTGCGGCGCGCCACTGTGCGATGTCGTCGTGGTCGCCCACGCGCGAAGCGTATCGGCGCGCGGGCGGGGGTGCGGCACGGGGAGGACGGGTGAAAAAGAAACCGGCCCGGCATGAGGCCGGGCCGGAGAACTGAACATGTATCGCGCGTTCGCCGTCGATCAGAGCCCGAGCTCTTCGTCGCCCGCGACGCCCTGATCCTGACCAGCCGCGAGGCTTGCCAGACGATCCTTGACGGTCGTCACCGCGCCACCCGACATGCGCTCGGCGCCGAGCTGCTCCGCCTCGAAGGCGGCCTCGTCGTACATCGCCGCCGCGGCCTCGTCGTCGTAGGCGGGCTCGTCGACCAGGCGCTTGACCTTGGCCTTGGAGTACGCCTCGAAGCCGGTGCCCGCGGGGATGAGGTGACCGAGCAGGACATTCTCCTTGAGGCCGAGGAGCTCGTCGACCGCGCCCTTGAGCGCAGCCTCGGTGAGCACCTTGGTGGTCTCCTGGAAGCTTGCGCCCGAGAGGAAGCTCTCGGCCTGGAGCGAAGCCTTGGTGATGCCGAGGAGGAGGGTCTTCGCGGTCGCGGGCTTCGGCTTCTTGGTCTTGCAGGGAGCCTTGCCTTCGGCCTCGGCGAGCGAGTTTGCCTCGCGGATCTCGTCCTTGTCGACCAGCGCGCCCACGGGCAGGCCCGTGTCGCCGGCATCGTCGATGCGCATCTTGCGCGCGATGTCGTCGTTCACGGAGCGGAACTCGAACTTGTCCTTCACATCGTTGGGAAGGAGGTTCGTGTCGCCCGGGCTCGAGACGCGCACCTTCGACAGCATCTGCCGCAGGATCACCTCGATGTGCTTGTCCGAGATCGGCACGCCCTGCGCGCGGTACACATTCTGCACCTCGTCGAGCATGTAGACATAGAGCGCGTCCTCACCCTTGATGCGCAGGATGTCGGCCGGAATCATCGGGCCTTCGGTGAGCGGATCGCCCGCCTCGACGCGGTCGCCGGTGTGGACGAGCAGCGCCTTGCCCTGCGGCACATGGTGGTCGTGCTCGAGACCGGCGTCGCTGACGACGCGGATGGTCATCTTGCCCTTGCGCTTGTCCGAGTGCAGCTCGACGCGGCCCGAGATCTCGGCCATGACGGCCGGGTCCTTGGGGATGCGCGCCTCGAAGATCTCGGTGACGCGGGGGAGACCACCGACGATGTCCGCCGAGCGGGCGGCTTCCTTCGGCTGGCGGGCAAGCATCTGGCCCTGCGCGATGCGCTGGCCGTCCTTCACCTCGATGCGCGCCTTCGCGGGCAGGTGGTGGAAGTCCAGGATGTTGCCCGTGTCGTCCTCGACCGTGATCTGCGGGTGCTTCTCGCCGGTGTGCTCGATGACGATCATCTCGGCGGCGTCGCCCGTGCCCTTCTTGGTGTCGAGGCGGAAGGTCACATCCTCGACGAGGTCCTTGAAGCGCACGATGCCCGACTTCTCGGCAAGGATCGGGGTCGCGTGCGGCTGCCACTCGCAGAGCACCGCGCCCTTCTTGACCTGGTCGCCGGTGCGCGCGAACAGCTGCGCGCCGTAGGGGACCTTGAACTTCTCGAGCTCGCGGCCGTGGGCGTCGACGACGAGGATCTCGCCGTTGCGCTTGAGCGCGACGATGGTCGTCGTGCCGTCCTCGTTCTTGACATCGACCTCCATGCAGTCGCGCAGCTGGACGGTTCCGCCGGCCGACGACTTGAAGGTGTTGTCGAGAATGCCACGCGCGGCGATGCCGCCCGTGTGGAAGGTGCGCATGGTGAGCTGCGTGCCGGGCTCACCGATCGACTGGGCGGCGATGATGCCGACCGCCATGCCGATCTCGACGAGCTTGCCCGTCGACATGTCCTGGCCGTAGCACTTGGCGCAGACGCCGCGCGCGGTGTTGCAGGTCAGCGGCGAGCGGACATACACGCTGTTCAGGCCGAGGGCCTCGATCTTCGCGGCGATCGGGTCGGTGATGACCTCGTTGCGCCGGACGATCACCTCGTCGGTGATCGGGTTGATGATCGTCTCGACGCTGGTGCGGCCGCGGACGACATCCTTCAGCGGGACATCGACCTCGTCGCCCTTGTAGATCGCCTTCTTCGGGATGCCCGACGGCGCGCCGCAGTCGTCCTCGAGGACGACGACCGACTGCGCGACATCGCACAGCTTGCGCGTGAGGTAGCCCGAGTCCGCGGTCTTGAGCGCGGTGTCGGCGAGACCCTTGCGCGCGCCGTGGGTCGACGAGAAGTACTCGAGCATCGACAGACCCTCGCGGAAGTTCGCGCGGATCGGCGTCTCGATGATCTCGCCGCTCGGCTTGGCCAAGAGGCCGCGCATGCCGGCGAGCTGCTGCATCTGGTTCACGTTTCCACGCGCACCCGAGTCGGAGAAGAGGTACACCGGGTTGAGGTACTTGTGGCCCTCGCCCTTCTCGATCGAGACCTGCGCGCCGTTGGCGTCGCGGCGGTCGAGCTTGAGCGCCTCGACCAGCTTCGCCGTGATCTCCGAGCGGCAGGCCTGCCAGAGGTCGAGCAGCTGGTTGTGCCGCTCGCGCTCGGTGATCGCGCCGGCCTGGTAGGCCTTCTCGACGCGGTCGACCTTCTTCTGCGTCGCGTCGAGAAGCGCCTTCTTCTCGTTCGGGATGCGCAGGTCGGTGATCGCGAACGACAGGCCCGAGACCGTCGAGTAGCGGAAGCCGACGGCCTTCATCGCGTCGAGCAGGTC
>JAJTGK010000054.1 GCA_021297815.1 Planctomycetaceae bacterium
GGACGCACCACCTCGAGCCCAAGCTCCAGCGCCCGCGACGCAAGCGGCGTCGGCGTGAGCGTCTTCCCACGCCCTGCGGGCCGATCAGGCTGCGACACCACCAGCACGATCTCGTGCCCGCGCGCCAGCGACTCGAGCGTCGGCACCCCGAAGGCGCCCGAACCGAAAAACACGATCCGCATTCAGCCTCCCGCGCGCTCGAGGTCGCGAATCGCACGGCGATTGCGCAAACGGCAGCGCGGCATCATGCGGTCGATGATCAGCACGCCCTCGAGGTGGTCGAACTCGTGCTGCCAGACCCGCGCTTCGAAAGCGTCCGACTCGAGCGTGAACCGATTCCCCTCGAGGTCGGTCGCCGTGATTCGGGCCCTCGGCGGCCGCTGCACCTCGCCGAAGATGTCGGGCAGACTCAGGCAACCCTCGGAATGCGGTTCCACCGGCCCGCTCACCTCGAGCACGGGGTTGATGAACACCTGCTCGGGCGACCCGTCCCGCGCACCCACGATGAAGATCCGCACGCTTTCGCCCACCTGGGGAGCCGCCAGACCCGCACCATCGAGTTCCGCCATGATCCGCCGCATATCGGCCACGAGTTGGCGCACCGACTCGTCGATCCGTTCGACAACCTTGGCCTTGCGGCGCAGCACGGGGTTCGGGTGGATGACGATCGAGCGTTCGAGCGGCATCCGCGCATGGTAGCGGTGCGGATAGTGCGTCCGTACAGTGGTTTGCCGCCTGAGGAGGGAACGGCCGCGCGCGCGCCACCGCGCCGTTCTGTTTGACCTCGCCCCCCCTTGCCGACTACCTTCCCGACTTCCCTCCTACCGCCTCGCCACCGCGTGCGGGACAGGACCCCGCCGCCTTCAGGAGCCAGGATTGGGCCTTTTCAATTTCGGTAAGAAGCAACCTGCCCAGCCCGCCACCACGGGCGCGGATGCCACCCCTACCCCCTCGGGCGCGCAGTCGGCGGCCGCCACGGGTGCCTTCGTCGCCCAACCCGACAAGGCCCGCAAGTTCTTCGACCACGGCCGCACGATGGCCCAGACGGGCAACTACGAGTACGCCCTGATGCTCTACGCGAAGGGCTTCCGTCTCGACCCGTCGGTCATGAGCGCCCACGAAGAGTTCTACAAGGTCGCGGTGAGCTTCTTCCAGCAGGGCGGCAAGCCTGCGGGCCGTGACAACCTCAAGGAGATCGACGGCCCAGGCCCGATCGACAAGTTCGCCGCCGCCGAGTACGCCTGGGCGCGCGACATCCTGAGCATGGACACCGCCTTCCGCCTGCTCGAGGCGACCGCCAAGGCGGGCCAGTTCGAGTTCGGCGCGTGGCTTGCGCCGAAGGCGCTCGACATCCTCCGCAAGCAGAAGAAGCAGAGCAAGGCCATGTGGGTGAAGGCCGACGCGCTCTTCCAGTCGGTCGAGGCGTGGCAGGAAGCCTTCGCGTGCGTCGAGGAGGCGATCCGCCTCGACCCCTCCGACACGCAGCTCGCGTCGGCCCTGAAGGAGATCACCGCGCGCAACGCCCTGAAGAAGGGCGGCTACGACAAGGCCGAGACCCAGCAGGCCGGCGGCTTCCGTTCGGCGATTCGCGATGTCACCAAGCAGCAGCAGCTGCAGGAGGCGAACGCGATCGTGGCGAGCGAGGAGACCGAGGCCCGCATGCTCGAGCGCGCGCGCAAGGACTTCGAGGACAACCCGATGTCCCCCGAGGCCACGCAGAAGCTTGGCGTCCTGCTTCGGAAGCAGGCCACGCCTGAGTCCGAGGAAGAGGCCGTGACGGTGTTCCTCGCCGGCTACGAGCGCCTGAACGAGTATCGCTTCAAGATGATGGCGGGCGAGATCCGCGTCGCGCAGCTGCGCCGCAAGCTCAACGCCGCCATCAGGAAGTGCGAGACGAACCCCGACGATGCCGCCGCGAAGGCCGAGCACGACGACCTGCGCAGGCAGCTCCTCGACCTCGAGGGCCGCGAGCTCCGCGAGAAGCAGCGCAACTACCCGACCGACCGCTCGATCAAGGCCGAACTCGGCCGCATCGAGTTCGAGCTCGGCAACTACGAGGACGCGATGGCCGCGTTCCAGGCATGCAAGGACGAAGCGAAGCTGCGCATCATGTCGACGCACATGCTCGGCAAGTGCTTCGCCGCCGAGGGCTGGCACGGCGAGGCGATCGGCGAGTTCCGCGAGGCGCTGCAGTCGCTCGGCCTCGGCGAGGGCGACCGCGAGCTCCCGATCAAGTACGACCTCATGCTGTCGCTCATCGAGCTTGCGAAGAGCGAGAAGAACGGCAACCACGCCCGCGAGGCCGCCGAGATCTGCTCGGCCATCGTGCGCCGCGACATCTCCTACCGCGACATCCGCTCGAAGCGCAAGGAGATCGACGCGCTCATGAAGGACCTGCCCGCGTGAGCGTGCGCGTCGTCGGCGTCGTACCCGCGCGCCTGGCCTCGTCGCGTTTCCCCGAGAAGGTGCTCGCCAGCGAGACGGGCAAGCCGCTTGTCGTGCATGTGCTCGAGCAGGCGCGCAAGGCCCGCAGCCTTGGCCGCGTGGTCGTGGCGGCCGACCACCCCCGCATCGTCGCCGCCGTCGAGCAGCATGGCGGCCAGGCGGTCCTGACCCGCGAGGACCACCCGAACGGCACGAGTCGCCTCGCCGAGGTCGCCGCCAAGCTCGCCGAGTCGCCTGACGACATCTTCGTCAATGTGCAGGGCGACGAGCCCGAGATCGAGCCCGAGACGATCGACGCCGCGGTCGAACTCCTGCGCTCGAGCCCGTGGGCCGATGTGGCCACGGTCGCCTCCCCCTTCGCCCCCGACGAGTCGCCCGACGACCCGAACCTCGTGAAGGTCGTCCTCGGCACGGGCGGTCGCGCGCTCTACTTCTCCCGCGCCCCGATTCCCTTCCACCGCGACGCCGCCAAGGGCGCCCCGCCGCGCGCCAAGCCCCTGCGCCATGTCGGCTTGTACGCCTACCGCGCGGGGTTCCTGCCCGTCTTCCTCGGCTGGCCGCCGTCGGCGCTCGAAGAGACGGAGAGCCTCGAGCAGCTGCGCGTCCTCGAGCACGGGCGCGGCATCGCCGTCGCGATTCGCGATGTGCGGAGCCAGGGGATCGACACCCCCGAGCAGTACGCGGCGTTCGTGCGGCGATTCCGCGGAGGCTGACCTCCGCTCCGCCCGCCGAATCAGGCGGATTCGCCCCCGGGCGCCCTTGCATTTCCATGTGCTTCCTGACTACATTCGGGAATGCCCCACTCGGACAACAACCCGACCGATTCTCCCGACGGTTGCGGCTTCCTTTCTCAGTTTGGAAAGAGCGAAGAGAGCACGGAGTGGCATTCGCCCGCCCCTGCGGGGTATCAGCGCGGCCGCACGAAGTTCGTCGTCGTGATCGGCACCGTGATGAGCGGTCTCGGCAAGGGCATCTTCGCAAGCTCGCTCGCGAAGCTCATCAAGGACAAGGGTCTCTCGGTCGCCCCCATCAAGATGGAGGGCTACCTCAACATCGACTCGGGCACGCTGAACCCCTACCGCCACGGCGAGGTGTTCGTGCTCAACGACGGGTGCGAGACCGACATGGATCTCGGCACCTATGAGCGCATCCTGAACCAGGACCTCACGCGCAAGAACTTCGTCACCGCGGGACAGATCTACACCGAGGTCCTCGAGCGCGAGCGCCGCGGCGGCTACCTCGGGCGCGATGTGCAGATGATCCCGCATGTCACGGGTGCGGTGAAGATGCGCCTGCGCGAACTCGCGATGACAGGCAACGGCGGCAAGCCCGCCGATGTGGTGTTCGTCGAGGTCGGCGGCACCGCGGGCGACTACGAGAACGGCTTCTACATCGAGGCGCTGCGCGAGCTCGCCTTCGAGGAAGGCGCCGAGAGCACCTGCTTCGTCGCGCTGACCTACATCCTCGAGCCGTCGATCCTCGGCGAGCAGAAGTCGAAGGCCGCGCAGCTCGGCATCAAGCGGCTCATGGAGGCGGGCGTCCAGCCGAACATCGTCGCCTGCCGTGCGAAGAACCCCGTCACCGACAAGGTGATGGAGAAGATCGCGATGTTCTCGAATGTGCCGCTGAAGCGCATCTTCTCGATGCACGACCGCGAGAGCGTGTACGCGATTCCCGAAGCGATGCGCGCGGGCGGCCTCGACCGCGAGATCCTGTCGCTCCTCAACCTGCACGACCGCACGAGCCCCTCGAAGGAGGATGTGGCGCGCACCGAGTGGCTCGACTTCTCGCGGCGCATCTTCGCGCCCCGCAAGCATCAGATCGAGCTCGGCATCACGGGCAAGTACGCGGCGCTGCGCGACGCGTACGCGTCGATCGACAAGGCGATCGAGCACTGCTCCGTCCAGCTTTCGTGCGAGGTGCGCACGCGCTGGATCGACACGAGCGACCTGACCGACGACGCGCTCACCGCGAAGGCGCTCGACGGCGTGCAGGCGGTCATCGTGCCAGGCGGCTTCGGGCAGCGCGGCGTCGAGGGCAAGATCCGCTGCGTGAAGTGGGCGCGCACGAACAAGGTGCCGTTCCTCGGCATCTGCCTCGGTTTCCAGATGGCGGTGATCGAGTACGCGCGCAGCATGCTCGGGCTCGCGGGCGCGAACTCGACGGAGTTCGAGCCGAACTGCGCGCATCCCGTCATCGCCGAGCTGCCCGACCAGAAGAAGCTCGAGGGCATCATGGGCGGCACGATGCGCCTTGGCGGTCAGGATGTGGTGCTCGAGCCAGGGTCGCTCGCGAGCTTCCTGTACGGCAGCAAGACCGAGATGCGCGAGCGCTTCCGCCATCGCTACGAGGTCGAGCCCGAGTACATCTCGCGGCTTCAGGACGCGGGGCTGCGCTTCAGCGGGCGGCATCCGAAGTTCCCGATCATGCAGATGCTCGAGCTGCCGCAGTCGATGCACCCGTACTTCGTGGGCGGGCAGTTCCACCCCGAACTCACGAGCCGCCCGCTGTCGCCGAACCCGATGTTCATGGGCCTCGTCGCGGCGGCGATCGCGAGCCGCGAGCCCGAGTTCGCGATCACCGAGCTCGGACGCCGCTGGGTGCGCAGCGCGCCGAAGGCCGTGACCGCGTGACCCCGTGACCGACACCCTGACCAAGGCCGAGCGCAGCTCGCTCATGTCGCGGATCAGGGGAAAGGACACGAAGCCAGAGGTGTTCGTGCGCTCGGCGCTTCACCGCGCGGGCTTTCGATTTCGCCTGCACGGCGCGGCCCTGCCTGGGCGACCCGACATCGTGCTTCCCCGCCACCGCACGGTGGTGTTCGTGCATGGTTGCTTCTGGCACAGGCACGGGTGCAGGCTGTCGAGCGAGCCCGCGACGCGACGCGCGTTCTGGCGCGAGAAGTTCGCACGAAACCGCGCGCGCGACCAACGCACCGCGCGTGCGCTCCGCAATCTCGGCTGGCGCGTGGTCACGGTGTGGGAGTGCTCGCTGCGCACCACCGACCGCCGCGAACGCGCGATCGCCACGCTGGTTCGGAAGATCACCCGCAGATGACCGTCGGGCTGCGCCCGACGCATCGTGCCGAGACTGGAGAATCCTGCGACCCAGTGCCTTCGGACTGGGCACCCGTCGCGCAAAGCGCGACGGCGTCGTGCCGAGTTCGGAGGGTTGGTGTGAAACCCACGAACTTCGTCTTCGGCGGCGAGTGTGGTTCGGAGGCTTGATGTAAACCCACGACCATCGCCGCCGGCCCCTGGCCGGCGGGTGCCCAGTGCGGAGCCACTGGGTCGCCCCGTCTCCGAGTCTCGCGAAGCGCGCGGTTCGTCGGCATGTCGCCCCCGAGCACCAAAGGTTGCGAAGAGTTGGAGGCCCGTCTCAGGGCCTCCAACGAAAGTCGCAACCGCTCAATCCCGCGAAGAAGTTGGAGGCCCGTTCAGGGCCTCCAACGAAAGTCGCAACCGCTAAAAACTGCCGATGGGCGGACTCGAACCGCCGACCTTCGGGTTATGAATCCAACGCTCTAAACCAGCTGAGCTACATCGGCGAAGGGTCGAGGAGTATAGCGGAACGGCCATGCGCCTCAACCCCTCGGGAAGCGGCGGGATAACCGCCCACGGCCCTAGAGCAACGGCGCCAGCAGCCCGACCGCGTTCTCGACAAGCCGCTTCCACGCAGGGCGCCGCACCCACTCCTCGAGCGAGATGCGCGACGCGCGGTCGAGGTACCCCTGCTGCACGCCGCGCAGCCGCTTGCTGACCTCTGGGTCGTAGATCACGAGGCTCGACTCGAGGTTCAGCTCGAAGCTGCGCCGGTCGAGGTTCGCGCTCGTCATCATGCTCGTCGATCCATCGGCGACCACGGTCTTCGCGTGCAGCAGCCCGCCGCGGTACTGCCAGATCTCGACGCCCGCCTCGAGCAGTCGGTGGAAGAACTTGCGACTCGCGCATGCACCATCGACAGGATCATCTGCGGCATCGCGCTCTCGTAGGTCGCGGGTCCAGTGGCCAGCACCTGCGCGATCGCGGGCCGCGCCTCCGACACGGGTCCCTCGCCGACGAGCGACCAGAGCTCCTCGTCGGTCTCGAGGTACCAGTCCTCGGCGAACACCTTCTGCAGGTCGTTCGCCACGGGTCCGATCACGCGCATCGTCGCGTCGATCCATGGCGAGTAGCGCGCCTTCACCTTGAACTCGCGCGCCGCGAGGTTGTGGCTTCCGACATAGCCGATCGCCCCGTCGATCACGATGATCTTGCGGTGGTTCCGCAGGTCGATGCGCCCGAACCTCCTGCGAAGAAATCCGACGGGCAGCGCCTCCACCAGCTCCACGCCCGCGGCGCGCAGCTCCGCGGCGCGAGGACTCGCGAGAAAAGGCCGCGATCCAAGCGCGTCGAGCAGCATGCGGCACCGCACCCCGCGACGCGCCGCGGCCTCGAGCGCGCGGAACACGGGCCGACTCGCCTCGTCGTCGAGCGCGATGTAGTACAGCACATGCACATGCTTGTCGGCGGCGTCGATGTCGCGCGCGACCGCCTCGAACAGCTCGTCCGCCTCCTCGAACACCGCGATCTCGTTCCCGCCGACGGGCTCGTCGCCCGCGATCGTCGCCGCCTGCGCCGCGAGGTGACGCTGCTCCGCGCACAGCACCTCGCGGATCTCGTGCCCCATGACCCGCCGCGCCAGCGCACCGCCCGACGAAGCCTCGCGCCGCCGCGCCTCGGCGCGCTCCTGCGCGACCTGCCGGTACGCCTTCGCGCGCCGCGCCGAGAGCCACGGCTTGCCAAGGAACCAGTACACGCTCGGCCCGATGAACGGCACGATCACGCACACGAGCACCCACGACCGCCACGATCGTAAAGGTCGTGAACGCAAGCGACAGCACCACGAGCACTGGGCCGAGCGCAAGCCATGCCTTGATCCACTCGGGGAAGAGGTCAAGCATCGTCGGGCACTCTACGCCCACCGCGCGATACCATCCCGCCATGGCCACGAATCGCAACGCAGAGCTCGATGTCCTCGGCCCAGCGCTGACCGCCGCAGTCTTCGGCTACTTCGGCTTCATCGCGGGCCTCGCCACCACGGGAAACGACGGGGAAATGGTCCCGCTCTACGCCGTCTTCGTCTGGTCCATGCGCGTCGTGGCCCTCGGCGCGCTTGCGTCGGTCCTGCTCGCGCTCTCGGGCAGCCGCAAGACCGCCCCGCTCTACCTCGCGATCATGGCCCTTGCCGCGGCATCCTCGCTCGGCTGCGCCGCCTGGGACCTTGCCGACACGACCTACAACCTTGCCTGCCCGCCGATCCTCCTCATCGTCTTCGCGATCTGGAACGGCTACTGCGCCTTCGGCGCGGCCCGCGAACTGCGCGGCTGAAGCCGTATACTGCGCGCGGCTGCCCTCTTAGCTCAGTTGGATAGAGCGGCGCTTTCCTAAAGCGCAGGTCGCAGGTTCGAATCCTGCAGGGGGCGTTCGAATCGCCCACGACCGCAAAGCCGCACGGCCCCGTTCGCCGATAGACTGTCGGCCCTCAGGAACTCCCCATGACGCTCGTCCTCTTCTCGAACGCTCTCTGGATCGCCGTCTGCACCATCTGGTGCCTTCTCTGCGTGGGTCAGGCCAAGGCCGACCGCGCCAAGGGCGTGGGCTTCCAGAAGCCGCCGACCAAGGAAGAACTCGAGCGCTGAGCCCGTCGCCGGGCATCGCGCCAGAGACGCGTCATGGCGGGTCCTGAGCCGCTCTTCCACATCGTGCTGCTGAACCCCGAGATCCCGAACAACACGGGAAACATCGGGCGCACCGCCGCGGCCCTCGGCTGCAGGCTCCACATCATCCACCCCATCGGCTTCGACATGGACGAGAAGGCCCGCCGCCGCGCGGGGCTCGACTATTGGCATCTCGTCGACTGCGTGGAGCACGAGTCATGGGAGGCGTTCCTCGCCCGCGAGGCGCCACCGCGGCTCTGGCTCTTCTCGGCCCGCGGCTCGCGCGCGCACTTCGACGCCCCGCTTCGACGCGGTGACTACCTGCTCTTCGGCAAGGAATCGACGGGCGTCGGGCCCGAGACCCACGCCTGGGTCGCCGACGCGCAGGGCCCTGAGCATGTCCTGACCATCCCCATGCCCTGCGGCGACGGCGTGCGCAGCCTGAACCTGGCGACGGCGGTCGCCATCGCGGCCTACGAGGGGCTGCGGCAGGTCCGCGCAGCCGCCGCGTCGAACGCGCCGTAGCCGCCCGCGCGCGGCGGCGTACGCCGTCGACCTCCCCCACCCCTCCCACGAGTCCAAATCCCGCCGAATGCGCCCGCCGCGCCCTTGGCAGGCGTCTGCAGGCGCGGGTCGCGCGTAAACCTCTGCCGCAGGGCGTTTCGGCGCATTCGTCGCGCGAAGCCCTGCGGTAGGATCTCCCGCATGTCTGAACGAAAGAACCTGCGTCCTGTTCCCGCTGCGCGCGGCTTCACGCTGACCGAGATGCTGGTCGTGATCGGCATCATCGCGCTCCTGATCGGCATCCTGCTTCCTGCGCTCAGCCGCGTGCAGGAGCGCGCCCGCAAGACGCAGACCGAGAGCCTCCTGCAGGAGTTCGCGAAGGCCTGCGAGACCTTCCAGCAGCAGTTCGGCTTCTACCCTGGCATCGTGCCCGAGGCGATCCTCGCGGCCGATCCGAAGATCTCGTCGACCGAGAACGCGCTGCTCCACCTCTGCGGTGGCGCGATTCCGCAAGACGACCCGCTGTACGCGAACGCCGCGTACGCGACCTGGACCGAGATCGTCTTCAACGGCGGCGCCGCGGGCACCTACCGCATCAAGGTCAACGCGACGAAGGTCGGCGAAGGCCCGCGCATCCGCGGCACGCAGTACAAGTCGTTCTTCTCGCCGAAGGCCGACGACCTGCAGCCCGCGCCCGGCCAGAACCTGACCTCGGGCAATGTCGAGGCGCCGTACGAGTCGGACCCCTATCGGCTGCCCGACCTCCTCGACGCGTGGGGCCAGCCCGTCCTCTACTACCGCCAGCTGCGCCCGCAGGGCTCGAACCTGGTCGCGGGCGCGAACGCGTCCGACTCGCTCGCCGACTGCGTGTTCGCGTTCCAGGGTGCGAGCCCGTACCTCAACTCGACGCTCCTCGGCGAGCTCGGCCGTTCGCAGATCGACAGCGTGCTCATCGCCGCGCCCGTGACCCAGCGCAACGCAACGCTCGCGCAGATCCTTCGCAATGTGAGCTATGGCCAGCCGCAGACGCCGCTGCAGGGCGCCCCTCGCGGCGCGTTCGCGGTGATTTCGGCCGGGCGTGACGGCGTCTTCTTCTCGAAGTACGACGGCCTCGGCACGCAGTCGACGCCGAAGACCGACCTCGTGAGCAGCGCGCAGAACCCGACGGGCCCGTATGTCGTGAACGAGTACGACGATGTGCGCATCTTCGGCGGCGGCTGATCGCGCAGAGGCGGTCGATCACGCGACGCCAACGGCAATGACAACGACACGGGCCGCGACGATCGTCGCGGCCCGTGCTCTTTCACAGTGAATTGTGCGATCTGCGCGCGGTCACTCGGGCATCGCAGGCGTGTCCTGCTGCTTCTTGCCGCCGCGGCGCGGCTTCTCGCCCGCGGGCGCGTCGCTCGGCTTGCCGCCGCCTTCCTTCATCGCCTCTTCCTTCTTCTTGCGCTCTTCCTCGGCGCGCTTGGTCATCTCCGCACGGGCCTTCTTCAGCCCCTCGTCGAAGCGCTGCTTCAGAAGGTCCATCTGCTCGGGCGTGAGCACCCCCGAGAGGCCCTTCTTCAGCTCGTCGAGCTTCGGGCGGCTGTTCTCAAGCGCCTGCATCTCCTTCTTCCACTCCTCGCTTGGAGGCTGGTCGGAGGGCGCCTTCTTGCGCTGCTCGGCGAGCTGCTTGCGCTTCTCCGCGGCCTGCTTCTCGTAGGTCTCGAGCCGCGTCATGAACTCGGCGCGCACCGCGGCGACCTTGTCTTTCTGCTCGCCCTCGAGGCCGAGGCCGTCGATCGCGGCGTTCATCACGCGCAGCTCGAGCATCGGCCGCGACTGCGGCGCGCGGCCCTTCCCGCCACCGGCGAAAGGCTTGTCCGACTTCAGGCTCTCGTCGGGCACCTTCGGGCCCTTGATGCCGTCGTTGGCAGGCTTGGCAGGCGGGTCGTCGATCGGGAAGGCGCTTGCCGAAAACGCCAGCAGCGCCGCCATCGCGGTCGCAGGAAGTCGTCGGAACGGACGGTTCGTGGTCATGCTCGCTCACTTTCTGCCCGCAGGTGCGCGGGCCGCTTCCGAAGTACAACTCTGTCGGCCAAACGCCGCGGAAACCCTTCCGATTGCGCAGAACCTCCCCGAAGCCCGCGCGGCCCCGCGCTACCATCTCCGCCCTTCCTCCCGAACGAATCCGCAACGGCCCCGAGAGGCCCTTCCTGACCCGAGAACCATGCCGCTGACCCCCGCCGACCTCACCGACGCCCTCCGCACGGTGCTCGACCCCGACATCCGCAAGGACCTGGTCACGCTCGGCATGGTCAAGGAGACGCGCGTCGAAGGCGACCGCGCCTTCGTCACGGTCGAGCTCACCACCCCCGCCTGCCCCATGAAGGACAAGATCCGCGGCGACATCGAGCAGGCGATCGCCGCCAAGGCCGCCGAGCGTGGCGCGCCCCACGCGGGCGTCGAGGTCACCTTCACCGCCGATGTGCGGCGCGCCAACGAGCGCACGCGCGACGGAGCGAACCCGCTTCCAGGCGTGCGCCAGGTCATCGCAGTGGGTGCAGGCAAGGGCGGCGTGGGCAAGTCCACGGTCGCGCTCAACCTGGCCGTGGCGCTGGCGCGCATGGGCGCGAAGGCGGGCCTGCTCGACGGCGACATCTACGGTCCGAGCGCGCCGACCATGCTCGGCCTCGAGGACGAGGCCACGCAGGCGCGCGGCAACATGCTGCTCCCGTTCGAGGTCCACGGCATCAAGGCCATGACGATCGGCAAGCTCGTCGACCCCGACAAGCCGCTCATCTGGCGCGGCCCGATGGCGCACGGCGCGTTCAAGCAGCTCGCCACGCAGACCGAATGGGGCGAGCTCGACTACCTCGTGGTCGACCTGCCGCCAGGAACGGGCGATGTGCCGCTCACGCTGTCGCAGCTTCTTCCGCTTTCGGGCGCGGTGATCGTGTGCACGCCGCAGCAGGTCGCGCAGGACGACGCGCGCCGCGCCGCGAAGATGTTCGAGCAGCTCGGCGTGCCCGTGATCGGCGTCGTCGAGAACATGAGCGTCTTCGTCGACGACACGGGCCGCGAGCACGACCTCTTCGGCAAGGGCGGCGCCGAGATCATGGCGCATGCGATGGGGCTCGAGTTCCTCGGCGCGATCGCGATCCGCACCGTGCTGCGCGTGAACAGCGACCGCGGAACGCCGCTCGCGAACTGGAACGACGCGCGCCTCGGCGCCGAGCTCGACGCGGTGGCGCGCAGCGTGGCGCAGCGCGTGTCGGTGCTCTCGATGCTCGGGCAGCTCAAGGCGCCCACGATCAGCGTGCACTAGGTTCGGACGCACGGACGCGGGCGAGCCGCGAGCCAAGTCCGTGCGGCCTGCGATGGACAGGCGCCGCGCCGCGCAAGGCCTCAGCCGCCCGCGAGCCGCTGCTGCAGCAGCGCGAACGACTCGTCGCCGAGGTAGTAGCGCATGATGCGCTCGTCGATCTGCGCGATGTCGACGAGCATGAGCGCATCGACCACATCGCCGAACTCGTGGTCGACATTGAAGGCCAGCAGCTGCGCGTTCAGGCGCAGGTACTGCCGCAGCAGGACGGGCACCGCGCGTTCGCCGCGCTCGATCTCGTCGACCAGGCGCTCGACATGGGTGATGTCGGCGGTCGCCTCGGCGGTCTCGCGCGAGGTCCAGCCCGCGACACCGCGGCGCGCGGGCGGGTTGCGCGGCGTGACCAGCTTCGCAAACGGCGTCGCCAGGCGATGCCGCTCGAGGAACTCCATGATGAGCTCCTTCGACATCGAGGTGTAGTCGTTCGAGATGCTCACGGGCCCGAACATGCGCCGATGCCCGCCGCGGAACATGAACACGCCGATCGCCTTCCAGAGAAGCGACAGCGGCAGCGGCTGGCGCTGGTACTCGGGGCGCACATACGAGCGGCCGAGCTCGACCGCGTCGCCGAGCTCCGAGGCGATGCGCGGCGAATACTCAAAGAGCGTGCTCGTGTAGAGCCCCGCAAGGCCCGCATCGCGCGTGACCTCGGCGACCACGCCAGCGCGGTATCCACCGACGATCTCGCGCTTCGCGCGGCTCCAGACGACAAGCTGCCAGTAGGTCTCGTCGAAGCGGTCGGTGTCGGATGCCTTGCCGCTTCCTTCGCCCACCGCGCGGAAGGCGATCTCGCGCAGACGCCCGATCTCAGGCAGCGTGCGGCGCAGCTGCGCGGCGCGGGCCATGTAGACCTCGTAGTCGCCCTCGCGCACGAGCAGTGCGTCGGTGGGAAGCGCGGCGAGTTCCGCAGCGATCTCGTCGGCGCTCGCGAGCGGCCCGCCGAGCGGCTCGAGCACCTGCTCGGGCTTCGGGTGCGGCGCGTGGCGGCGCATGAGTTCGCAGCGCCCGCGCACGAGCCGCGTCATGCCCTCGGGGTCGAGGCCGCTGCCTTCGGTCGCGATCGCGCGCCCGATGCGCAGCTCGATCTCGGTGCCGCAGCGCGCCACGAACTCGCTCGGAAGGAGCGCCGTGCGTAGCCGCGGATGCACGAGCCCGAGCGCATGGAACATGCTGCTGTTCGTGCCCTCGAACCACACGGGAACGATCTTCGCGCCCGCGCTCAGCGCAAGCCGCGCGGGAATGGTCGACCACGGCGGATCGGCGGGCGTCCATTGGCCCCACGAGCTCGCGCTGACCTCGCCTGCGGGGAACGCGCCCAGCACATGCCCCGCCTTCAGCCAGGCAAGCGCCTCGCGAATCGCGGCGGCGTTCCGTCGCGCGGCGCCCTCGCCGCCAAACGGGTCGACGAAGATGCAGCACGGTTCGAGGAACGGGAACCGCGACATGATGCCGTTGGTCAGGAACTTCACATCGCTGCGCCGACGCTGCGCCGCCGCGATCAACGCCGTGCTGTCGGCGCCGCCGAACGGGTGGTTCGCGCAGAGAAGCACCGCGCCCTTCGCGGGAATGCGCGCGAGGTCCTCGTCGGTCACCTTGACCGAAAGACGCGTGACCTCGATCACGCGCTCCATCACATCGCGCGACGGGTCGCCCTGCTCGACCGCACGGGCCATCGCCTCGATGGCGTCGAGCTTGAACGCGCGCTCGGCCAGCCGAAGCGGCGCATCGACAAGCGCACGCATCCACGCCGCGCTCGGACGCGGAATGGCGGCTGGCCGCCGCTGGGTGCGGGTCGACACCTCGGACATGCGCGCATCATCCCCGCCCGCCGACGCACGGGGCAACCCGCGCGGCGGAAAAATGCGTGCTTTCAACGATTTCCAAATCGTTCAGGAACGCTTCCCTCATCGATGGAGCCGGTGGGTGCGGGATCAGGCGAACTCGCGTCGCAGGACCTTCAGGCCGTCGGCGAGCTGCTTGATGTGGACGGGCTCGTGGGCGGCCGAGATCTGAACGCGCAGGCGCGCATGGCCCTCGGGAACGACGGGGAAACCGAAGCCGATCACGAAGACGCCGAGCTCGAGCAGGCGCTTCGACATCGCGATCGCCTTCGCGGTGTCGTGCACGATGATCGGGCAGATCGCGGTCGGGCTCTGCAGGACCTCGAAGCCAGCGTCGCGAATGCCCGCGCGCGCGGCGTCGACATTCGCGCGCAGCTTGGCCACGCGCTCGGGCTCGCGCATGAGCACCTCGATCGCCTTGTCGGCGCTGCAGGCGATCGTGCACGGAAGCGCGTTCGAGAAGAGCGTGGGCCGACCGCGCTGGATCAGAAGGTCGATCGCCTTGCGCGACCCCGCGATGTAGCCGCCCGCGCCGCCGCCGAGCGCCTTGCCGAGCGTGCCCGTGATGTAGTCGATCTGCGTGCCGCTCAGGCCCTGGTGCTCGTGCGTGCCGCGGCCCGTGCGGCCCATCACGCCCGTGCCGTGCGAGTCGTCGACCACGAGGTACGCGCCGAACTCGTCGCACAGGCGGCGCATCGCGGGCAGGTCGGCGATGTCGCCCTCCATCGAGAACACGCCGTCGGTGACGACCCAGATCGTGCCCGTCATCTCGGGGTTCGCGCGCGCCTCGCTCAGCTTCGCGCGCAGCGACGCGAGGTCGTTGTGGCGGTAGACGGTCTTCAGCAGGCCCTTCTTGATGACCGCGGCCAGGCGGATGCCGTCGATGATCGACGCGTGGTTCAGTTCGTCCGAGATGATGATGTCGCCAGGTTCGCAGAGCGTGGGGAAGATCGCCTCGTTCGCGTTCCAGCAGCTGGTGAAGGTGTACGAGGCCTCGACGCCGTAGAACTCGGCGATGCGCGCCTCGAGCGAGTGGTGGCAGTCGAAGGTGCCGCAGATGAAGCGCACGCTGGCGGTGCCCGCGCCGTACTTGCGAATGCCCGCGATGCCCGCCTCGACGACCTCGGGGTGGTTGGCGAGGCCGAGGTAGTTGTTCGAGCAGAAGCACGCGACCTCGCCGTAGCCCTTCAGGCGCACGGTGGCGTCCATCGGGCCCTCGATCGTCTGCAGGTGCTTCAGCTGGCCGTTCTGGCGAAGCGTGTCGAGGATCTGCTGCGTGCGCGAGGGGAAGGTCGGAGCGTCGAGCGTGGTCATGGCCGCGGGAGTCTACCCGCGCGACGAGCGGTCCTGCTGCCATCGGTCGGCGCCCGAGAGGCGCGCCACGCGGCGGCGGTCGAGGCGCTCGAGCAGCTTGAACCAGGTCCAGACGACGAGCGCGGGCCAGAGGTGCGGACGCAGCGAGAGCGCACGCACGACGGCCCCGAAGGTACCGCCCGCGGCGCGCTGGTCGGGCCGCACCGCGGGAAACTCGCCCCAGCGCGCACGGCCCGCCGCGTTCACGCAGTAGGTGCCGCTGCCGTTCGGCGCGCTCTCGAAGTGGTACGGGTTGAAGCGCTCGGCGGCGTAGAAGAGTTTCACGGGCAGGCTGCAGCCCGAGGTCTCGAACTCGGCTTCGGCCGAGACGACGACGGGCGTAGGCACCGCCGCGGCGGCGAAGACAGGCGCGAGCGCGTTTGGGCCGAGCTCGATGTCGCCATCGAGAAAGAGCCGCGGAAACGAGTCCCGCCCCGCGTCGCGCAGCGCGCGTTCGCCCGTGTTGAGCGCGTTCGTCTTGCCGCCCTCGGGAATGTCGAGGACGAGCACGGTCGCGCCCGCAGGTACGGGCACCGCGCGCGCACGCGCGGCCGTGTCGTCGCGGCACGCGTTCGCCACGACCACGACCGCGAGATCGGCCACGCCCTGCGACAGCACCGACCGCAGGCACCGCTCGATGCCCGCCGACTCGTTGTATGCAGGAATCACGACGCTCGGCATGTCACCCCTGCGCCTGCGGGCGCACGCGCTCATGCACGCTGATGCCCTTGGCCTTGAGCGCGTCCTGCAGCTCGTCGCCGTGCGCGGCGTTGCGCACCTCGACGATGCACGAGACGCGCACGCGCGACACATCGGGCCCGCCGAAGATGCGCTCGTGGCGGATGTCCTGCACGCTCGCGCCCGTCGAGGCGATGGTCGCCGCAAGGTCGGCAAGGCCACCTGGTCGGTCGCTGATCGTCGCGCTGAACTGGACGAGGCGCCCGTCGACGGCCAGCGAATGCTCGATGACGCGCGCGAGCACGAGCGGGTCGATGTTCCCGCCGCAGAGGAGAAGCGCCACGCGCTTTCCCGCGAGTTCAGGCAGCTTTCCAGAGAGGAGCGCCGCGAGCGGCGACGCGCCCGCGCCCTCGACGACGCCATGCTGCATCTCGACGAGGCGCAGGATCGCGAGCGAGATCAGCTCCTCGCCCACGGTCACGGTGCGGTCGACGAGCGGCGCCGCCAGTCGGAACGCGCGCGCGCCGACCTCGGGCACGGCCAGGCCGTCGGCGAGCGTCGGCGACATCGTGATCCGCGTGGGCACGCCGCCCTTCATCGCCTCGATGAAGCTCGCGGCGCGCTCGGGCTCGACGCCGATCAGCTTCGCCTCGGGGCGCATCGCCTTCAGCACGATGCCCACGCCCGCGATCAGGCCGCCGCCGCCGACGGGCACGATGACCGCGTCAAGGTCGCGCACTTCCTCAAGCACCTCGAGCGCCACGGTTCCCGCGCCCGCGATGATCGCGGCGTCGTTGAAGCCGTGGATGTAGGTCAGCCCTTCCTCGGTCACCTTGGTGTCGGCAAGGTCCTTCGCCTCGGCGATGTTCGCGCCGTGGATCAGGACGCGCGCGCCGAGCTCGCGGCAGCGCGCCTGCTTCACAAGCGGCGCCACGCGCGGCATGACCACGGTGACGGGAATGCCAAGGTCGCGCCCGTGCCACGCGAGCGCCAGCGCATGGTTGCCCGCGCTTGCGGCCACGACGCCCTTGGCGCGTGCCTCGGGCGCCAACTGCAGCAGCGCGTTGCGCGCGCCGCGCTCCTTGAAGCTGCCCGTCCTCTGCTGGTACTCGAGCTTGACGAACACCTCGCAGCCCGTGATGCGCGAAAGCATCGGCGAATGCACGCACGGCGTGCGCTCGACGCCCTGCGCGATGCGCGCGCGCGCCGCCACGATGTCCTCGAGACGGACATCCCCTGGGGCGGCATCCCCGGGGCTGCCGCGGCCGGACGCCTGCGCGCCCGTGCCGCTCATGCCTTGGCACCAGCCTTCGCCGCTTCCTCGGCCTTCAGCAGGCGCTCGACATAGTGGATGTCGAAGGTCGCGTTCGCGAAGTCGGGGTTGTCCATCAGCCTGCGGTGCAGCGGAATCGTGGTCTTCACGGGGCCGATGCGGAACTCGTCGAGCGCGACCTTCATGCGCGCGATCGCGATGTCGCGCGTGGGGCCGTGCACGATCAGCTTGCCGATCATCGAGTCGTAGTTCGGCGGAATGCGGTAGCCGGGGCGCGCGTGCGTGTCGAGCCGCACGCCAGGGCCGCCCGGCGCGACGAACTTCTCGATCAGGCCCGCCTGCGGCATGAAGCCGCGCTCGGGGTCCTCGGCGTTGATGCGGCACTCGATGGCGTGGCCGCTCACCTTGATGTCGGACTGCTTCACCGACAGCGGGTTGCCCGCCGACACGCTGATCATCTCGCGCACGATGTCGATGCCCGTGATCATCTCGGTCACGGGGTGCTCGACCTGCACGCGGGTGTTGACCTCGAGCATGTAGAAGTTCTGCTTCGCGTCCATCAGGAACTCGACGGTCGCGGCGCCCGAATACTTCGCGCTCTTGATGAGCGCCGCGGCGCTCTCACAGACCTTGTCGCGCTTCTTCGGGTCGATGCCGGGGCTCGGCGCCTCTTCGATCAGCTTCTGGTGGCGGCGCTGGCTCGAGCAGTCGCGCTCGAAGAGGTGGACGGCGTTGCCATGCTGGTCGCCGATCGTCTGCACCTCGAAATGCCGCGCGTTCTCGAGGAACTTCTCGATGTACACGCTGCCGTTGCCGAACGCGGCGGCCGCCTCCTGCCGCGCGCTCTCGATGCCCGCGCGCAGCTGCGCCTCGTCGCGGGCGATGCGCATGCCGCGACCGCCGCCGCCTGCCGCGGCCTTCACGATGACGGGGTAGCCGATCTCGACCGCGACCTTCACGGCCTCCTCGATGTCCTCGATCGCGTCCTCGGTGCCAGGGAACACGGGCGTGCCGACCTTGCGCGCCATCTTCTTGCAGCTCACCTTGTCGCCGAGCAGCGCCATCGCCTCGGGCGACGGGCCGATGAAGGCGAAGCCCGAGTCGCGGCACACCTCGGCGAAGTGCGCGTTCTCGGAGAGGAAGCCGTAGCCAGGGTGGATGGCGTCGGCGTGGGTGACCTCGGCGGCCGCGATGATGCGGTCGATGCGCAGGTAGCTCTGCGGGCTCGGGCCTGGGCCGATGCACACGGCGGCATCGGCGTGCTCGATCCACGGGGCGCCCGCGTCGGCGGTCGAGTACACGCACACGGTCTCGATGCCGAGGCTCTTGCAGGCACGGATGATGCGCAGCGCGATCTCGCCGCGGTTCGCAATCAGGATTCGCTTGAACATGGAGCGTTCGATGGTTCACGCCACGGCCGACAAGGCGGCCGCGGCATGCATGCGGGAAGCGTGGACGCGATCAGCTCGGACGGATGCGGTAGAGCGGCTGCCCGAATTCGACGGGCTGACCGCTCTTCACGAGGACTTCCTCGACGGTGCCCGAGGTCTCGGCCTTGATCTCGTTGAAGATCTTCATGGCCTCGATCAGGCACACCGTGGTGTCGGGGCCGACCTTGGCGCCCACGGCCACGAACGGCGCCTTGTCGGGGCCAGGGGCGGCGTAGAAGGTGCCGACCATGGGGCTCTCGATCGCGGGCAGCGTTTCCTTGGCGGGCGCCGCGGGGGCGGCGGGCGCTGCGGCAGCCGCCGCGGGCGCGGGAGCGGCCATCATCGGCGCAGCCATTTGGGCGGGCATGATCACCTGCGGCGCGGCATGCACGCCAGGGCGCTTCACGGTGACGGTTTCCTGCTCGTCTCGGATGTCGAGTTCGGTCAGGTCGTTGTCGACCATCAGGCGGACGAGTTCCTTGAGCTTTCGGATATCAATCATGGGTGTGTTGCGGCCGAGCCGCGGAGGTTCGGGAAGATACCACAACCGTCCCGAACCGTGCAGGATCGCGCGGGATCGCCCGAGATGCCCCCTCGGACAGCGCAGGATCGAGTTTTTCGGGCCAGCGCGGGGCGGCGGCTAGAACGGGCGCGCCGAGCGAGGCGCCCCAAGGACTTCGCCGAGGAGGAACGCCTCACGGACCCTGATCGGATCGCGCAGGGTCGCCGTGAAGGTGCGCGTGTTGATCAGCTGCGGGCGCTTCAGGTCGACCTCGGGTCGGCGCATGCCCTCGCCAGGCATCGCGCGGTCGACCTTGGTTTCGGCTCGCCGGACGGCGGCCACCGAGTCGGCCACGCGCTGGCGGCTCGACATGGCGGCCGATTCCTCGCGCTCCACGCGCGCGGGCGCCGCCGAGGGTCGGGGCTGCACGGGCTTCGCAGTCGAGCTTGGTTGCTTCGCGGCGCCGCGTGCGAGCACCTTCGGGGTCTTCGGTGCGGCCGTTGGCTTCGCCGCCACCTGCGGCCGAGGCTTCGAGAGCTCGACACGGCGCACCACCACGGGCTGCGCGGCGGGTTGTGCAGCGCTCTGCGCGCGCAGCGCCTCTTTCGAACTCCGCGCGCGGATCTGCTCGTCGATCTGCCTGCGTGCGATCTCGATCGGATCTTCCTTTGCGGCGCGCGGCGCTGCGGCCGCGGGCGTCGAAGAGGTCGGCTGCGGCGAGCTGCCTGCACGCCCCTTGGTCGACGCGGCACCGCCCTGCTTCTCCTGCGCCTTCTTGGCCAGGCTGGCGATGACGCCTTGCAGCACCACGATGAGGATGATCCAGGTGAAGGTGCCCATGGTCGAGGCCGTGCGCGGATCCTATCGACTTGGTTCGATGCGCGGCGCGAGCCAACCCGCGACTTGGTCGATCGGGTGACCGTAGGCCTTGGTGAGCGTCTCGGGCACGAGGACTTCGCTCGCCACGCCGTGGGACACGATGCGCCCCCCGCTCATCACGGCCGCGTGGGTGGCGATGGCACGGGCGAGGCCAGGGTCATGGAGCGACAGCACCACGGCGCCGCGTTCGGCGGTCGCACGCAGCGCGCCCACGATGCGCGACACCTCGCCTGGGTCGATGCCGCTGAACGGCTCGTCGAGAAGCAGCACGCACGGGTCGGCGCCGTCGATCTGCGCCAGGGCGCGCGCCACCGCCACGCGCTGGCGCTCGCCGCCCGAAAGGACGCGCATCGGGAGTTCCGACCGCACGCGCAGCCCCACCGCGCGCAGGGCGTCGCCCACCGCGTATTCATCGGCGCCGCGTGCAAAGCGGCCAAGCTGCACGACCTCGCGCGCCGTGAAATCGGCGGCGAGATCGGGGCGCTGCGGGACAAACGCCATGACCTTTGCGCGGTGCTCCCGTGACGGAACCTTGCTCGAGAAGAGCGAAAACCCGCCCGCGCCCTCGCCATGGGCAAGCCCCGCCAGCGCACGCAGCAGCGTGCTCTTTCCGCAGCCGTTCGGCCCAACCACGGCCAGGATCTGCCCGCGCTCGACCTCGATCGTGGTTTCGTGCAGCGCGACCGTGGCGCCGTAGCGCTGCGACAGCCGCATGCCTGCAAGCAGCGCCGTGGTCAGGATCTCCATGCGCCCCTCCGCAAGAGCCAGAGGAAGAACGGCCCGCCCGCGAGCGCCGTGACCACGCCGACAGGCAGCCGCCCGCTGCCGAGGTCGATCGCCTGACGCACCGCATCGGCAAGGACGAGAAGCGCCGCGCCCGCAAGCGCCGAGCCAGGCACGAGCGCCGCATGCCGCGGCCCAAGCAGCCGCCGCGCGATGTGCGGCCCGACCAGCCCGACGAACCCGATCGGGCCCGCGTAGGCGACCGCGACGCCCGCCAGGATTCCGCCTGTCCAGAACAGCGTGCCGCGCAGCGCGCCCAGGTTGACGCCCGACGAGCGCGCCTCGTCGTCGGAGAGCATCGACACATCGAGCGCCTGCGTGCGCCGCGCAAGCACCGCGAAGCCGCCGACCGCGGCCACCGCGACGACGATGAGTTCGCCGCGCGACGGAAGTTCGGGCAGCCGCCCCGCCATCCACGACAACAGGTCGCCGCGCAGCCCGAACGGCACCATGTGCTCGAGCAGCGCCGTGCCCGCGCTGAAGATCGCGCCCAGGATCACGCCCGACAGCACAAGCGTGGTCGGGTCGTGTCCGTCGGTCTGTCGGCCGAAGCGCGAGACGATCGCAAGCGACAGCGCGGCGCCCGCCACCGCGCCGAACACCTCGCGCCCGAAGAGCCCCGCGCCCGACCATGCGAAGAGGTAGCCAAGGACAAGCACGCACGCGACGCCGAACCCCGCGCCGCTCGAGATGCCGAGGACGAACGGCGACGCAAGCGGGTTTCGCAAGAGCGACTGCAGCGCAAGCCCCGAAAGGCCGAGCACCGCGCCGACGAGCGCGGCGGAAAGGACGGCGGTCGCGCGCAGCGACAGCACCTCGCCCGTCGGTATCGAGAGCGACACGCGCAGCCCGCTGTCGTCGGCCGCGGGGCCAAGCAGCATGCGCAGCAGCGCGCCCGCGGCGAGAAGCGCCACCACGATCACGAAACCAGGTGGGCGCTTCATTGCGCCTCCTGGGCAAGCGTGGCGAGTTCCTGCGCGCGGCGCACCGCGGCGAGGCTTGGCGAAAGAAGGCCCGGCATCGCGCGTGCGGCCAGACGCGGGGCGCGGCCTTCGGGCCACGGCACCTTCGCAAGCAGTTCGCGTGCGCGCGCGGCGCCCGCGTCGGTTTCGGTCGCGACGAGGATGGTCGCGGGTGAAAGCGCAAGCAGCGCTTCGGCGCCAAGCTCGATGTAGCCATCGCGCGGCAGTGCGTTCGCGAGGCCCGCGCGCGAGAGCAGTTCATCGAGGTAGTTCCCGCGGCCCACCGCAAGGAAGGGGTCGGCCGAGACGAGGAGTACGACCGCGGGCGTCTCCGCCGTCGCCGCCGCAGGCGAAGATGCGACCAGCGCCTTCGCCTCGGCCAGTCGCCGTGCCAGCCCCTCGCCCGCCGCATCGGGCGGCGTGCGAAACGCGCTCGCGACATCGTCGAGAAGCCCGTCGAGGTCTGCCAGCGTGTCGAGCCGCCGATCGACAAGCGGAATGAACTGCTCGGCGCAGAACCCACGCAGCGCGGGGTCGACCCCCGCCAGCGGCGGCTGCACGAACAGCACATCGGGCGCGCACGCCGCCAGGCGTTCGGCGTCGAAGTCGCGCAGGTCGCCGACCACGGGCACCGCCTCGGGCACGCTGCGGCAGTAGCCGCTTCGCCCCACGATGTGCGCCGCAAGGCCGAGCTCGACCAGCGTCTCGGTGATCGCGGGGCTTGTCGACGCCACGCGCGGCCACGGCACATCCACGCGCGGCATGTCCTCGCGCGGCGCGGCCGCCGCATCGCCAGGCGCCTGCGTCAGACCCTCGCGCGGCGTCGCGCCATCGTTCACAGGCGACTTCGGGCTGAACAGGAACCACAGCACCGCCGTCACGAAGGTGATGCCCACGATCGACTGGAGCGGCGAGACGCGGCGGCGCGCTTCGGTCATCGCAGCAAGGCGTACAGCAGCGCGACCACCGACACGCCCGCTGCGGCGATCGCGGTCCACGCAGCGGCGTTCGAGCGCACCTTGCGCTCCTCGAACTCGCGCACGAGCGCCTCGGTGCGCTCGGCGGCCACGGCCAGGCGGTCGATCGACTCGCGCAGCGTGCGCAGCTGCTCGTCGAGCGACGCCACCGAGCGGCCCTGCCTGTCGAACTCGGTGCGCATCAGCGCGATGATCTCGGTCTGCGAGCGCGCCTGCTGCTCGAGGTGATGGATGCGGTCGTCGACCGTCTCGAGCCTGTCGGCGGCGCCCGTCATCGTGCGCCCAAGCGACTGGACGAACGACTCGAGCTGCGCGCGCATCTCGGGCATGGCGTCGACGCGCGCCGAAAGCCGCGCCAGCTCGCCGCCCACGCGCTCGATCGACTCGGTGTGCTCGGAGCGCACCTGCGCGACGAGCGCCTTCATCTCGGTCGCGGCGGCGCGCGCATCGGCGGCGCCCTGCGCGGCCACGCCCGCGGCGTCGGCCTCGGACTGCGGCGCAGCGCCGATCATGGAGCGGATGAACGAGGCGAGTCCCACGGTGAGTTCCTTGGCTGCAATGTAGCAGCGGCATGGGTTGCGCCGCGCGGGGTGCCGCTCGCAGGCCGCATGGCGAGAGTCGGGCGACTGGTCGGAGCGACGGCCTCAGAGCCCTCGCGGCTTGAGGAACTGCGCGCCCCGTGCGCCCATGCGCCTCTCAAGCCCGTACGAATCAAGCGTCGCGACGCTTCGCGAGCCCACGAGCGCGCCGCAGCACGCCTCGCGCCCCGTCAGCCCACAAGCTGGGTGTTCACAAGCCGCTGGTACAGCTCGCAGCGCTCCATGAGCTCGCCGTGGGTGCCCGAGTCGCGCACCGTGCCCTCTTCCATCACCACGATGCGGTCGGCCGAGCGCACGGTCGACAGCCTGTGCGCGATCGCGATCAGCGTGCGGCCGCGGCGGAAATCGTCGATCGCCGCCGAGATCTGCGCCTCGCTCTCGGCGTCGATCTGGCTGGTCGCCTCGTCGAGGACGAGGATCGACGGGTCGCCGACCAGCGCGCGTGCGATCGCGAGGCGCTGCCGCTGCCCGCCCGAAAGCCCCGAGCCGCCCTCGCCAAGCATGCTGTCGAGGCCCTGCGGAAGCCTGTCGACGAAGTTCGCCGCGTGCGCCAGTTCGAGCGCGCGCTGCAACGCGTCTTCGCTCGACACGGCGCCGCCGATCAAGAGGTTCTCGCGAATCGACCCGCGCACGAGCAGCGGCTCCTGCGGCACCACGCCGATCTGCGCACGCAGCGAGCGCAGGTTGGCCGCGCGCACATCGGTGCCGTCGACAAGCACCGCGCCCTCGACGGGGTCGAAGATGCGCGGCAACAGGCTCGCAAGCGTGGTCTTTCCGCAGCCGTTCGGCCCGACGATCGCCACGAACTCGCCGTGCGCGATGCGCAGGTCGACGCCGCGCAGCGCCTCGCGCTCGGCGCCTTCGTAGCGGAAGCGCACGCCGCGGAACTCGATCGACCGAGTGTGGCGCGGCAGCCGCGGCAGGTCGCGCTCGCGCAGGCCCTCGCCAGGCACCGACAGAATGTCGCCCAGCCGCTCGGCGGGCGCCGCGGCGGCCTGCACATCGTTCAACAGCCCTGCCAGCGGCCGCAGGTTGCTGCCCGCAAGCCCGAGCGCGCCCAGCGACAGCAGGAAGCGGTCGAACTGCATGCGGCCCTTGATGATCTCGTGCGCCGCGACCAGCGCCATGCCCGAGATCGCGACGATCGCCAGCAGCTCGACCAGCGGGCTCGAGATCGCGCGCGCCATGCGCACGCGGCGGTCCTCGCGCACCACGCGGCGGTTCGCGCGGCCGAAGCGGCGGCGCGCCGCGCCTTCGCCAAGCGTGGTCTTCACGCCGCGCAGGCCCTGCATCGACTCGTTCGAGACGCGCAGCAGTTCCTCGTACGCCTCGAGCGTCTTGCGGCTTCCCTTGTGGATGCGCTTGCCGAACTTGCGCAGCACGACCGCAAGCGCGGGCGCGACGACGATCGCCGCGATCGTGAGCCGCCAGTCGAACCACACCGCCGCGATGAACGCCGCGATGCCCTTCGTGCACTGGGCGAGCGCCTTGCTCGTGAGCGCCGTCATGCCGCGCTCGAGTTCCGCGGTGTCGCGCACGATGCGCGAGACGATCTCGGTCGGGCCGCGACGCAGCACCGTGCCGAACGGCAGGCGCAGCGCGTGGCGGAATGCCTCGACCCTGATCTCGGCCACGGTCGCGGTGGCGAGGGTGAGCGAGCAGTAGAGGTGCAGGAAGTTGGTCAGCGCGCCGAACACCGTGAGCGCGCACAGGCCCGCGAGAATCAGCGCCACGCCCGCGAAGCGGTCGGTTGGCAGGATGTCGATGAGCGCCTGCGGCACCACGCTTCCGAGCCACGGCTTGTCGGCGACCTGCGCCGCGACGATCGACTGCAGGTTCTCCCCTGCGCCGTCGCCGAGGATGAGCTGCAGCATCGGGCCGATCGCCACGATGCCCGCCGCCATGCCGCCCGCCGAGACCATCGAGAAGACGATCGTGCCCGCCGCAAGCGTCTTGCGGCGCAGCAGCCGCCGCGCGAAGGTCCAGAAGGTGTACTGGCTCATCGGGTCCGATTCTCGCCTGAACGCGGCGCGCGAAGCAAGTCGAGGTCGCGCCAGAAGCCTGGGTAGCTCTTGGCCACGCAGGCAGGGTTCCTGATCGACACACCCGCCCGCGCAAGTCCAAGGATGGCGAAGGCCATGGCGATGCGGTGGTCGTTCACGGTGTCGATGGCCGCAGGCCGCAGGGTGCGCGGCAAGGGCATGATGCGCGCGCGGTCGGGGCCTTCGTCGACCTCGCCACCGAGGGCGCGCAGGCCCGCGGCGACGGCGGCGATGCGGTCGGATTCCTTCACCCGCAGCGTGCCGAGGCCTGTGATCGTGCTCGGATGGTCGGCGCAGGCGGCCACGACCATGGCCATGACCGCGGCGTCGGGGGCGAGTTCGTAGTCGGCGTCGAGCGCGCGCAGCGGGCCGCTCGACACGCGCAGCGCGCCCGCGGGCGTTTCGGCCACGCGCGCGCCGCGCAGCGCGAGGTCGCGGAAGAACGCGATGTCGGGCTGCGCCGACGAGCGCGGCAGGCTCGGCAGTTCGACCGAGCCACCGACGAGCATCGCCGCGGCCGCGGGGTAGACGGCGCTCGAGGCGTCGGGCTCGATGTCGATGACCGAGGTCGGTGCGGGCCGCCGCGGGCGCACGGTGATGCGCGCGAGCCCCGAGCCCGCGGGCGCCGCCGAAAGCAGCACGGGGCGGTGCGCGACCTCGACCTCGGCGCCCGCCTGCATGAGCGCCGACAGCGACAGCGCGATGTACGATGCGCTCGTCGGCTCCTCGCGGAAATGAATGTCGACGCCCTCGGGCGCCGCGGTGCCCGCAAGCATGAGCGCCGAGATGAACTGGCTCGACGCGGTGCGGCCGACCTCGATCGCGCCGCCGCGCAGCGTGCCGCCGTCGACGCGCACGGGCAGGCGCCCATCGGCCTCGAGGTACTCGATGCGGGCGCCGAGGGCGCGCAGCATGTCGATGCCTTCGGCCACGGGCCGCTCGCGCATGCGCGGGCTGCCGTCGATGGTGACGACGGTGCCAGGCCACGCGGCGGCCAGCGCGATCATGAAGCGCGTGGGCGTGCCGCCGTCGCCCAGGTCGACACGCGCCTCGCGCGGCGCGGGGCCGCGCGAAAGCTCGAGGCACGGCGTTCCGCCGTCGTCGACCGTGCGGTGCGACACGCCGAGCGCGGCCAGCGCCACGAGCAGTCGGTCGCAGTCGTCGCAGGCCAGCAGGCCGCCCAGGCGCACGGGCGCCGTGGCAAGCGCCGCGAGCACCAGGTGGCGGTTCGAAAGGCTCTTCGAGCCAGGCACGCGCACGACCGCGTCGATCGGCCCCGAAAGCGGCGCGATGGGCAGCGGGTCTGTCGGCGCGGCCACGCCGCTCAATCGGGCTCCCTGCGGAACACGGCCACGACATCCTCGACGGGAATCACGAAGAGGCGGTTGTCGCCCTCGAAGTCGACGGGCACCGCGTGCTTCGGGTTGAACAGGATGCGGTCGTACTGCTTGATCGGGTAGTTCTCGTCGCGCGAGACCTCGGCGCTCACCGCGACGATGCGCCCCGTCAGCGTGGGAATCTCGATCTTGTCTGGAAGGTGCAGGCCGACCTTGGTGATCTTCTTGTCCTCGTCCTTGCGGATCAGGACGCGCTTGCCGATCGGCTCGACGACCTCGATGGTGGCCTTCCTGGTGCGGGGTTCCGACATGGGCGCGATCATAGCCGCCGCCGCGCGCCGTTCCGCGGGGCGATCGGGTACCTTGGGCGCATGCTCTCCTCGTTTCGCAGCCTGATTCGCGATGTGCCCGATTTCCCGAAGCCGGGCATCGTGTTCAAGGATGTCACGCCGCTCCTCGCAGACCCCGCGGGGCTGTCGCTCGCGGTCGAGCTCATGGCGAACCCGTTCCGCCACGAGAAGATCGATGTGGTGGCGGGCCCCGAGAGCCGCGGCTTCATCTTCGGCACCGCGGTGGCGCGCACGCTGAACGCGGGGTTCGTGCCCGTGCGGAAGCCAGGAAAGCTCCCCTACCGCACGCGCTCGATCGAGTATGCGCTCGAGTACGGCACCGATGCGCTGCATGTCCACGAAGACGCGGTGAAGCCCGGCATGCGGGTGCTGATCGTCGACGATCTCTTGGCGACGGGCGGCACGCTGGGCGCCGCGGTGCAGCTGCTTGGACCGAAGGGCCTCGGCGGCACGATCGTGGGCGCGAGCGTGCTCATCGAGCTCTCGTTCCTCGAGGGCCGCAAGCGGCTGGCGCAGATGACGGGCGACAGCAACATCAAGCTCAGCGCGCTCATCACCTATTAGCTTCGCGTGGCGTGGCGCGCGGCCTAGCGGCCGTACGGGCCCGCCTGGCTGGCGGGCGGCCCGCCTGGCTCGCCCTTCAACGGCTGCACGATGCCCGCGCTGCCGCGGTTCAGGACGACGATGAGCGTCGCGAGCCCGCCGAGCAAGAGCAACGCGAACACCGCGACGGCCACGATCTTGCCCGCCTTCGACGAGCGATTCTCGGGCGCGAAATCAGGGCGTGGCGCGGGGTTCTCCATGCGCGCAGCGTAGCCGCCTCGTGGCCGCCTCGTCGCCACCGCGCCGCGCTTGAGCGCGGGGTGCGCGTTGGACTATCATCGCCCCATGACCACGCTCGCCCCTTCCGCTGGTGTCTCGACCGCCACCGATCCGCTGCAGCTGATCGATGTCGACCATGTCCGCTTCTTCGTCGGAAACGCGAAGCAGGCCGCGTTCTTCTATGCGAGCGCGTTCGGCTTCCAGGTCGACCAGATCGCCGACCTCACCACGGGCTCGCGCGACCGCGCCATGTACCTGCTCACGCAGGGCAACATCCGCATCATCCTCGAGAGCTCGCTCACGAAGGACGGGCAGGCCGCCCGCGAGGCGACGCAGTACGGCGACGGCGTGAAGGACCTCGCGCTGACGGTGTTCGACGCCGAGGCCGCGTGGAAGCAGGCGATCAAGAACGGCGGCGAGAGCGCGTACGAGCCGAAGACCTGGTCCGACGCGAACGGCTCGGTCACCTTCGCGGGCATCAAGACCTACGGCCGCGCGCAGCACACCTTCGTGTCGCGCACGGGCGCGTACGCGCTGCCCGCGGTGAAGAACGGCGGGCTGTTCATGCCTGGGTTCCGCAAGGTCGAGGGCTTCGCGCTCAACGCGTACAACAAGGCGAACCCCTGCGGGCTCAAGTATGTCGACCACGCCGTCGGCAATGTCGAGGAAGGCAAGATGAACCACTGGGTGAAGTGGTACGAGGAGGTCCTCGGCTTCGCCATGTTCAAGCACTTCGACGACAAGGACATCGGCACCGAGTACTCGGCGCTCATGTCGAAGGTGATGGCGAGCGGCAACCACCTCATCAAGATGCCGATCAACGAGCCCGCCGAGGGCAAGAAGAAGAGCCAGATCCAGGAGTACCTCGACTGGCACGACCAGACGCCTGGCGTGCAGCACTTGGCTTTGAGGACGGACGACGAGCTGCACTCGATCACCGAGCTCCGCCGCCGCGGCGTCGACTTCCTCACGATTCCCGACGCGTACTACGAGACGGTGTGGAACCGCGTGAACAAGATGCTCTCCGAGCACGGCCACCAGGTCGTGAAGGAAGACCACAAGGCGGTGAAGGACCTCGGGATCCTGGTCGACGCGGACGACGAGGGGTACCTGCTCCAGCTCTTCACGAAGCCGCTGCAGGACCGGCCGACGCTGTTCTTCGAGATCATCTGCCGCCGCGGCTCGCAGAGCTTCGGCAAGGGCAACTTCAAGGCGCTGTTCGAGAGCCTGGAGATCGAGCAGGCGCGGCGTGGGAACCTCTGAGCGCAGGCGGCAGTGAAACGAGTCGAGTCGGCGCTTCGAGAGAGGCGCCGGCTTTCATTTACTGTTGC
>JAJTGK010000055.1 GCA_021297815.1 Planctomycetaceae bacterium
CGGAGCCCGACGGGTGCCCAGTCCGCAGGCACTGGGTCGCCCCGTTTCCGAGTCTCGCGAGGGCGCGCGCGCAGCGCGGTCCGTCATCTTGGTTCGTCGTCCGACGCGGAGTGCACGCGGCGCGATCGCGCCGCGGCGCGGCGCCGCTACGCCCTGTTCCGATGCAGCGCCGGATCCACCGCTGCCGCCATCGCACCGACATCGAGCGACCCGCCGAGGAACTCGGCCATCGCGCTCGCCTGTGCCGCGGCATCGCGCAGGAGCTCCGCGTGCCGCACCACAAGCACGCTGAAGTTCGGCCGCGCCGAAAGCCACGCATGCACCTGCTTCAGCTGCTGCTCGTACACCGCCATCAGGCGCTCGGGCGGCAATCCGCCGCCCGCCTTGCCGCTGCGCCCGAGCATGGTCGACTGGCTCTTCACCACCTCGCGCAGGTCGCGGTCGAGGAACACCACGCGGTACGCGCGGTCATCAGGCAACTCGGGCACCAGCATGTGGATGACCTTCACCACCTTGCCCCGCGCGTCGTCGAGCCAGGCCTTGTCGCTTCGCAGCGCCTTCACCCGTTCGAACTCGAAGTAACCGCGCGGATTGTCGGCGTCGGCGGTGCGCAGTTCGTCGGTGAGCGGCGGAATGCCGCCCGCCGCGATCATCTGCATCGCCATGCTCGTGCCCGAGCGGGGGAGGCCTGAGACGATCGTGACGAAGTCGCGCATGGCCCCACTCTATCGGCTAGTCTCGCGCGCATGACCACCCGCACGCTCGAGGTCCCCATCGACTCGCTCGAAGGCGCCCGCATGGCCGCGCCCTTCGCCACCCGTCTCGAGGTCTGCCACGATCTCTCGACCGAAGGCTGGACCCCGCGCATGGACCTCGTGCGCGCCTGCCGCGAGGCCGTCGAGGGCACGCCCTGCACGCTCGTCGCGATGATCCGCCCCGACTTCCCTGGTTGCCGCCGCGAGCTCGATGTCGCCGCGTTCGCCACGACCCCGCGCCTCCTCGACCTCTGCCTGCGCGAGATCGAGGCCGCCGCCGCCGCGGGCGCGCATTCGGTCGGCGTGTCGCTGCTCACCCCCGACGGCTTCGTCGACATGGAGGCGAACGCGCGCCTGATCGCGCACGCGCGCGGATTCGGCCTCGTCGTCGCCTTCCTGCGCACCTACGACCTGCTCGTCGACCGCGCACGCGGCATGCGCGATCTCTCGGCGCTCGGCTTCACGCGCTTCATCACCGCGGGTGTCCTCGGCTGGGACGCCTCGGTCGCAACGCTCGAGGAGCGCATCGCCATGGTCGCGCGCGATGTCGAGCGCGCGCAGGCCGAGGCCGCGCGCCTTGGGCGCACGCCGATCGAGGTGATTCCAGGTGGCGGCGTGCGCGGCTCGAACGCGAAGGCCTGGCTCGCGCTTTCGCCGCATCTCCACGCGTCGTGCCGCCGCAACGGCACGATCAACCTCGAGGAACTCGAGCACATCCGCGCCGAGATGCGCTGAGAAACGCGCGCGGCGCGCTACCTTGCCCGCATGCTCAGTGCGCTTCTCGCCGTTTCGCTCTCGCTTGCCTTCGCACCGCCCGCGGCCTCGCCACCCACCGAGGCCGGGCAGATCGCGCTCTGGGCCTCCGACCGCGACGCGCGCATGGAGTGGTGGCGCGAGGCGCGCTTCGGCATGTTCGTCCACTGGGGCCTCTATTCACCCGCGGGCGGATTCTGGGATGGCAAGCGCTACGAGCAGCACTACGCCGAATGGATCCAGCACTGGGCCGCGGTGCCGTGCGGCGAGTACGCGAAGGCCATGAAGCCGCTGTTCCAGCCTGAACCAGGTTTCGCCGACGCGTGGGCCGAGCTCGCGCGCGACGCGGGCATGCGCTACGCCGTCATGACCTCGAAGCACCACGACGGCTTCACGCTCTTCAACTCGAAGGAGCCGTACTCGCTCGACAACGCCGTGACGGGCGGCACGAACATCTCGCCCCCAGGCCGCGATGTGGCGCGAGAGTTCGCCGAGGCGATGCGCGCGCGCGGGCTACGCGCGGGCTTCTACTACTCGCTGCTCGACTGGCAGCATCCCGACGCGTACGAGATGGCGCTGCCGGGATACCCGAAGGACGGGCACGCGCGCGACCACGGGCGCTACAAGGCGTACATGCGCGGCCATGTGAACGAGCTGCTGTCGAACTACGGGCCGCTCTCGACGATCTGGTTCGATTACTCGGATGAATCGCGGCAGGGCGCCGCATGGGGCGCGGCGCAGCTCATGGCGGACATGCGCGCGCGGCAGCCGTCGATCCTCGTCAACAACCGCCTGTTTTTCGGCCTCGAGAACAAGAACGGCGACTACGGAACCCCCGAGAAGTATGTGCCGCCCACGGGCCTTCCCGGCATGGACTGGGAGGTCAACCACACGCTCAACGAGTCGTACGGCTTCAGCGCGCACGACGCGAACTGGAAGGACACGACCGCGGTCGTGCGCCTGCTCTGCGACATCGTGTCGAAGGGTGGAAACCTGCTGCTCAACATCGGGCCCGACGCGAAGGGCCGCGTGCCCGAGGCGGCGCAACGCACGCTGCGCGGCGTCGGTGCATGGATGAAGGTGAACGGCGAGGCGATCTACGGCACGACCGCGAGCCCGTTCTCGCGGCTCTCGTGGGGGCGCGCCACGCAGAAGCCGGGCACGCTCTACCTGATGGTGTTCGATTGGCATCCAGATGGCCAGTTCCGGCTGCCGATTCGCAACGAGGTGAAGGCGGTGGAACTGCTGGGATCCGATGCGAAGTGCGGCGTCGCGCGGGACGAGGGGGGTGCTGGAACGGTGCTCATGCTGCCCAAGCAGCCGGTCGACCCGGCGTGCACGGTGGTTCGCATCCGCTACGAAGGCGCGCTCGACCCGCTGCCGTTCGCGGTCTATCCGTCGAAGGGCGGCGAACTCGTGCTGTTGCCGCATGACGCGACGCTCGAGGGACCGTCGATCAAGGTCGAGCAGGTCGGCGTGATCGGCGATGTGCGGCACAACATCGGCTATTGGCTCGACGCGGCCGCGACGGCCTCGTGGCCGATCGCCATCGGTGCCGCGCAGGGCGGGGAGTTCGTCGTCGAGGCCGAGCTCGGATGCGCCGACGCTGCGGCGGGCTCGCGCATGCGGCTCGAGGTCGATGGCGGTTCTGGGCCGATCGAGTTCACCGTGCCTGCGACGGGCGGTTGGCAGCAGTACCGCACGGTCGAGCTCGGCCGCGTGAAGCTTGCGGTCGGGTCGCATCGCGTGGTGCTGCGCGCGCTCTCGAAGCCGGGCGAAGCGGTGGTGAATGTGCGGTCGCTGCGCCTTGTGCGCGCGAAGGGCTGAGGCAAGCCGCGCTACGCGAGCGCATGGCGCGCGCGCTCGAGGCGTGCGAGCACGAGCACCGCGTCGTCGGGCGTTTCGCCAAGCGCGATCCACGACGCGACGACAAGCGAGCCTGGCGCAAGCGCGATGCGCTCGCCGTCGGCCTCGAGCGAGATCGCGCGGCCCGCCGCGTGCAGATACGCGATCGACACATCGGCACGCAGGCTGAGCGCGGGGGCCGCGCCGCGCACCACGCGCAGCGCGCCGCGCCACGCGCCGCGCGCGGTCATCAGGTTCACATCACGCACACCCGCGCCGAGCGGCTCGCCTTCGAGCGCGTCTTCACCGCGAAATCGCAGCGCCGCGCCTTCGACGGGCACCGCGTCGGGCGATTCGGGCTGCGCGCGCCAGAGCCGCATGCCGTCGCCCTCGAGCACCGCGAGCTGCCGGTCGATCCCATCGAAGCGCGAGAACGCGCTGCGCATGGGCACATCGGCGACCGAAAGCCGCCATGTCCACGCGCCGCCCGCCTCGGTGGCGTCGGTCGCGAGCTCGAGCGTCGTGCCGAGCCCGTTCTTCCATGGCACGCGGCGAAAATCCGTGGGTCCAAGGACGCGCGGCATCGGCATCACTCGAAGCGCAGGTGCTTCACGCTCTGCCCGCGGTCGCGAAGGTCGCGCAGCGCGTCGATGCCGATCTCGAGGTGCTGCGCCACGAAGCGTTCGGTCACGGTGCGGTCGCTCTCGGCGCTCTTCACGCCCTCGGGCGTCATCGGGTTGTCCGACACGAGCAGCAGCGCGCCCTTCGAGATGCCGTTCGCGAAGCCGACGAGGAAGATCGTCGCCGTCTCCATGTCGATGCCGATCGCGCGGATCTTGAGCAGGTACTCGCGCACGCTCTCGTCGTGCTCCCACACGCGGCGGTTCGTGGTGAACACGGTGCCCGTGAAGTAGTCGCGGTTGTGCTTGATGATCGCCTCGCTCACCGCGCGCTGCAGGCGGAACGACGGCAATGCGGGCACTTCGGCGGGCATGTATTCGTTGCTCGTGCCTTCGCCGCGGATCGCCGCGATCGGCAGCACGAAGTCGCCGATCTTCGTCTTCTTCAGGCCTCCGCACTTTCCGAGGAAGAGCACGGCTCTCGGCGCGACCGCCGAGAGGAGGTCCATGGTGGTCGCCGCCATGGCGCTGCCCATGCCGAAGGAGAGGATCGTCATGTCCTCGGCGGTCGCCGAAAGCATGGGCTTGTCGCGGCCCACGACTGGCACGCCGAAGCGCTTGGCGAACATCTCGACATAGTTCGAGAAGTTCACGAGCAGGATGTACTGCCCGAAATCCTCGAGGCGTCGGCCCGTGTAGCGGGGGAGCCAGTCGCGGACGATCTCGTCCTTCGTCTTCATGGCCCTAGCGTACCCGCAGCGGGTGTGCCGCCCGTGGCGGGCGCCGCTCACCATGGCATGGCGACGCGCGAGCGGCTACCCTCCGAGTTCCTCGGTTGCGCCCGTTCGCGCGGCCTTGCCGCGCCATGGCCACGATCGGACGCACCAACCTCATGCTCGCCGTGCGCGAGACGCCTTCGGGGCTGTATCTCGACGGCGGGGATCTTGGCGAGATCCTGCTGCCTGGGCGCTTGATTCCGCGCGGCGTGCGCGCGGGCGACAAGGTCGAGGCGTTCGTGCACCACGATTCCGAGGACCGCCTGGTGGCGACGACCGAGCGGCCGCGCGCCGAGGTCGGCGGGTTCGCGGCGATGCGCGTGAAGGACATCCATGACCGTGCGGGCGCGTTCCTCGACTGGGGCCTTTCGAAGGACCTGCTGCTGCCGTTCCGCGAGCAGTCGCCCAAGGTCCGTGTGGGCGACAAGCCCGTGGTCGTGGTCACGATCGACGAGGACTCGGGCCGCGTGATCGCAAGCATGCGGGTGTCGCGCTTCCTCGACAAGAACCCGCACGACCTTCGCGACGGCGACGAGGTTCGCCTGCTCGTCCTCGAGGAGACGCCGCTTGGCTACGCCGCGATCGTCGACGGTCGCTGGCGGGGGCTTCTCTACCGCACCGACCTCGCGGGGCCGCTTGAGATCGGGCTCGAGACCCGCGGATTCGTGCGGCGCGTGCGCGAGGACGGCAAGCTCGACCTTGCGCTCGACGAGGCAGGCTACGGCCGCGTCGCCCCGCTCGGCGAGCGGATCATGGAGGAGCTCGCGAAGGCGGGCGGGCGCCTGAACTACGACGATTCGACCGATCCCGAAGTGATCCGCGCGCGCTTCGGCGCAAGCAAGAAGGCGTTCAAGCAGGCGCTTGGTGCGCTCTATCGCGCGCGGCGCATCGCGTTCACCTCGCCTGGCATCGAGGCGGTGCGATGAGCGATGGCGGCCCCGCGCCGCGGCGACCTTCGCGGCTCGAGCGCGCGCAGGAGCGTCTTGCGTACTGGCAGTCCGAGGCCGCGGGGGTCGAGCGCGACGCGCGGGTGATCGGGTGGTTTCCGCGTGTCGGCGTCGTGCTCGCTGCGCTCGCGGTGGCGTTCCACATCCTTGCCGCGGTCGGCGTCGGCGCCTTCACGCTTCTTGCGTGGGCGATGGGCCAGTACATGGTGCGCGTGCGGCGCGCCGAGTTCGCGCACCATGTGCGCGACGCGCAGGCCGAGCTCGACGAGGCGCGTCGCGCGGTCTGATCGCTATGCTGCGCGTCCAACAGGAGGCGTCATGGTCGAGATTCGCTCGAAGTATGTGGGTTCGCTGCGCTGCGAGGCCGTGCACGGTCCTTCGGGCCGCACGCTGGTCACCGATGCGCCCGTCGACAACCACGGCAAGGGCGAGTCGTTTTCGCCGACCGATCTCGTCGCGACCGCGTTCGGCACCTGCATGATGACCATCATGGCGATCTACGGCGAGCGCCACGGCCTCGACCTCTCGGGCATGACCGTGCGCACCGTGAAGGAGATGTCGAAGGAGCCGCCGCGGCGCATCGCGAGCCTGCGCACGGTGATCGAAGTGCCGCTGCCCGCCGACCATGCGCAGCGCACGGCGCTCGAGAACGCCGCGCACGCCTGCCCCGTGCACAAGAGCCTGCACCCCGACATCGACGCGGCCATCGAGTTCGTCTGGAAGGGCTGAATTCGCCGCGCGGCGGCGGGGGCGGGCTTCGCGTATCCTGTTCGCCCTATGTCCACCGCCATCATCAAGACCGCCAAGGGCGACATGCATGTCGAGTTCTACGACACCGACGCCCCGAACACCGTCGCCAACTTCCGCAAGCTCGCTGGAAGCGGCTACTACAACGGCCTGACCTTCCACCGCGTCATTCCGAACTTCGTGATCCAGGGCGGCTGCCCGAGCGGCACGGGCACGGGTGGGCCTGGCTACAAGATCAAGTGCGAGTTGACGGGCGGCAACCAGAAGCACGACCGCGGCGTCCTCTCGATGGCCCACGCGGGCCGCGACACGGGTGGCTCGCAGTTCTTCATCTGCCACAGCCGCGAGAACACCGCGCACCTCGACCGCAACCACACCTGCTTCGGCAAGGTCGTGAAGGGCCTCGAGGTCATCGACGCCATCAAGGCGGGCGACAAGATCGTCTCGGTGGAGCTCGGCGACTGACATGGCGAAGCGCGCGACGAAGGGCGTGGCGCGGGCCTTGAAGCCCGCGAAGGCGGTCGTGCCCGCGGGGTTCGACCCCGATGCGGCGGCGATGGGCGACGGGTTGTTCGGCCTCGACACGCGCGTCGAGGACGCGCGCGTGGTCGTCATTCCCGTGCCGTTCGACGCGACGACGAGCTATCGCGCGGGAACCGCGGCGGGCCCCGCCGAGGTGCTTGCCGCGAGCATGCAGGTCGACCTCGAGGACATCCAGTTCGGCGCGATCTGGCGCGCGGGCCTCGTGATGCTGCCGATTCCGAAGGACATCGCGGCGCTTTCGCGCAAGGCGCGCGCGCTGGCCGAGCCCATCATCGAGGCGGGCGGGGCAGACCCTTCGAGCAAGGCGCACGCGAAGGCGCTGTCGGCCGTGAATGCGGCCAGCGAGCGCGTGCACGCGTATGTCGGCGAGGAGGCCGCGCGCATCCTCAACCGTGGGCAGATTCCCGCGCTTCTCGGCGGCGACCACGCGAGTCCGTTCGCGCTCATCCGCGAGCTTGCGAAGCGCCACCCCGGCATGGGCGTCCTGCAGATCGACGCGCACGCCGACCTGCGCGACGCGTTCGAAGGCTTCACCTGGAGCCACGCGAGCATCTTCCACAATGTGATGACGCGCATTCCCGAGGTCGGGAAGCTCGTGCAGGTCGGCATCCGCGATGTCGGCGCGCGCGAGGTCGCGTTCGTCGAGCAGTCGAAGGGGCGCGTGAAGACCTTCTACGACCAGCGTCTGCGCGATCGCCAGTTCGGCGGCGCGACCTGGACGAAGGTCTGCCAGGAGATCATCGCCACGCTGCCGCGCGAGGTGTACATCTCGTTCGACATCGATGGGCTGACGAGCGAGCATTGCCCAGGAACGGGTACGCCCGTACCTGGCGGCCTGACCTTCGCCGAGATGTGCCACCTGCTCGAACTTCTCTCGAAGAGCGGCCGCCGCGTGGTGGGCTTCGACCTGTGCGAGGTCTCGGCGGGCGACAACGGCGACGAGTGGAACGGCAGCGTCGGCGCGCGCGTGCTCTACAAGCTGCTCGGCTGCACGCTTCGCAGCGCGAAGGCGATCTGAGCGCAGGAACCCGCGGGTATCCTGCGGGCATGGCGCGAAGCGGCGTGGCGTTTCTCCCGTGGATGCTTGCGTGGATTCCCGCGTGGATACTCGCGTGGATGCTCACGCACACGGCGGCCGCGCTGCCGCAGTCGGCGCGCGACCCATCGGACGCATTCTTCAGGAAGGGCGAGATCCCCGCGATTCGCCTCGAGCTCGGCGAGGCCGCCGTCGAGGCGCTCCGCAAGGATCCGCGCGCGTACGCGCCGTGCACGCTGCATGTCGACGGCGCGGTGGTGAGCGCGGCTGCAGGCGTGAAGCTGAAGGGCGCGGCGGGAAGCTTCCAGGAATTCGACGCGCTGCCCGCGTTCACCGTGAACATCGACCGCTTCGGCGAGGCGAAGCCCTGGATGGGCCTTGAGAAGTTCCACCTGAACAACTCGGTGCAGGACCCGTCGCTCCTGAGCGAGTGGACCTGCGCCGAGATCCTGCGCGAGGCTGGCTACGCGCACACGCGCGTCACGCACGCGCGCGTCGTGGTGAACGGGCGCGACCTCGGGCTGTATGTGCTGAAGGAGTCGTTCGACGAGCATTTCCTTGCGCGCAACTTCAAGGACGCTGGTGGCAACCTCTACGACGGCGGCTTCTGCCAGGACATCGACGCCGAGCTCGAGCTTGACGAAGGCACGAAGCCCGCCGATCGCGCCGACCTGCGCGCGCTCGCCGACGCCTGCCGCGACCCCGACATGAAGCGCCGCTGGGCGGCGATCGAGCGGCTCGTCGACATCCCCGAGTTCGTGCGCTTCATGGCGCTCGAGGCCATGCTCGGCCACTGGGACGGCTACTCGTACAACAGCAACAACTACCGACTCTACTTCGATCCGTCGCGCAAGGCGCGCTTCCTGCTGCATGGCATGGACCAGTGCTTCGGCGATCCGGGCGCGTCGGTGCTCGACATGCCGCGCGGCATGCTGGCGTCGTCGGTGATGAAGAACCCCGAGTGGCGCAAGGAGTACCGCCGGCAGGTCACGCGGCTTCTCGGTGATCTGTCGGCGAAGCGGCTCATGCCGCGGCTCGAGCAGGTCGAGGCGCGCGTACAGCGGGCGCTGCGAGCGGCGAACCCCGCGGCAGCGGCCGAGCAGGCGCAGCGCGCGAAGGAGTTCGTCGACCGTCTCGTGGCGCGCGAGCAGAGCCTGCGCGAGCAGTCGAAGGCGCCCGAGCCGAAGCCGCTCGAGTTCAAGCCTGGGCGCGAGCGCGTGATCGCGGGGTGGCACCCGATGTCCGAGGTCGAGGACGCGCTCGTCGAGACGGTCGACGCCGCGGGTGCGCGCTGGCTGCGCGTGAAGTGCGGCCCTCAGGGGCGGTGCATCGCGGGCTTTCGCCGCGGAGTACTGCTGCCGCGTGGGCGCTACCGACTCGAGGCGTTGGTGCGCACCGAGGCGGTCGGCGCGCTTGCCGAGGAAGGGCAGCCGTGCGCGGGCGCGGGCCTGCGCGTCTCGGGGCGCGAGTGCGTCGACGCGATGGTCGAGACGGGCGAGCGCACGCTGGCGTTCGAGTTCGAGGTCGCCGAGGAGACCGCCGATGTCGAGCTCGTGCTCGAGCTGCGGGCCTCGCGCGGCGAGGCGGTGTTCCGCGCCGAGTCGATCAAGCTCGCCATGCTGCCGCCGACCCGGGAGAAGCGATGAGCGCGCTGCGCATCGTGCTGGCGATCACGGCGCTCGCGATCGCGTACGGCATCGCGCACGACCAGGTCACGGTGCGCATCGCGCCCGAGTACTTCACGATCCTTCATCCGAAGATCATCGAAAGCACCTCGCCCACCATGCTCGCGTTCGCATGGGGTTTCGCGGCCACCTGGTGGATGGGCGCGGGCCTGGGAACGCTCGTCGCCTTCGCGTGCCGCGCGGGGCGGCGGCCGAAGCTTGCGCTGCACGATCTGTCGCGTCTCCTCGTGGCGATCGTGTGCCTGCTGCCGATCGCAGCGGCGGCAGGAGGGCTCGCCGGCCGCGTGCTTGGCGGCACCGATGTGTTCGTGCCGTTTGCGACCGATACCCGCATTTCGCCCGAACGCAGGCTCGATGTGACGACCGTGTTCTCGGCGCATGTCGCGGTCGAGTTCGCGGGTGCGGCGGCCCTGGTGGGCCTTGCGATGCACTCCTGGCGGTTGCGCGGGCTGCTTGCCTCGCGAAATCGCGCCGATTTGCGCGGGGAGCGGTCCTGACCGAATGCCGTTCGCTATAGTCGGGCCACCACGCCGGTGACCTCAGCTCGGGCGCAGCAGCCCGACGACCTTCTGGGAATCAGCCGGCAACGCGGACATCGCATCGGAAGCGAACCCGCGTGCCAACCACTGTTCGGTGAACCGCCCGACGAGAGTGTCTCGACGGATCAGGGTTCTCCGGACGACGGCTTTCCCGTTCCACGGCCCTCACGCCTCACCGGCTCTGCCTCTGGACACGCGAAGACGCTCTGCAACAGGGCTTCGGCATCCGAATTCTGCCGTGGTCCAGAAGGCTTTTTTCATTGAAGACCGCTCACGAACCCGCGACCGCCACCACGACGATCGATTCCCACACGCCCGCATTCCGCGAGCTCGCGCTGCATGACGCGCTGCTCAGCGCGCTGAGCGCCGAAGGCTACGAGAACCCGACGCCCATCCAGGCGCAGGCGATTCCGCCCGCGCTCAAGGGCCGCGACATCCTCGGCATCGCGCAGACGGGCACGGGCAAGACCGCCGCGTTCGCGCTGCCGATCCTGAACAGGCTGCTTGGTGGCCATGATCCGCGCGTCCGCCTGCCAGTCGGCCGCCGCCCGCGCGCGCTCATTCTTGCGCCCACGCGTGAACTCGCCGCGCAGATCGGCGAGAGCTTCGCGACCTACGGGCGGCACACGCCGCTTCGGCACGCCGTCATCTTCGGTGGCGTCGGTCAGGGCCAGCAGGTGCGCGCTCTCAGCCAGGGCATCGATGTCCTCGTCGCGACTCCCGGCCGCCTGATCGACCTCATGGACCAGAAGCTCGTCGACCTGCGCGATGTGTCGTTCTTCGTGCTTGACGAGGCCGACCGCATGCTCGACATGGGCTTCATCAGGCCGATCGAGCGCATCATCGGGTCGCTGCCCGCGAAGCGGCAGAACATGCTCTTCTCGGCGACGATGCCGAAGGAGATCGAACAGCTCGCGCGCAAGATCCTCTTCGAGCCCGCGAAGGTCGCGGTCACGCCCGTGGCGACCACGGTCGAGCGCATCGACCAGCGGCTCTACTTCGTGCTCCGCCAGCACAAGCTGTCGCTGCTCGCGCACCTCGTGAAGACCGAGGAGGTGCGCCGCGCGGTCGTGTTCTCGAAGACGAAGCACGGCGCCGACAAGCTCGTGCGCAAGCTGAAGACCGCAGGCATCCGCGCCGAGGCGATCCACGGCAACAAGGCGCAGAACCAGCGCACGCGGGCGCTCGACGCGTTCCGCAGCGGCCGCGTGCCGCTTCTCGTCGCGACCGACATCGCCGCGCGCGGCCTCGACATCGACGGCATCACGCATGTGTTCAACTTCGACCTGCCCATGGAGCCCGAGGCCTATGTGCACCGCATCGGCCGCACCGCGCGTGCAGGTGCGTCGGGCGTGGCGATCTCGTTCTGCGACACCGAGGAGCGCGACCTCCTGCGCTCGATCGAGAAGCTTGCGCGCATCACCATCCCGCGCCGCGAGGTGCCGAAGGACCTCGTGCCGATCGAGTCGCTGCAGGGCGCTCCGCATGCGGAGCGCGGTTCTGCCGAGGACGAGTTCCGCGCGGACGCGCAGGGCGGATTCGAGGACGAGTTCGCCGATGGGGCCGTCGGCGGCGCCTCGCGCGAGCATCAAGGCGGGTCGCGCGGTCCGCGTTCGGGTTCGTCGTCGGGGCCGCGAGGTGGTCGGCGTGGCGCGGCGCGCACGAATGCCGCGCCTCAGCGCCCCGCACCGCGCGAAGGCGTGCGTTCGGCCGAAGGACGCGAGGGCCACGCGCCGAGGAGCGATCGCGCGCACGGCGCCTCGCGAGACGGATCGCGTGACGGATCGCGTGGTGGATCTCGCGGTGGTGCACAGGGCGCCCCGCATGCGAACGGCGGCAGGAAGGGCGAGCGCGCCGCGCATCCCGCCCGTGGCGAGGGACACGCGCGCCAGGGTGGCGCACGGTCGTCTCGCGACGCAGGCCCATCGCACGCGGGTCAGGGCGGTGGAGGCGGCGGCAGCCGGCCTGCCGAAGCCCGCGGCTCCGCGCCCGCGCCGCGCACCTACGGCGGCAAGCGCCCGCAGCCCGGGCGCAGGCGCTGAGCGTCGATGCCATCCATGACAGAAACACGACGGCCCCCGCATGTGCGGGGGCCGTCGCGCTTGGGAGAGTTGCTTCGTTCAGCGCACAGGCTGCCAGTGCAGCGGAGCCGCACGCAGATAGGTCGCTTCGGAAACGGTGCGGCCGTTCATGAGCCACGCCGCGACGCCGCCGTCGGAGCCGTTGCGCCACATGAGGTCGTCCTTGCCGTCGCCGTCGAAGTCTCGGGCGAGGGAGATCGACCACTCGGGTTCGACAGGCTCGCCCGAGAGGCCGCCATCGAGGCGTCGAAGTCCCTGCATGCGCCAGATCGCGACAAGGCCGGCACTCTCGTTGAACCACGCGATGTCGTCGCGCAGGTCTCCGTCGAAATCACCGATCGCAGCGACCTGCCAGCGTGCGCTCACCGTCGCAGCGTTTGCGATCGGAGCATCGGCGGTCACGCCGAGCCCGCGCAGCGTCCAGCCGCGGTAGGTGCCATCCGCCGACTTCCACAGGAGGTCGACGACGCCGTCGCCGTTGAAATCGCCCGAACCTGCGAGCTCGAGCCCGCTCGAGTCACCGATATGCCCGCCCGCCGTCTTCACCAGGCCATACATGAGCCAGGCTCGCACCTCGCCCGTGCGGCTGTTGCGGAACACAAGGTCGTCGCGCAGGTCGCCATCGAGGTCGCCGGTCGCGATCAGCGACCACGCGGCGTCGATCGGCTGCGAGATGGCCGACGCGGCGCGCACGACAGGCCCGTCGAGCAGCCATGCATGGAACGCGTTGGTACGCGTGTCGCGCCAGACGACATCCATCTTGCCATCGCCGTCGAGGTCGGCGACGCGCTGCGCCTCGAGGTCGGCCGACGGATCGAGCGTGGTGTATCCGCCTGGATACGCCGCGAGCTCGTCCATGTGCCAGAAGCACGCGCGACGCACGACAGAGCTGTGCCAGAACACATCGCCCGCGCCGTCGCCGTCGAAGTCGCCTGCGGTGCGCCGCGTTCCAGCGGCGTAGATGCCCGCCCACGACTCGCCCGTCGCCTCGTCGAGCATGGACGCCGCGATCACGAACCAGCTGCCGCGCAGCGACTCGCGCTCGATCGAGAGCTCGGTGACCACCGAGCCCGCAGGCGCCGACGCGTCGACCGAAGGTCCCGCCGAGCCCGTCGCGAGCACCGCCTCGGGCGGGGTTCCTGCGGCTTCATCGAAGAGGTAGATCGCGCTCGTCTCGCCCAGGCTCGCCTTGTAGCCCACACGGAAGCCGTCGCCCGTGCCGCCGAATCCGCGATCGGACTCGACCGCGACGAAGGTCGTGCTGCGCCAGCGCGCCGCCTCGCCCTCTTCCTCGGCGCCGGGTTCGGGCACATGCCCCGAGAAGTTCCAGAACAGGAAGTCGGTGACATCACCAGGGTCGCTGCCCGTCTGCGCCACCATCATGACGACGCCCGTCACGATGTCGGCGACGAAGATGCCTTGATGCACGGGCACCTCGGTGGTGAAGCCCTGCGGGTGCTGCTGGTGGCAGTACTCGATCAGCTCGGGGTTGCCGTCTTCGGGGCACGAAAGCGTGATCTCGCGCACCTCGCTGCCCCAGGCGCCCCAGAAGGCGATGTTGCGGCCGTCGAACGCCACGACCTCGCCGAGCCGCGTGAACGACTCGCTGTCCTGCGCGCCGGGAATCGGATCGCCGATCAGGACAAGCGGTTCGAGGATCTGCTCGCCCTTGAGCGGCGACGCGTAGAGGCCGCCTATCGTCGGCGCCTCCTCGTTGTCGACGGCGAGGAACACCGCCCATCCGTCGGCGGCGCCGCGACATCGCGCACGAAGATGCCCGTCTTGGCGAGGCCTGTATCGGGATCGGTCCAGTTGCCCTTGGTCACGACGAATCGGCCGTCGGCCACCGCAGGGGAACCAGGGAAGACATCGAACCGCGTCCCGATCGGCGCGCCCGGCACCGAGTACTCGGGGAAGCTCGGTTCGCCCGTGATCGGATCGGCGACGGCTCCGAGCACCGAGAGTTCGGTCACGAGCTCGCCGCCAACCCACGCGTACACGCCCGTGTTGCCCACGCGCGTCTCGCTGCCATCGGGCAAGAGGTATTCCCATACGGGCATCGAGTTGCCGCGCGTGGCGACGAACTCGCTGTCGGCGTCGATGCACGGGATCGACGGGAACTCCGTGAACCCCGCCAGTTCGCCGCTGCCGGGCGGGTTCTCGACATTGTTCGGCTGCGGCACTTCCTGGGCGCGCACCGCGATCGCCTCGACGGGCTGCTCGCTCGAACCCATGCGGCGCATGAAGATGCCCGAGACAGGCTGCGATTCGCCCGCCGCGCGCCCGCGGAACACGACGACGCCCAGCCGATTCACCGCGGGCTGGTTGAAGCTGCCGAACGCCTGGTCGCTGCCAGGGATCTGCGTCGCCGAGTTGGCGATCACGCGCCACGAAGGCAGCGGCGCAACCAGCGCATCGTCTTGAGCGGTCCATGCCACGCCGCATGCCGCAGCGACGCCAACAACGCCCGCGAGGACGGTCGTCTCTCGTCTCATCGAATCCTCCGCTCCGCACCTTGGGGCACGGTTTCAACGCGAGCCACGCGGCCCGGCCCACGCCACCGCGTGAAGCGTGTGAAACCTAGGGGGCCTTGCGCGCGATGTCGGCGGGGAAGCGTTCGCGATCACTTGAAGCGATCAGCGCGCGCGCTTCATCGAGATCTCGATCACGACGGGCTTCTTCGCAGGCTGCTCGCCTTCGGTCTTGGCAGCAGATTGCGCGACAGGCTTCGACTCGATGCGCAGCGAAAGCGTGTCTGCGTCGGTGAGCGCGTAGGTCACGCTCGCGAGATCTCCCGCGGCCGCCTTCGCGGCATCGTCGATCGGCACGAAGACCGCCTTGCCCGCGCTCGATTCCGCGAGGCGCAGCGTCATCGGGTCCTTGCGTCGCGCGTCGGTGTCGAAGCTGCCATGCACATGGATCTGTCGCAAGGTGATCTGCGCATCCTCGACGACGATCTGCGTGAACTCGAAGAACGCAGGTCGGCCATCAGGCCGCGTCTGTCGGAAGGAGCCGAGCATCGTGCGGCCGCGCGCGGGCATCCAGAGCTCTTCGCTCACCATGCCGTTTGGCAGTTGGGTGACCCAATGCCCCGACATGAACGACAGGGGCGCGAGTTCGGGGGAAGTCGGCGCGGGTTCGCGCCCCGCGGGCTTGGCGGGTGCGGGGGGTGTGGCCTCGGCAGGCCCGCTTGGTGCGGTGGCGCAACCCGTGATCAGGCAGCAGGCAAGGGTGGCGGCGAGGGCGGCGGAGAGCGCGATCGAGGTCGCGGCGGTGGCGGTCATGGGTCCGAGCGTAACGGCTTGGGGGCGGACGAGTTGGCCGAGAAACTGCGGTGACGCGGCTCGAATCTTGCCGAATGGGCGTTTTTCCCGAGATTTGGTCCGACTGACTCGGCAGGTCTCGAAACCGAGATACCTTCCCCGAGTCCGTGGCTTTCCCCTGGGCAAATGCCCGGCATCCACCTGTCAAGGCATCCACTGTAAGGAGTCCACTATGAAGATGAAGTTTGTGATGGCAACGGCGGCCCTCGCGCTCTGCGCGACGGCGGGCGCGGGCGAAGGTTGCCCGGGCGATCTCGACGGCAACAGCATGGTCGATGTGCAGGACCTCATCGTGGTCCTGAGCGACTGGCAGTGCACCGACAAGTGCGCGGGCGACGCGAACGGCGACGGCATCGTCGATGTCCAGGACATCCTCGAGGTCCTCATGAGCTGGGGTCCCTGCGGCGCCGAAGGCTGCACCACGAACGCCGACTGCGACGACGCCGACGCGTGCACCGTCGACTTCTGCATCATGGGCACCTGCTACAACCTGCCGTTCCCCGGCCCGGGTTGCGGCCCGAACTGATCGCGAAGATCGAACCAATCACGGCGCCTCGCGGCAACGCGGGGCGCTGTGCTTTTTCGCGTCAGGTGGGCGGTTCCGATGGTTGTTGTGCGACCGCGAATGATCGTGACACCAGCTAAATGTCGATCGCGGCGCCCGCACTACCATCCGCGCCCCATGTCCGACCTCTGCCTGCTCCTCGCCGACACCGCGTCGAACCCCGCCGACCTCAAGATGTGGGCGTATGTCGCCTTCGTCGGGCTTGTCGTCCTCTTTCTCGCGCTCGACCTCGGTGTCTTCCACCGCGAGGCCCACGAAGTCTCGATGAAGGAAGCCGCGACCTGGTCGGTCATCTGGCTCTCGTGCGGCATCGCCTTCGCGGGCTTCGTCTACAAGGCGTACGACGCGAAGTGGCTCGGCCTTGGCCTCGACACGCCGCGCTACAACGACCACGAGCTTGCGGGAACAGTGCCCGAGCAGCCGCTGATCGTCTCGGGTGAAGTCTCGGGCGCCGACGCCGCCAAGCAGTATCTCGTGGGATATGTGGTCGAGAAGTCGCTGGCGATGGACAACATCTTCGTCATCGCGCTGATCTTCTCGTTCTTCGCGGTGCCCGCGAAGTACCAGCACCGCGTGCTCTTCTGGGGCATCATCGGCGCGCTCATCATGCGCGGCGCCATGATCGGTATCGGCGCGGGCCTGATCCTGCGCTACCAGTGGATCCTGATCGTGTTCGGCGGGTTCCTGGTTCTGACCGCGCTCAAGATGGCGTTGATCAAGGGCAACGACGACCCGACGCAGAACATCGCCGTGCGCCTGGCCAAGCGCTTCCTGCCCGCGGTCGACTTCTACGACGGCCAGCGGTTCTTCACGCGCCGCACGGTCGCGCCGACCTACTCGACGGATCCCGCGACGGGCAAGACGGTGCAGGACCCCGCGCCTGCGGGCACGCTGTCGGTGCGCCGCGCGATCACGCCGCTCTTCCTCGCGCTCGTCCTCGTCGAGGTCACCGACCTCGTGTTCGCGGTCGATTCGATTCCCGCGATCTTCGCGATCACGCCCGACCCGTTCATCGTCTTCACGAGCAACATCTTCGCGATCCTCGGCCTGCGCGCGCTGTACTTCTGCCTCGCGGCGCTCATCGCGAAGTTCCGCTTCCTGAAGCCTGCGCTGATCCTGATCCTTGCGTTCGTCGGCGTGAAGCTCTTGCTTCTCAGCGTGCCGCCGTATCTCGACGCCGTCGGGCTCGAGGCGCGGCAGGGCATCAAGATCGACACCACGCTGTCGCTCGTGATCGTGCTCGGCACGCTTGCGGCGGCGACGGTGCTCAGCGTGCTGCTGCCGGCGAAGGCCGAGAAGTCCGCCTGAACAACGCCTTCGCGCGCGGCGGGGAGGAATCAATCCCGCCCGCTCTGAGCGCCTGCGGGTTGGATCCGCTGGGCCTCGCTGTATCTTCCCGACATGGCCTTTCGCGGCATCATCGCGGCGTTCCTGCTGGCGTTCGCTCCCGACGCCGCGCCACTCGCGCGCGGCGCGGCCATGCCGCCCATCGTCCGCCCGCCCCAGGACGAGGTCATCTACCAGATCATGCCGATCGCCTGGCGCGACTCGAACCTCGACGCCGTCGGGTCGGTGCAGGCGCGCTTCGGTGATTTCGGCGGCCTCTCGTCGGCCGAGAGCCTCGACTACCTGTCGTACCTCGGCGTGACGATGGTCTACCTGCAGCCCGTGTTCCCCTCGAACGCGTACCACGGCTACCAGCACGGCGTGCCCGACACGCTCAACCCTGCGTTCGGCACCGAGGCGCAGTACCTCGCCTTCGTGCAGGCGGCGCACGCGCGCGGCATCAAGGTGATCATGGACTTCGTCGCCTACGGCGTGAGCCACAACTCGCCGTACTTCCAGAGCGCGTGGCAGAACCCCGCGAGCCCGTACGACTCGTGGCTTGCGTTCACGAACGCGGCGAACTCGACCTATGTGGGCTACACCTACGGCACCTGGAACGGCGCTCCCGTCGGGTTCATCCACTGGAACCTCGACAACCCAGCGGTCGTCGCGCAGCTCGTGGCGTGGGCGCGCAAGTGGCTCGACCCGAATGGCGACGGCGACCCGTCGGACGGCGTCGACGGCTTCCGCCTCGACCACGCGTGGGCGAGCGGCGGCGAGGGCTGGGGCGCCGACATCGACTTCTGGAAGACCTGGTGCTCGGCGCTGCGCGAGGTGCGCAGCGATGTGTTCATCTTCTGCGAGCAGTCCGACTGGGGAAACTACGGCGCGGACCTGCTCGTGCCCGACGCGTTCGACGCGGTGATGACGAAGCCCTGGGAGTTCGCGGCGCGCGACGCCGTGAACCTGCGCAACGCCTCGGGGCTCTACAGCGCCATGGCGGCGACGGTCGCCGCGGTGCCGAACGGGAAGACCGCGGTCGCGCAGACGAACGACCACGACTCCGACCGCCTGGCCTCGATCTTCTTGTCGAGCAACGCGCGGCAGAAGGTCGCGGCGGCGATCCTGTTCACGCAGCCCTTTCCGCCGAACATCTACTACGGCGACGAGATCGGCATGAAGGGCGTGAAGGCGAATGTCGGCTCCGACGCGAACGACATCCCGATGCGCGAGCCCTTCAAGTGGAAGGCGGTCGCGGGTGCGCCCATGACGAACTACCCCGCGGTGACCGTGGGAACCCTGCCGCCGACCTATTCGGCGAACAACGACGGCCGCAGCGTCGAGGAGCAGCGGGGGGTGGCGGGTTCGCTGCTCGAGACGCACCGCGCGCTGATCGCGGTGCGCAAGGCGTCGCCTGCGCTGCGGCGCGGCTCGTACCTGCCCGTCACCTGCCCGAACTCGGGCGTGTACGCGTTCGTGCGGCACGAGGCGAGCGAGACGGTGCTCGTCGCGATCAACCTGAACTCGGGTTCGACGACGACCACGCTTGATCTCGGGGCCTTCACCGTTCCTGCAGCGGGCACGGTGCCGACGAGCCTCGAGAACGGCTCGACGCTGGCCGCCATCACCGCCGCGAACAAGTCGTCGTATCCGATCACGCTCGCGGCGCGTTCGTGGTTCATCGCGCGTGCGGCGCTGACGCCGCCCGTCGACACCTCGCATGCCGACATCGACGGGCGAAGCCTTGCGGCCGATGCGGGCGCCTCGGCGCTGCGGGCGACGCAGTCGTGCCTCTCGAGCTTCGGCGACAACGCGGGCGAGCTGAACCAGCTCTTCGTGCGCGCCGACGGCGACGCGCTGCGCGTCTCGTTGAGCGGCAACCTGCCGACCGACGGAACCTCGCTCGACCTCTTCATCGATGTCGACCCGGGCGCGGGCACGGGGCAGAACACGCTTGCCACCGCGCATCTGCCGTCGCCGCCAGGCGGCCTGGCGCCGCTCGACGGCACGCGCTTCGACGCGGGCTTCTCGCCCGACGCGCTGTACTACATGAACGCCGTGGGCTCATCGGTGTACGCCGACCGTGTGTCGCTGCCCTCGGGCGCGAAGCTCGCCACGACGCGGTACCTCGGCTCGACGGGGCTCAACAGCGGACGCGGCGTGCTTGCGGGCGGCACCAACCCGAACCAGGTCGAGATCGCCTTCGACAACACGAACACGCTTGGGATCACCGCATCGTCGACCGCGGGCGCCGCGAGCGCCACGACGGGGTTCGAGCTGCGGATTCCGTTCGCCGACCTCGGGCTGGCCGCCGACTTCCGCGGTTCGATCGCGCTGACGGCGTTCCTGCAGCGGAACTCGGGTGCGGTGTCGAACCAGTGGCTTCCGTCGCTTCCCGCAGGAAGCGGAGACCTGGGGCTTGCGCCCAATCTCGCGACGGCCGCGGGCACCCAGCATGTGGTCGTCTCGATCGGCCTTGTCGGCGACATCGATGGCGACGGCGGCGTGGGCGGCGCAGACCTCGCGGTGCTTCTCTCGAACTGGGGCCCGCGGACCTCGGCCGCCGCGTCGATCGCAAGCGACCTCGACGGCAGCGGCACCATCGACGCGGGCGACCTCGCCTTGCTGCTCTCGGCGTGGGGACAGGGCTGAGCGCGCGGCGCGCGTTCAGTTGATGCGCGAGTAGAACTTGCGCGCACCCGACTCGCCGACCACGAGCTGGCCTTCGTAGATCGTGCAGCGGATGCGCTCGGTGCGGCCGTCGGCGCCGCGCAGCACGAGCACGGTGGCGCCGCCCGTGCGCTCGATCGACCAGGTGCCCTGCGCGTCGATCCACAGGCCCGACTCGAAGGTGTTGCCCGAGCCTCCGCCCGCTGAACGCGAGCTGAAGGTGAAGCGGCCATCGCGACCGAGGTCGAGGATGCGCTGCGTCACCATCGAGGCGCTGCCGCCGAAGTGGAACCCGCCGCCCGAGGAGAGGACCTCCTCGGTGCTCCAGCGGCCCGCGAACGCGAGGTCCGCGCTGTTCACGGCGCCCGCCTCGCCCTGGGCGGCCATCGCCGCGGCGTCGGGCTTGCGAAGCGTGGCATACAGCGTGCGTGCGACCTGCGCGCGCTTCTCGATGGTCGCGTCGTCGCCCGTCACGACCAGGCCGATCAGCTTCGAGTCGATCGTGCGCGCGAACACGAAGAGGCGCATGGTGCGGCCGTTGACCTCGCCCGAGCAGCGCACCAGGATGCCACCGCCGTCGATCTTCTCGGCGGCGCCGTCGCGACGCAGGCCTGGCGCGTCGGCGAGAAGCTCGCGCACCGCGAGTTCGGTGTTCGCAGGCTCCTGCAGCGCGCCTCGGCCGTTCCACGCCACGGCGCTGAAGCCGTAGAACTCGGGGTTCGCGGGGTCGGCGGGCGTGGTCGACGGCATGAGGACCGTCGACGGCCCTTCGCTCTGCACGGCCCACGAGGGCTCGTGGGTCACGGCGTAGCCGCCGCTTGGATTGTTCGTCGTCTTCATCGTGCGCTCCGCGACGGCATCCTTCGGCTTGGGTGTCGCTGTGCTTTCGGGGGCCTTCTTGGCGTCCGCGGGCGTCTTCGCGGGGTCATCAGGCGCCGCGACGGTGGACGCGTCGGTGGATCCCCCTGTGGAGCCCTCGCTCGCCAGCGCCGTGCGCGGGGCGGGCTGATCGGGCGCGCACTGTGGCGGCGCGACCGCGAGCGAGACGCAGAGCAGCGCGGGTGCGAACAGGGATCGAGGCATGGCGGTTGCGTGCATCATCGTTCGTTCCAAGTCAAGGTGGCGGCGCTTCGTTTCCATCGTCTCCGTGTCACTTCAG
>JAJTGK010000056.1 GCA_021297815.1 Planctomycetaceae bacterium
GCGAGCGCGCGGCGCTGCTCGGCCTGCGCCTGGAAGCGCTTGGTGTCGGCCTCGGCCTGCGCGGCCTGCAGCTGGGCGCCGATGTTCTCGCCGACATCGACATCGGCGATGTCGATCGAGAGGATCTCGAACGCCGTGCCCGAGTCGAGGCCCTTGGCGAGCACCGTCTTCGAGATGCGGTCGGGGTTCTCGAGCACGCTCTTGTGGTCCTCGGCCGAACCGATGGTCGAGATGATGCCTTCGCCGACGCGGGCGATGATCGTCTCCTCGGTCGCGCCGCCGACGAGTCGCGAGATGGCGGTGCGCACGGTGACGCGGGCCTTCGCGCGCAGCTGGATGCCGTCCTTCGCGACGGCGTCGATGGTCTGCTTGCCCGACTGCGCGCTCGGGCAGTCGATGACCTTCGGGTTCACCGAGGTCTGCACGGCGTCGAGGATGTCGCGGCCCGCGAGGTCGATCGCGGTGGCGCGGTTCCACGGGAGGTCGATGGCGGCCTTGTCGGCGGCGATCATCGCGGCGACCACGCGGCTCACATTGCCGCGGGCGAGGTAGTGGGCCTCCATCAGGTCGGTCGGGACATCGAGCCCCGCCTTCTTGGCGCTGATGCGGTTGAGGACGATGACCTCGGGCGGCACCTTGCGGAGGCGCATCATGATGAGGTCGAGCATGCCGACCTTCGCGTCGCTGAAGTACGCCTGCAGGTAGAGCTTGAGGACGCCCAGGACGACGAAGAAGAGGAACAGGCCGATCAGGGTGCCGATGCCGAGGACGATCCAGACGAGGACTTCACCAGGGGTCGCGGCGAGGATGGCGGTGGGGGTGCTCATGGCGGGCGGGAGGGTAGCAGGGGGCGGGCGGCGGGTGGTTGAGGCGATTCGCGCGCGGGGCGCGGTGCGGCTGCGTCAGGCGGTTTTCGCCGGTCGGACGCGCACCTGGCCGTCGCGCACCGACACGACCTCGATGGAGGTGCCTGCGTCGATCAGGTCGCCTTCCGCGCTCGCGTCGAGCCTGCGGCCGTCGATTCGCACGAAGCCCGCGGGGCGGAGCGGCGTGATGGCCTCGCCGCGCGTGCCCACCTGTGGCAGATCGGCGCGTGCTTCGACGATGCCCGCCCCTGCGCGGGCAGGGTCTTCGGCCGACAGGATCATGCGCTTGCCGATGGGCGTCTTGGAGGCAAGGCGCAGGCCGAGCACGATCATGAACGGCGCCGCGATCGAGTAGAGCGCCAGCAGCGCCATGCCGAGGGTGGGGTCGTACATGAATCCGAGCACGATCGAGGCGATGGCGCACAGGATGCAGAGGATCGCGAGGAGCCCGCCCGACGGAATGAGGAACTCGACGAAGAAGATGCCGAACGCGGCCACGCCGAGCAGGAGCGCTCCGACAAGGGTTCCCGAACCGTCCTGGCCTTCCATGCGGTTTCCTTCGAGTGCGGGGCTATGCATCGGCCCGCTCGACGACGACCGTCGAGCCGCTGCGTGCGACGACCTTGACCACCGCGCCGCGCGGAATGTAGTCGCCCGTCGACTGCGCGTCGAAGACATCGTCGCCGAATCGGGCGCGGCCCGACGGGCGTAGGTCGCTGTCGGCCGTGCCCGTTGCGCCCTCGATGGGCATCGCGGGCATTCCGCGCGCGGGTGGCCCGTCGGTCGCGGCGCGGATCTCGGCGCTCAGCACCGCGGCGCGCAGCATCGGCGCGTCTTTCAGCCAGCGCGAGGCGAACCACAGGCCGATGCCGCCGAGGACGAGGCCCGCCACCGTGGTGATCGCCGAGGTGAGCAGGGTCGAGCGCGCGGCCGCGCTCGTCGGATCGGAGCCCGTGAAGCTCGCGACGAGCCCGACAAGGATGCACAGCGCGCCCGCGATGCCCGCGAACCCCGTTCCAGGCAGGATGAGCACCTCGGCGCCGATCAGGCCCACGCCGACGAGGACGAGCAGCACTTCCCACCACTGCGCGAGGCCGAGGATCGCGGGCGCACCGATGAGGAGGAGCAGCGCGCCGCCCGCCACGGCCGCGGGGATACCCACGCCAGGGTGCAGCGATTCGATGATGAGCGCGATCACGAAGGTCGCGATCAGCAGGATGCGGATCGGCCACGAGACGAGAAAGCGCACGGCGCCTTCGGTCCAGCTCTCCGAGAAGCGCACGACGCTGTCGGCGCCGAACAGCGCGCGCAGCGCCTCGTCGTCGCGTGCTTCGGCGGAGGCGAGCCCCCAGCGAAGCGCCTCGTCGGACTGCACGACGAGCAGGCGCGAGCCGTCGTCGACCGTCTCGACCACCTGCCACGCGCCGCGGTCGGCTTCGGTCAGAGGGAGTTCCGAAGGAAGCGCGGGACGCGACGCGACCGTGGTCTTCGCCGCCGCACGCGCCGTAGTGGCGGTGGCCTCGAGCCCGAGCAGCGCGAGGTCGGCGCGGTCGGCGAACCGCCGCGCGCCGTCCGAGGTTCGCTCGACGAGCCAGAGTTCCTTCTCGACCGCGACGAACGCGTGCAGCAGCCGCGGGTCGTCGCCGCGACGGATGGCCGCGGCGTCGAGCTCGTCGAGAAGCGGCGACTCCTGCTTCGCGCGCTCGGCCGCGGGAAGCGGCTGCACGCCGAGCCCAGGGATCGCCGCGATCGGCGCGGCGTCTCCGAACACGGACCCAGGCGCGACCACGATCTCGCGGCACGCGAGCGCGATGAAGGTTCCCGCGCTGAACGCCTTCGGCCTGATCCACGCAACGGTGTTCGCGGGTGCGTCGCTCTTGATGCGCAGGCAGATGTCGAGCATGCTGTCGACCCGGCCGCCCGGCGTGTTGATCTCGAGCACCACCGCGTCGTAGCCCTGCGCGCGCGCGGCCTCGAGGCGGCGCTCGAACGACCAGAGCGAGACTTCGTCGATCGCCCCCGTGATGGGCAGGATCGCCACGCGCTCCGCCTTCCTCGCCGCGGGCACGGAGGCGGGGGACTGGGGCTCGGCGAGGGCAGGGACCGCCGCCACGAGGGCGAGCAGAAGTTGAAGCATCCACCGCATGGGGCGGATCGTACGCGGCGAGGCGACGGAAAAAGACAGCCGCCGGCCCGAAGGCCGGCGGCTGGTTGTTTCGCAGGATCAAGCGACCCCGAGGGGTCGGCCTGAGGCGATCAGTCCCACACGATGTTGAAGGTGTAGGTCGTGCCGCCGCCGGTCACGCTCTTGACGACCGCGAGGTACGAGTCCGCGCCACCGTCGCCAAGTTCCTTGGAGAAGATGTTGTCGTCCTGAATCGTGGTGCCCACGGTGATCTGCTGGACATTGTCCGGCTGGAACTTCTCTTCGTACACGACATGGTTGTCGTTGAAGGCGACATTGCCTTCCCACTGCTTGGCGCCGCCGTGGATCTGCAGCGTCTTCGAGTTGTTGTACACATTGGGCTCGAGGCTGCCTTCGGCCACGCCACGGTTGGCGAGGACGGGGAACTTCGAGTTCAGCGAGTTCTTCCACTCCTTGGCCTTGCGGGTGCCGTTGAGCACGAGCGTGCCGTAGCTGACATTCGAGATCGCGCCGAGGTCAGCCTTGAAGAGGGGATCCCAGTACTGGTCCTGGGCCGCGACGACGTTGTAGGCGTCGAAGTTGTAGTTCGCCATGGTGAGCACATTGGTGCTGACCTCGGCGGGGCTGACGAGCACATTGGTGTCGAACGCGCCCTGCATGATGCAGGCCGCGTACATCGCACCGTGGTCGTTCACCGCGAGGTCCTCGGCGCCCTTGCCGGGGGTGTTGCCCACGCGGTCGATGAGGCCGGGGGTCGGGAACACGCCGCTGCCCTTTTCGGTCGACAGGGTGATGAAGCCCTTGTGGACCTGCTGGACCTGCGTCGAGTCCTTGACGCGCTTCGTGGTGGCGCGCGCCTTGCTCAGCGCAGGGAGGAGGATCGCGAGGAGAAGGGCGATGATGCCCATCACGACGAGGAGCTCGATCAGGGTGAAGCCCTTGCTCCGATGTTGCTTGCTGTTCTGCGTCATTGATTGCTCCGATGAAGGATGATGGATACGGACACGAGACCGGCGCGTACGCCGGGAATTACTGCGGGTTCGAGCCGTCCGTCAGCTTCTCCGGCGCCTCGGTGTAGACCGCGGCGGTCGGGTTGCCGATCGCGATGGTGAGCCAGGTGTCGCCCTCGAGCAGGCCCTTGCAGCCACCGCTCGCGAAGTCGCTCCAGGCGAAGATGTTGTCCTTCTTGAGGTTGATCGAGCCGCACTCGTGCTGGACGGTGTCGGGGATCAGCGAGCGCTCGAGCGTGACATGGTTGTCGCCGAAGCAGATGTTGCCTTCCCAGGTGTCGTCGGGGGCGTGGAAGGCGAGCGTGTAGCTGAGCTTGTAGTTGTTGCCCGTGTACAGGCCCTTGAAGGTGCCGCGGTTGCCCATGACGGGGCGGGTGCCGTCGGCCTTGTTCGACCAGTAGAACTTCTTGCGGTCGCCGATGAGGGCGAGGTGCGAGTACGAGGTGTTGCACTGATCCTCGTTGGTCGCGCCCACGGTCTTGTGGATGTTCGCGCGGAAGTTGTCATCCCAGAAGGTGGGGCTGGCGGCCGCGGGGTTCCACGAGTTGAAGTTGTAGTCGGCGCGGACCTTCACGACCGGGTTCGTCTCGACGGGCGAGACGATCGCGTTCGTGTCGGCGAAGCCCTTGGCGATCATCGACGAGTAGAGGCGTGCCGTGTTGTTCTTGGTCACATCCTCTTCGCCCTGGCCGGGCACGAAGCCGAGGCCGGGGACGGCGAGGCGCTGGACCAGGCCGGGGATCGGGAGGCGGCCACGCTGGTCCTGGTTGGCCCAGGTGAGGAAGCCCTTGTGCGTGCCCGAGATGTTGGCCGAGTCCTGCAGCGACTTCGCGGTGCGCTGCGCCTTGCTCAGGGCCGGCAGAAGCAGGCCGATGAGGAGCGCGATGATCGCGACGACGACGAGGAGCTCGACGAGAGTGAACCCTCTGTTCTGACGCTTCATGAGAACGATCTCCTAGGAGAGTGCGGCCGAGGCCGCGGTTTGGGAAACGAGACGGTGCGCGATAAGTCGCACCGATAAACGACAGGCTGGGGGGCGGAGGACGCGACGGTGGTCGGGATCCTGCGGGCGCATGGACAACCGCGGCCGTTCAGGCGGCGCCTACGGTGCGTGGGATACACGCTGCCGAGGCCGAAGCCTGGAAGCCTTCCTCCGAAGGACGGAATGGAGCATGCGGAATCGCTCCTTCGGGGGCCGTCGGCGCTCAATGCTCGCGTCGCCGGGGCGGAGTGCCCGAGCCAAGGCCACGGAAATGCGTGGGGAAGGCTCGCGCGGTCGGGATGTCGGCGGTTGCGGCGGGAAGCGTCGGGGGGCCGACAATCAGAAGAAGCAGGACGGTTTGAAGAGGAGCCGTATGAGAGGTGGCTCGACCTCGGAATAGCCGCAACCGTCAGGAATGCGTGTGCAGCGTAATACGGCTGCGTTGGGTGTCAAGTTCCCGTGAGGTCGCCAATCTCTGTTTCGCGGACCGTCCGAGCATGTCTGCGAGGAACTGGGTCAGGGGGGCGCTAGATTGCCACCCCGAAAGGCTCCACCCATGACGACCCCGACCGAGACCCCCTCCGCCGCCCTCGCCCGCCTCGGACTGACCCTGCCCGTCGCGCCCAAGCCCGTGGCGGCGTACGTCCCCGCGGTGCGCTCGGGCAACCTGATCTTCGTGTCGGGCCAGCTGCCGATGTCGTCGGGGGCGCTGCTCGCGACGGGGCCCGTGCCATCGAAGGTCTCGATCGAGGACGCCCAGAAGGCGGCCAAGCAGTGCGCGCTGAACGGGCTGGCGGTGGTCGCCGACCAGCTGGGCGGCGATCTTTCGCGCGTGCGGCGCATCGTGCGGCTCGGCGTGTTCGTCCAGTCGGACGACCGCTTCGACGGCCAGCCCAAGGTCGCCAACGGCGCGAGCGAACTGATGCAGGAGATCTTCGGCGAGGCGGGGCGCCATGCGCGCGCGGCGGTCGGCACCAACGCGCTGCCGCTCGATGCGACGGTCGAGGTCGAGATGCTGGTCGAGGTCGCCTGAGCGCGGCGCGCTACTTCGAGAAGAGCGCGACGAGCAGCACCAGGTTTCCGATGAAGCTCAGCGCCGCGAAGGCGACGAGCGCGATCACCGCGGGGCTCGAGAAGGGGCCCTGCGGGTCCTTGCGCACGACCGCCACCTCGGTGCCTGCGGCGGCGACGACGGTGGTCGCGATGGTCGTGACATCGATGTCGGGCCGCGCGTACTCGGGGTCCTTGCCCGCGAGCACGAGGTCGATGTCGGCGAGGAGTTCGCGCGCGCTCTGGTAGCGCGCCCGCGCGTCCTTCTTCATCATCGTCTCGATGATGAGCGCGGTGCCGTTCGAGATCTGCGGGTTCAGGTGGTCGGGCGGCGTGAGCGCCTGCTTCAGGTGCTTGTGCATCACCTGCGACGGGCTCGTGCCTTCGAAGGGCACGCGGCCCGTCACCATGTGATAGAAGGTCGCGCCGAGGCCGTAGATGTCGGCGGGCGGGCCGATGTCGACCGCGCCGCGGATCTGCTCGGGCGAGATGTAGTAGGGCGTGCCGAAGGCGCGGCCCGACTCCGCCTCGGCGGCCTCCTTGTCGGTGATGCCGCGGGCAAGGCCGAGGTCGGCGAGCTTGGCCACGCCCGCCGTCGTCATCATGATGTTCTTCGGCTTGATGTCGCGGTGGACGAAGCCCATCTCGTGCGCGTGCTGCAGCGCCGAGGCGATCTGGCGGATGATCTCGAGCGCCTCGCGCTCGGGCAGGCGCTTGCGGGCGACGATGCGGTCGTACACCGTGTCGCCGTCGACATACTCCATCACGAAGTAGTGGTGCTCGCCCGACTGGCCGACATCGTAGGCCGCCACGATGTTGTTGTGGTTGAGCTTGGCGGCCGCGCGACCTTCCTTGTAGAAGCGCTCGATGAAGTTGGCGTTCGTCGAGTACTTCTTGGGCAGGACCTTGATCGCGACGAGGCGGTCGAGCGAGATCTGCTTCGCGAGGAAGACCGTGGCCATCGCGCCCGCGCCGAGCTTGCGGATGATGCGGTAGCCGAGGATCTGCTGGCTGGTCTTGACGGCCTCGAGGTCGCCGCGGAGGCGCTCGACCTGACGCTTGGTGAGGAACTCGCGCGTGACGAGCACCTCGGCGAGCGTGACGGGCGCGCTGGTGCTCGACTGCTTGCGCACATGCGAGGTGCAGTCGTCGAGTTCGTCGGGCGACATGAGCCCGCGCTCGACGACGAGCTTGCCGAGGACGGTGTCGAGGCTCGAGCCGCTGCGAGACGCCTCGTTGGGGTTCGTGGCAGGCGCCGAGGGCGCGGAGAACTGCTGCGGCTCGCCGTCGTCGGCGAGCTCGATGCGGTTCGGGTCGGTTCCTTGGTCGTGGGACACGAGTCTTCGGACGCGATGCAGGGAGTGGTCGGGCGGTCTTGCCGCGCCGACTGACATCGGCAGGGGAATCGCACAGGTTCAGGCAACATGGCCCCGTTGTCAATGCGAGGCCGATATCGACGGGACGGAGAGAACGGCCTTCGGGGAGGCGGGAGCACGGTTTCCTGCCCGCGGGCGGCTGTTCTTGCGCGTCTGTACGCGCCGCGGGCAGGCGGGGTTTCGGGCGGAGCCGCCTAAGTGCGGTTGGAGGGGGACGGCCCACGGGGCGCGGCCGAGTTTCGCGCGGGCACGGCGGCGATGCGCCTTCGTCGTATCCTCCGTTCATGTCGACCGCTGCGGACGCCACGCGAAACCACGCTGCGACGGGCGCAAGGCTCGTGCTCGCGAGCGGTTCGCCGAGACGCAGGTCGCTGCTCGCGGAGGCGGGCTTCGACGCCGAGGTCGAGGCGGCGGACATCGACGACGGAGCGCTTGCGCTCGGGGATGTGGCGGCCGCCGATGTGGCGAGCGCGCTCGCGTACTTCAAGGCGCGCAGGGTTGCGGAGCGGCGCAAGGCGCGCGGAGCGGCGCCTGCGTGGATCCTGGCGGCCGACACCGTGTGCGAGCGCGACGGCGCGGTGCTTGGGAAGCCCGTCGATGCGGCCCACGCGCGCAGCATGATTCGGTCGCTCCTCAACCGAGGCCACGGCGTGGTGACGGGCTGGTCGCTCGTCGGGCCCGACGGCTCGGCGCGCGTGGGGCGGGACATCGCGTGGATCGAGATCGGCGAACTGCCCGACGAGGAGCTCGAACGCTTCGTGGCCGAGGACGCGTGGCGCGGCAAGGCGGGCGGCTACAACCTTCCCGAGGTCGTCGCGCGCGGCTGGCCCGTGCGTTGCGACGGCGACCCGCAGACCGTGGTCGGGCTGCCCGTGGCGCGGCTCGCGCCGCTCTTGCGCGCGGTTCTTGCGGGAGAAGGCCGATGAAGGCGTCCATGCAGCAGCCTGCGCGCATCGACCCCGCGCTCGTCGGCCGCGATCTCGGCGAGTGGACCATGGTGCCCGCGTGGCTGACCGTGCCGCTCGCGGTGGCGGCGGGCGTGGTGCTCGTCTGGTACTTCGTGCGGCTTGGTCACGCGGAGGTTCCTGTGGCGCGCCGCTGGATGAGGCGCGTGTCGATCGCGCTGCTGCTTGCAGCGGCGGTGCCGCTTGTGCGCGCGCTGTCGTTCGTCCATCCGCACGAGGACCGCGCGGGGTGGGCGTTCGCGTGGTCGATCGTGCTCCTCGCGACCGTCGCGTGCGCGGTGCTCGCGCTGGTTGACTTCGCGATGACGGCGCGCAGTGGACTGCGCGAGTATCGAGAGTTGCGCCGCGAGACCTTGGGCGGGAAGAAGCGTGCCGATGGCTGATGCGCGCGGCCCGCTTTCCCGTTGGCTTGCGCCCGCGACCTGGATGTTGGCGAGGGCGTACGGCGCGGGCGTGGCGCACAGGAACGCGCGGTTCGACCGCGGCGTGGGCGTGCATCGGCTCGAGGTGGACGGGGTGCGCCCGCCGGTCGTCTCGGTGGGAAACCTCACCGCAGGCGGGACGGGCAAGAGCCCGTGCGTGGCGTGGATCGCGCGGGAATTCGCAGCGCTCGGCGCGAGGCCGGTGATCGCGATGCGCGGGTACCGCGGGGTTTCCGACGGCCGCGGCGGCGTGAAGTCGGACGAGGCGCTTGAGTACGCGTCGACGGCGCCCGACGCGCTGGTGGTCGTGGGTGGCAGGCGGCGCGAGGCGCTCGGACGCGCGCTGGCGGGTGCGTCGTGGCTCGGCCGCGCGGTGGTCGTGCTCGACGACGGTTTCCAGCATCGCATGCTGGCGCGCGATCTCGACATCGTGCTTGTCGACGCGACACGCCCCGGGCTCGATGGCGATCTCTTGCCGAACGGCTGGCTGCGCGAGCCCGCGGGCGCGATCGTGCGCGCGGGTGGCGCGGAGAATGGTGGCTCGCACGACGACAGTGGCGTCCGCGGGCGCGCATTCGTCTCGCACGGCAGGGCGGGCGAAGGCCTCGTGGTGCTGACCAAGGCCGACGACGACGCGCAGCGCGAGCGTGCGGCGGCGTCGGTGCTCCGTTGGCGCGGGCGCGCGCATGAGGCGTCGTGCGTGCACGAGTGGTCGGTGCTTGAGGTCGCGCAGGGCGGCGCGTCGTCGCCGTGCGAACTTCCCGTGGCGGCGCTTCGCGGCATGAAGGTCGTCAGCGCGTGCGCGCTTGGAAATCCCGCGCATTTCCACGCGATGGTCGCGCGGGCGGGCGCGCAGGTGGTGGCGCGTCTCGAGAAGGATGATCATCGCGCGTTTCGCGCCGAGGAGATCGAGCGGGCCGTGCGATCGGCAGGCGCGCAGCTGGCGGTCGTGTCGCGCAAGGACCGCGTGAAGTTCGATCGCGCTCCTGCGGTCGATGTCGCGGTTCCCGTGCTCGCGCTGCGCTTCCTCGAGGGCGAGGCGGTGGTGCGCGCCGCGCTCGCGCGGCTCGTCAGCGGACGATGCGTTCGCGCGTGACCGTCGTCGAGCGGTACGAGTCGTAGGGCACGCCGCGGTAGTCGCGCCGCCTGTCGGTGGTGACGACGACGACATCCTCCTCGACGCGCACGAAGGCATCGCGCATCTCGCCGAGCGAGGCATCGCGCCGGCCCCAGCCGGCGTGGTGGTCGGGCGCGCCCGCAAGCAGCGGAGCCGCGAGCGGCGTGCGCTCGGGAACCCTTGCCTCGGGCGCGGAGCTGCACCCGAGGGTGCCTCCGACGAGCAAGGCCGCGGGAAGACCGAGAACCAACGCGGGGCGAATCATGCGTATCTTCAGGTTGTCCACAGCGTGACCTCGCCGCAATGGTGCGGGGGAACGGCCGCGGGGCAAGCGCGGAGCCTGTGCGGAGCCCAAATCGCCCCCTCGGGCGCCCCTACAGGTCGACTTTCGAGGTTCTCAACTGTGTTTTCCGCAAATGAAGCACATGTCTTGACTTCGATCCCTTCCAAGTCGCATACTCGGTGGGCCGCGCGCGTCATCGGGCGCTGCGGCGCGAGCACGCACATATCCCGTCGAACGACGGCTAGCCGGCGAGGTGGAGCATGGCGACGACCACGAAGAAGGACCTGATCGAGCGCGTTTCCCAGGAGACGGGCATTTCGCGGGCGGATGTTCGCCGCACGGTGCAGTCCTTCCTTGAAATGGTGATCGACGAGCTCGCGCAGGGCAACCGCCTTGAGTTCCGCGACTTCGGCGTGTTCGAGATCCGCGAGCGCGCGGGCCGCGTGGCGCAGAACCCGAAGACCCTCGAGCGCGTGGCGGTGCCGCCGCGCAAGAGCGTGCGCTTCAAGGTCGGCCGGCTCATGCAGCAGTCGCTGACCGAAGGCGGCGCTGTGCTCGAGCGCAGCGCGGCGACGAAGGTCGAGTGATCCGCCTGGCGCGGACCGACGGTGGGAAACCTGATTGTGCGGCCTCGCCCCTGTTGCAGGGAGCGAGGCCGCGTTAGTCTCCGCGTCGTGAACGAGGAACAGACATCGCTCTCGGCGGATGAAGTGCTCGCGCGCGAGTCGGAGTCGTCGCAGCGTCGTGGTCGCGGATTCCGCGGACGACGCGCGCAGGCGGGTCTCGACGAGACGCAGCGGCGCGATGTGGCCGCGCTCTTCGGCACGCAGCCGCCCGTGGCGCTCGAGGCCGAGATGGGCCTGCTTGGCGCGGTGCTCTGGGATCCGAAGGTGGTGGGCGATGTGCTGCAGGTGGTGCGCACGGGCGACGACTTCTCGTCGCCGCGTCACGGCCGCATCTTCGACGCGATCGTCGAGCTCTACGACCGCCACGCATCGGTCGACCTCGTGATGCTCAACCAGCTGCTCAAGGACCGCGGGCTCGTCGACGCGGTGGGCGGCGTCGACTACCTCGTGCAGCTTGCCGAAGGCGTGCCGAGCGCGGCGAACGCCACGCACTGGGCGCGCATCGTGCGCGAGAAGGCCACGCTGCGCGAGCTCATCGCGGCGGCGGGCGAGATCCTGTCGGAGTCGCACACCTCGCGCGAGCCCGCGCAGAATGTGCTCGAGAGCGCGGAGCAGCGCATCTACCGCATCGCGCAGAAGCGCGAGCAGGGCTCTGTGAGCTCGGCCAACGAACTCGTCGACGAGACGATGAAGCTGCTCGAGCAGAGCGAAGGGCAGGGTTTCGCGGGCGTACGCTCGGGTTTCGTCGAGTTCGACGAGATGACCAACGGCATGCAGCGCGGCGAGATGCTGATCCTCGCCGCGCGTCCGTCGATGGGCAAGACGGCCCTCGCGCTCAACATGCTCGAGCAGGTCGCGCGGCTCGGCACGGCGTCGCTCATGTTCAGCCTCGAGATGGGCCGCCAGCAGCTCATCCAGCGCATGCTGTGCGCGCTCGGGCAGATCGACGGCCAGAAGATGCGCCGCCACATGCTCGGGAGCGACGACTACCGCCGACTGATGGCGGCGTGCGGCGACCTCTCGAAGCTGCCGATCTACATCGACGACACGCCTGGCCTCACGCTCATGGCGATGCGCTCGAAGGCGCGCCGCATGAAGGAGCGCTTCGGCATCGGCTTCATCGCGATCGACTACCTCCAGCTGATGACCGCGGGCGGGCGCGTCGAGAGCCGCCAGCTCGAGGTGAGCGAGATCTCGCGCGGCATCAAGGCGATGGCGCGCGAACTCGAGGTGCCTGTGCTCTGCCTGTCGCAGCTGAACCGCGCCGCCGAGCAGCGCGAGGGCCACCGGCCGCGCATGAGCGACCTGCGCGAATCGGGCTCGATCGAGCAGGACGCCGACGTCGTGATGATGCTTCACCGCGAGGAGTACTACCACCGCAGCGACCCGAATTGGGCCGACGAGAACCCCGACAAGGTCGGCACGGGCGAGCTGATCCTCGCGAAGCAGCGCAACGGCCCGACGGGCACGGTGAACCTCGTCTGGGACGGCAACACCACGCGCTTCAAGAGCCTGACCTATGTCGCGCCCCCCGAGGATGCGCCGCGCCGCGTCTCGGCGCCCACGCGTCCGCGCGCGGCGGCCGAGCCCGACGACGACCTGCCGATCTGATCGAGGGCCGCGGGCTTTCTTCGCAATCGGAACGGTCTTGTCCCGTTACGCTTCCGAGCGGCGGGCGGCGTTTGCATGGATCCGACGACCGATGAGTTCCAGCAGCTTCTGAAGCGCGCGGCCGAGGGCGACTCGGTGGCGTGGCGTTCGGTCGTCGAGGCGTTCGCGCCGCGCGTGTACGGCCTCGTGCGCGCACAGTGCCGCGACGACGAACTTGCGGAGGAGATCGCGCAATCGACCTTCTGCACTGTGGCCGCGAAGATCGGGAGCTACATCGAGGGCGGGCGGTTCGAGTCTTGGGTGTTCCGCATCGCGATGAACCGCCTGCGGGACGAGATGCGCCGCAGGAAGCGTCAGGCGCGCAACGCGGGCGACGAGCCGCTCGATGCGTCGGCCGCGCGGCCCGTGCGCCGCGACGCGGGCGTCGAGGCGGCGGAGTCGGTCGATCGCCTGCGGGCGGCGATGGCTCGGCTTTCCGAGGCGGACCGCGAGCTCGTCGATCTGCGCCACATCGGTGGAATGAGCTTCAAGGCCTTATCAGACTACTTCGAGGAGCCTGTGGGAACGCTGCTCGCGCGTCACCACAGGGCCTTGCGCAAGCTGCGGGCGATGCTCGAGGAGACGGGCCTCGAGGCCCGGGACCTTGGCGGGGAGGAGCGGTAGCGATGTTTGCGGCCCTGCCTTTGCAAACGGACGCGATGTGCGGCGATGCGGGTGAAAACCCCGCAATGTGCCGCGGCCGCCAGCGTTCAGCCCGCAGGTTGGCGGGGGAGTTCCGACGATGAGCGACGACACTCGACATCTTCCTGGCGACGACGGGCAGGTGCCTGCGGACATCGCGGGCCTTGCGCGCGCCCTCGACGAGGCGGGCGCGAAGGAGCGCGGGCGGCTTTCGCCGCGCGCGCTCGACCGCGTGTTCGCCGCAAGCGACCTGCAGCTGCCGCTCGCGGGCGAGGTGAGCCCGGTGGTTGCGCGGATTGGAGCCGTGTCTGCTGGGCGCTCGACGGCGCGGCTTGTGCTGCGTGCCGCGGGCATCGCCGCTGCGGTCTGTGGCGCACTGGTCGGGGCGTACCTCGTGTCGCGCGCGCTGCGTGACGACGAGGGCGCGGTGGGGTCTGCGCCCGGAGGCACCCTCGTGCAGGATGCGCCTGCTTCCTCCGATGCGCCCGGTCGTGCGGCGGCACCTGCGCGGCCGCTCGAGCCGAAGCATCTCGAGGCGGTGCTCGTCGATGCATCGGCGGGGCCGCGCGAGGCTGCGATCCTCGCGCTTGCCGACCGCTCGGCCTCGGGCCTCGGCGGCGAGTCGGACGAGTCCGATGTGTTCGCGGGGCTCCTCGGTGCGAGCGCGTTCCTTGACGGCGCGCAGCCGACCTACGAGGATCTTTCGGGTGAGTTCGCCGCGCTCGTCGCTGGGACGGGCGGCTGAGCGGCATGCGCGCCGCGGCGCGCGGTTCTCCGTGGAGGCATGCCATGATCCGCAACTTCGCTTCGATGCTCATGATCGCGACCGTGGCGCTTGCCGCCGCGATGTCGGATGCCGCGCGCGCGCAGGACGAGGGCGGCGAGCCGCCGCGCGGCGACGAGCCTCGCGAGCAGCGCGGCGCGCGTGACCGCCGG
>JAJTGK010000057.1 GCA_021297815.1 Planctomycetaceae bacterium
CGACGAGCCTCGCGAGCAGCGCGGCGCGCGTGACCGCCGGGCCGAGCGCATGCCGCCCGATTGGCCGCGCGCGGGCGGATTCGGCTCGGGCGACCGGCCGATGATCGAGGGCCTTGTGGCGGGCGAGTTCGGCCGCCGCGCGCTGACCGACGAGGATCTCGCGAAGGCGGTCGATGTGGCGCGGCTCGTGTCGAAGGAGTGGGGCGAGGCGATCGCCGAGCGCGCGAAGAGCGATCCCGAAGGCATGAAGCAGGCGCTGCGCGGAAGCGCCCGCAGGCTGCTGGCGCTGGTCGCGCTGCGCGACCGGGCGCCGATGGTGTTCGAGGCGAAGGTCGCCGAGATCCGCGCGCAGGCCGAGGTGCAGCGCGCCGCGGCCGAGTTGCGGAGCGCGCGTGACGAGGGTGCCGACGAGGCTCGGGTCGCCGAGCTGTCGAAGGCGCTCGATGCCGCGTCGGCGACGCAGGTGCAGGCGACGGTGGCCGCGCGTCGCGCGGAGGTCGACGCGCTGGAGGCGCAGATTGGCCGCCTCAAGGCCGAAATCGAGGCCGACGCGGCCAAGGCGGCCGAACTTTCGCGCGAGGTGCGCGAGCGGGCGGAGAACCCCCCGCGCGAGGGGCCGCGCCGTGGAGATGGTGCGCCTCGTGGCGATGCCCCACCGCGTGGCGATGCCCCACCGCGTGGCGCGCCGTGACCTTGCTGGCAGGCCCGTGCTGCTAGCATCGGCCGCGTGCAGGTCGCGACGGCTTCCAACAGCGAGCAGATTCGGCAAGGCGTGGCCTCCGCGGCATTGTCTCGTGCCCGCGCACGCGCGCGGCTCGGCCTCGCAGGCTGGATCGGCGTCTCCGTACTCTCGGTGATCCTGCTCGCGTGCGTCGCCACGCTGCCGTGGAGCGCTGGCTCGGTCGAGACGGGCACCACGCGGCTCGCGCGCTACGAGGCGTCGAACCTCACGCTCAATCTCCTGCCGCCGCTCTGGCAGCAGCTCTCCGAGGAAGACGCGCAGCGCATCGCACGGGCGGTCGAGGCGGGTCAGTATGTGCCAAGCCGTGTGCTCGGCACCGACAGGCTTGGCCGCGATGTGCTCGCGCGGTTGCTTGCGGGCGGCGCGATCAGCCTGCTCGTCGGGCTCAGCGCCGCGACGATCGCGGTCGTGGTCGGCACCACCTACGGGTCGATCGCGGGTGCGGCGGGCGGGCGCGTGGACGCGGCGCTCATGCGCCTCGTCGACATCCTCTTCGGGCTGCCGTCGATCCTGCTCGTGGTGCTGCTCGCGGTGGCGGTCGACGGCGTGCTCGAGCGGCGCGGTGCGGACCTGCCCGCGCTCGCGCGCCAGGCGATCAACATCGCGACCCTGCTTGTCGCGATCGGCGGCGTGAGCTGGCTCACCATGGCGCGCGTGATCCGCGGGCAGGTGCTGTCGCTGCGTGCGAAGCCGTTCATGGAGGCGTGCCGCGCGATCGGCGTCGGGCCGAGGCGGCAGTTCGTGTCGCATCTCCTGCCGAATCTGGTGGGGCCGATCGCGGTGTATGCGGCGCTCGCGGTGCCCGCCGCGATCCTGTCGGAGAGCTTCCTGTCGTTCCTCGGGATCGGCGTGCGCGAGCCCGTGCCGAGCTGGGGCAACATGGCCGCCGACGGCCTGGGCGAACTGAACACGGTCGAGAGCCGCTGGTGGCTGCTCGCTGCGCCGTGCGTGGCGATCGCGCTGACGCTGATGGCGCTCAACTTCCTCGGGGACGAGCTGCGCGAGCGGTTTGATCCGATGCGCGGCAGGAAGGTCGCGTAACTGCATTTCCGCAGCGTGCTGCGCTTGTGAAAAAAAAGGTGCTGCTCCGTGGCTTTGGCGGGTCGTCCGTTAGGATGCGCGCCCCCTCCGCGGGGAAGGTGCCGCCATGAACAACCGCTTCGGCTTCAAGGACTTCCTCCAGATCGTGCTCACGGGCGCGGTGCTGGTTCTCGTGTGGCTCTCCATGCTTCAGCGCGACCGCGAGTGGGTCCTGCAGCGGGACATCCTCGACAAGCTCGGTGCGATCGAGAAGAAGCTGTCGAGCGGCGTCGTTTCGGCCGCGGCGGGTCCGCAGGCGGGGGCGTCTAGGGGATCAGCCTCTGGGGGAACGGCCTCGGGAGGAACGGCCTCCGGGGGAACGACCTCGAGCGCGTCGGCGCCAACGGGGGCTGGGAAGCCCTCGCGCGACGAGTCGTGGGCGCGCCCGGGTGTGGCGGTCGAGTGGCAGGCGCCGTGGGGGTATGCCACGGAGCCCCAGGCCCAGCCTGGCTTCGTGGAGGGTGGCGAGTTCACCGAGATCTTCGAGGGCCAGCCGCCCAAGATCACGCCGATGATCGCGAGCGATGTCTACGGGCGCCGCGCGATCGACCGAGTCTGCGATTCGCTCGGCGCGTACGACCCCACGACGCTCAAGTTCCGCGGTCTGCTCGCCGACGCGTGGCAGCGCGACCCTGCGGGCATGTGGATCCGCGTGCGCCTGCGTGACGGCCTGCGCTTCTCCGACGGCGAGGCTCTCACTGCCGAGGATGTGCGCTGGACCTTCGACGAATTCGTGTTCAACCCGTCGATGGAGACCGAGCGCGTCCGCGCGACGCTCGACCAGATCGAGGATGTGAAGGTCATCGACCCGCTGACCGTCGAGTTCGTCTTCAACAAGTCGCTCTCGTTCAACCTCGAGTACACGCTCGGCGTCTATGTGCTGCCGAAGCACTTCTACGGAAAGCTGCAGGCGTCGCAGATCAACAGCGCCACGGGCATCCTCATGGGCTCGGGGCCGTTCAAACTCGAGCGGCTCGATGTCGAGAACCAGTGGACGCCTGGACAGGACCTCGTCCTCGTGCGCAACGAGAACTACTGGGGCCCGCGGTCGCCGCTCGACAAGCTGCGCTTCAAGGTCGTGGCCGACAGCACCTCGCGCCTCGCCGCGTACCAGTCGGACGAAGGCGACATGATCACGCCCTCGAGCCCGCAGTTCGTGCGCAAGTCGAAGGAGGCGGGCTGGGACGAGAAGAACCAGTCGCTGCTCTGGGTGAACATGCGCTCGGGCTACTCGTTCATCGTGTGGAACCAGGGCAAGAACGCGGGGCGCCAGACGCCGTTCGCCGACAAGCGCGTGCGCCAGGCGATGACGCTCTGCCTCGACCGCGAGCGCATGATCCGCGACATCTGGGAGGGCGTGGGACAGCTTTCGCAGGGTCCTGTGAACCCCGAGAGCCCCGTGTTCGCATCCGATGTCAAGGCTTGGCCGTTCGACCCCACGCGCGGAAAGGCGCTGCTCGCCGAGGCGGGCTGGATCGACCGCAACGGCGACGGCATCCTCGAGAACGAGAAGGGCGAGACCTTCGAGTTCGAGTTCACCCGCTCGGGTTCCGACGAGATCTCGGAGCGTTTGTCGACCTTCATCAAGGACAGCTACGCGCGCGTCGGCATCGTGATGAAGGTGAAGCCGATCGACTGGGCCGCGATGTCCGACATCCTGAAGGGCCGGACCTTCGACGCGCTCACCATGGCGTGGTCGGCCAGCGCGCCTGAGAGCGACCCGCGCCAGATCTTCCACTCGGAATCGATCAAGGAAGGCGGCGACAACTTCGCGCAGTGGAACTCGCCTGCGGCCGACAAGGCGATCGACGGCATCCGCTCGGAGATCGACTTCGAGAAGCGCCGCCTGGTCTGGCAGGAGTTCCAGCGCGTCATCCACGACGAGCAGCCGTACACCTTCATCCGCGTCGCGCCGTGGGCGCGGTTCGTGAAGAAGGAGATCGGCAATGTCCAGAAGTACAAGTCGGGGCTCGAGCCGTGGGAGTTCTTCCGCGCGGCGCCTGCCGCCGGCTCGGCCGGGTGACGAATGGTCAACTACATCGTCCGACGACTCCTGCTGATGCTGCCGACGGTGATCGGGATCACCTTCGTGGTGTTCCTGCTTCTTGCGCTGTCGCCTGGCGGCATCGGCGCGGCGGCAGCGGCGGCAGGTGGGCAGCAGGACGCGTCGAAGGCCGCGATCCTCGAGGCATACCTGCAGGACCGCTACGGCCTGAACGACCCCGTGCTCGTGCAGTATGTGCGATGGCTGCACCGGATCTCGCCCGTCAAGTTCGGCACGCGCGACCAGGTCACCTCCGCGGGTGAACGGCTGCAGTCGCCGAAGGAGATTCCCGATCCTCCGCTGGTCGAGTGGGGTGGGTTCGAGCTTGCCGCCGCGGATGCGGGTCAAACATCGGAGTCCGCCCTGAAGGCCGCTGTGGAAGAGGAGCGCCAGCGCGAGTACCGCAAGATCGCGAACGATGCGCTGGCCGCGCGTTCGCGCTACCTCGGTGCCAAGCGCGAGTTCGAGTCGGCGCTCGTCGAGTACGCCCGCTCGGCCGGGCGCGAGGAATGGCTCGATACGAAGGGCAAGATCGTGGTGTCGCGGCTCGAGGCGATTCCCGTCGACCGATCCAACGCCTCGTGGCCGAAGGTCGAGGACGCATTCGCCAAGATGGCCGCCGCGCACGCCGAAGCGTCGACGCGCAGGGCACTGCTCGCCAAGGCGTTCTCGGAGAAGCCCTTCCCTGAGGCGGGCATTCCTGTTCTTCCAGGGGCGCTCTGGGTCGGCAGCCCTGATCTTGGAACCGCCTTCTCGAAGAGCCGACCTGTGACGGAGCTCATCGGTGATGCGCTTCCCGTGACGCTCCTCATCAACCTCATCGCGTTCCCGATCATCTACCTCGTGGCGATTCCGTCGGGCATCCTCGCCAGCGCGAGGGCGGGCTCGTGGTTCGACAAGTTCTCGGGGGCGACCTATGTCGCGCTCTGGTCGGTGCCGACGGTGTGGGCGGGCGTGCTCGCGGTCGGATATCTCGCGAGCGACGAGTATCTCGGCTGGTTCCCCGTGTCTGGCCTGCATGACCGCGCGGCGGACGCGTGGACCTTCCTTCCGGGAACGCAGGCCGACGGGATCTGGAGCATCGGCTGGCTGGGCGATGTGCTCTGGCATCTCGTGCTGCCCGTCGCTTGCCTCGTCTATGGTGGATTCGCGGTGCTTTCGAAGCAGACGCGCGCCGCCATGCTCGACAACTTCAACGCCGACTATGTGCGCACGGCGAAGGCCAAGGGTGTAGCGCGCCGCGATGTGGTGATCCACCATGTGTTCCGCAACAGCCTGCTGCCGCTGATCACGATGTTCGTGACCGTGTTCCCCGCGACGCTCGCGGGCTCGGTCGTGATCGAGCGCATCTTCTCGGTGCCTGGCATGGGGTCGCTCATCCTCGATGCGATCAGCCAGCGCGACCGCGAGCTCATCCTCGCCAACACCTTCATGATCGCGTGCGTCAACCTGACGGCGCTGCTCCTCGCCGACATCCTCTATGCGGTGGCCGATCCACGGGTGAGCTATGAGTGATCGCCCTTCGAACTCGGATGCTCCGCAGTCGATCAGCGGCATCGATGCGATGCGCGGCGTGGGCGCCGTGGCCGCGAAGGGATTCTGGGCCGACGCGTGGGATCGCGTCGTGGGCCGATTCGGGGCGCGCGTCGCGCTCGCATGGATCGGGCTGATCGCCTTCTTTGCCGTCTTCGGCCCCGTGATCGCGAACTCGCACCCGATCCTGCGCCGCGAGGTCGCGACGGGAGCATGGGACTCGCCGCTCTGGCAGAACCTGACGAGCGTCGATCTGGCGCTGCTGGCGGCGGCCGCGATCGGCGTGCCGTTCGCGTTCCTGCCATCGGGCCTCGCCAGGCGCGTGGGCATGCCTGCGCGGTCGTCGCGCCTCGGCCTCCTGCTGCTGCTCGCCCTGCAGGCGGGCTTCACGATCGTCGTTGCGGGCGTGATCTCGGCGGTCTCGCGCGACAACGACAGCGCGCCGTGGCTGCGCGAACTCGGTCGCGCCGAGGGCTTCGCGTGGATCGCCTCCGCGGTCGTCGGCGGGTTGGCCGCGCTGTTCGCCGCGGCGGTGGTTGGCCGCGCGCGCTTCAAGCTTGCGATGGTCGCGCTTGCGGCGGTCGTCGCGGTGTCGGCGAACGCGTCGCGCTGGTCGGACAAGCTGGTGAACTTCGAGAGCTACGACGAGCAGGCCGTCGCGGGCACGCACGAGCCGTACTACACGCTCGTGCCGTTCTCGCCCGCGTATGGCCGTTCCGACACCTACACCCTGCCGCCGATGACCGAACTCGGTGCATCGGTCGAGGCGCTGAAGGGCTCGCCCCTCGGCGAACGGCGCGTGCTGCTCGGCACCGATGCGCTTGGCAAGGATGTGCTGTCGCAGATGCTGTGGGCATGTCGCCTGTCGATCTCGATCGGTCTCGTCTCGACGGGCATCGCGCTCCTGATCGGCGTCACGCTCGGGGCGCTCATGGGCTACTTCGGCGGCTGGGTCGACCTTCTGATCTTCCGCGTGGTGGAGATCTTCATGGCGATTCCCGTCCTGTTCCTGCTGATCGTGGCGGCGGCGGTGCTGCCGCGGAACACCTATGTGATGATGGCCATCATCGGCTGCGTCTCGTGGACGGGCGCTGCGCGCTTCACGCGCGCGGAGTTCCTGAAGCTGCGCCGACAGGACTTCGTGCAGGGCGCGCAGGCGGCGGGGCTCCCGCTGCGCAGCGTGCTCTTCAGGCACATGCTGCCGAACGGCGTGACGCCCGTCCTCGTCGACGCGTCGTTCGCCGTCGCGGCGGCGATCATCGCCGAGGCGACGCTGTCGTACCTCGGACTCGGGCCCGACGGCCAGCCGTCGTGGGGCAAGCTGCTGTCGAGCGCCACGGGCACCACGGGAACCTTCGTCTGGTGGCTCGCGGTGTTCCCAGGCTTCGCGATCTTCTTCACGGTCCTCAGCTACAACATGCTCGGAGAGGCGATGCGCGACGCGATCGACCCGAAGCTGCGAAAGGCGGCGCACTGATGGAATCGGCCGCCACGCCCATGATGGCAGCGCCTTCGACGCGCACGAAGCCGATCCTCGAGGTTGCGGACCTGGCCGTAAGCTTTGCGAACTCGGCGGGAGGCCCGCGCATCCAGGCGGTCGCGGGCGTTTCGATGACGGTGCACCCGAACCAGACGCTCGCGGTCGTGGGCGAGTCGGGCTGTGGCAAGAGCGTGACCGCGATGAGCACCATGCAGCTCATTCCGCGTCCGCCGGGGCGCTTCGACCGCGGCTCGATCCTCTTCGAGGGGCAGGACATCCTGTCGTTCAGCGAGGCCGAGATGCTGAAGGTCCGCGGCGGGAAGATCGCGATGATCTTCCAGGAGCCGATGACGAGCCTGAATCCCGTCTACACGATCGGCGACCAGATCACCGAGGCGATCCTGCTTCACCAAAAGGTCGGCGCCGAGAAGGCGTGGGACATCGCGGTGCAGGCGCTCAAGGATGTCGGCATACCGCGGCCCGAGGAGCGGATGAAGGCCTATCCCCACCAGTTCTCGGGTGGCATGCGCCAGCGCGTGATGATCGCGATGGCGCTTGCCTGCCAGCCCACGCTGCTCCTCGCCGACGAGCCGACCACGGCGCTCGATGTCACGATCCAGGCGCAGATCCTGGAGCTTCTGCACGAGCTGCAGCGCACGCGCGGTATGGGCATCATGCTGATCACCCACAATCTCGGCGTGGTCGCCGAGAACGCCGATGTGGTGTGCGTGATGTACGCGGGCCGCGTGGTCGAGTACGCGCGGGTGTTCGAGCTCTTCGATAGGCCGCTGCACCCGTACACGCGCGGGCTCTTCAACTCGATTCCAACCCTGCGCGACCGCAAGCACCGCCTGACCACCGTCGAGGAAGTCGTGCATGACCCCGAGCAGTTCAAGCTGCATGGGTTCGGCGGCGCGCTCGGCGAGCTCGTGCCATGGTGGCCCGATGCGCCGAAGGGCGTGCGGCCCGCGATCGCGCCGGGCCGCGACGAGTACGCGCTCGTGCAGGTCGAGCCGACCCGCTGGGTCGGGTGCTTCCGATCCGACTGGGTCGAGCAGAACCCGAGCCCGAGGCCCGATCTCGACTACCGCCGCGGAGATGCGTGATCCGAGCGTGCGGAGGCGGCGACACCACCGCGCCGCCAGGAACGCCGCGCACCACGACGCCTGGGAACGCCCGGGCGTGCGTTGCAAGGTCGTATAGTCCGCGCCGTGGACCTCACCTGGCATGAGCGCGGTTTCGACGAGCTGACCACACGACAGCTCTACGCCATCACCGCGCTGCGCGAGCAGGTGTTCGTGGTCGAGCAGAACTGTCCGTATCTCGACGCCGACGGCATCGATCTGGCGAGCCGCCACCTGTGGGCCGAGCAGCGCGGCGGCGCGGTCGTCGCCTACCTGCGCATCGTTCCTGCGGGGGTGAAGTTCGCCGAGGTCAGCCTGGGCAGGGTGATCACCGCGGCCAGCATGCGCAGGACGGGCCTCGGCCGCGAGCTGATGCGACGCGGCATCGCGGCCGTGGGCGAGGACACCGTGATCCGCATCAGCGCCCAGGCGTACCTCGAGCGGTTCTACGGGGAGTTCGGCTTCGTGCGCGCGTCGGAACTTCACGACATCGACGGCATTCCGCATGTCGACATGCTCCGTCGGCGCGCCTGACCTCTCGATGACGCGTGTTCCCAAGAATCTGCGCCGAAGCCCGCGGCCGATGCGCCGCGGGGTGAATCCGCGCGCATCACGCGTCGAACCGTCCGCCCCATGCCGACCAAGACCACGAACGCCGCGTCGAAGCACGCCAGCAAGTCCACGAAGAAGGTCTCGACGAAGTCCATGGGCAAGTCCGCCCGTGCGACGCAGGCCGCGAAGAGCAGCCGCGCCTCGACAGCCACCGCTGCGAAAGTCGCATCGCCGAAGAAGTCATCCACGACGCGAACCGCGTCGGCGACGCGCGCGGCCGCCTCGAAGTCGGCTCCAAAGTCCACCGTACACGCCTCAAAGCCGGCATCCGCAAAGCCCGCGAAGATCGCCTCGGCCAAGCCCGGCCTGATCGTCGTCGGCGCGCCCGCGCCCTCGTTCAGCCGCCCCGATGCGTCGGGGAGCACCATCACGCTCGCGAGCCTGAAGGGAAAGCCCGCGGTCCTCTTCTTCTACCCGCAGGACGACACCCCGGGCTGCACGGTGGAATCCTGCGCCTTCCGCGACAACCGCCCGAAGTTCGCCAAGCTCGGCTGCCCCGTCATCGGAATCAGCCCCGATTCGGTCGACAGCCACAAGGCCTTCGACGCGAAGTTCAAGCTCGGCCTGACGCTGCTTGCCGACCAGCCGGGCGCCGACGGCGTGCCGCCGATGGCCGCGGCCTACGGCGTGTGGCAGGAGAAGAACATGTACGGCAGGAAGTACATGGGCATCGTCCGCACGACCTATGTGCTCGCCCCCGACGGCACCGTGGCCGCGCGCTTCGACAAGATGAAGGTCGATGGCCACGCGGAGGAAGTGCTCGCGGCGGTGAAGGCGCTCGGTTGACCTGGTGACCTCGGGCGGTCGGCGCGCTACGCTGCGTGCATGGACGGCCCGCAACTCCAGATCAAGCGACTCCGACCTTCCGCCTCGGTGCCCGCGTACCAGACGCCGCACGCCGCGGGGCTCGACCTCGCGGCCGACCTCGACGCGCCCGTCACGCTGCAACCTGGAGACATCGCGCTCATCCCGTGCGGATTCGCGATGTCGCTGCCGCAGGGCTTCGAGGCGCAGGTCCGCCCGCGGTCGGGGCTCGCGACGAAACACGGCATCTCGATGCCCAACTCCCCAGGCACGATCGACGCCGATTATCGCGGGGAGGTCAAGGTTCCCCTGATCAACCTCGGGCGCGCGCCCTTCGTGGTCGAGCACGGCATGCGGATCGCCCAGATGGTGATCGCCCGCGTTGAACGCGCGCAAGTCATTGCAGTGAATGAACTTACGGAGACATTCCGTGGCGCGGGCGGCTTCGGCTCGACGGGCATCGGCCACGGCCCGCGCCGTTCAGCCGACCGCTAGCCCGTCCCCCGCGGATTCGTCACAATGGCGCATCTCCCCGCGCACGCAGGCTTCCTGCGGCAGGGGGCAAAGGAGTGCCTTGTGACGACCGCGACCGCTGCCGCCGTGAATGTTCCGCTGCTCGACCTGAAGGCGCAGTACGCGACGATCCGCTCCGAGATCGAACCCGTCGTCAAGGATGTCATCGAGAGCCAGTACTTCATCGGTGGCCCGAAGATCGCGGAGCTCGAGGCCGAGACCGCGAAGTACTGCCACGCGAAGCATGCGATCGGCTGCGCGAACGGCTCCGATGCGATCCTGCTCGCGCTGATGGCGCTTGGCATCCAGGCGGGCGACGCCGTCGTGTGCCCGACCTACACCTTCTTCGCGACTGCGGGCAGCGTGCACCGCCTCGGCGCGCAGCCCGTGTTCGTCGATGTCGACCCCGCGACCTACAACATCTGCCCCGAGTCGACGCGCGCGGCGTTCCGCTGCCACAAGAACATCAAGGCGATCGTGCCCGTCCACCTCTTCGGACAGGCCGCCGACCTCGACGCGATGCTCGCGATCGGCGCCGAGCACGGCGTGCCCGTCGTCGAGGACGCCGCGCAGGCGATCGGCACCGAGGATCCTCAGGGCCGCCGCGTCGGCTCGCGCGGCGCGATCGGCACCTTCAGCTACTTCCCCTCGAAGAACCTCGGTGGCTTCGGCGACGGCGGCATCATCACGACCAACGACGACGCGCTCGCGACGCGCATGATGCGGCTCCGGAACCACGGCATGGAGCCGAAGTACTACCACGACGAGGTCGGCCTGAACTCGCGCCTCGACGCGCTGCAGGCGGCGGTGCTTCTCGTCAAGATGCGCCACCTCGACGCGTGGAGCGCGGGTCGTCAGCGCAACGCGGCCTTCTACGACGCCGCGTTCCGCGCCGCGGGCGCCGCCGATTCGTCGGTCGCGCTCTCGGAGGGCGGCTTGCCGCTGCGCTTCCCGAAGCCCGCCGTGCAGGGCTCGCGCCACATCTACAACCAGTACACGATCCGCGTGCCTGCGGCGATCCGCGACGCGGTGCGCCAGGACCTCGCCGACCGCAAGATCGGCACCGAGATCTACTACCCCGTGCCGCTGCACCTCCAGAAGTGCTTCGCGCACCTCCACTACACGAAGGGCATCTTCCCGCACGCCGAGAGCGCCGCGCTCGAGACGATCGCGCTGCCCATCTTCGCCGACCTCACGCAGGCGCAGCTCGAGCATGTCGCGGCGTCGGTGGTCGAGAGCGTTCGCAACAGGGCCTCGAGCGCGCGATGAACCTGAACTACCGCCGCAAGAAGCGCGAGCGGCACCATGCCGCGACGCAGGACGACGACGCGCCCAACGCGCCGCACCTCGAGCACCAGCTGGTGCCGCGCGGCGACGCGGAGCTCGTGACCACCGCGCCGCAGCTCGCGAGCCTGCTCGCGCACATCCGCGAGAAGGGGCTCTTCGCCTACGACACCGAGTTCATCGGCGAGGAGACCTACTGGCCGCGGATCTGCGTGGTGCAGCTCGCGACCACCGAGCGCGTCGGCATCATCGACACGGCCGCGCTGCCCGACCTCGCGCCGATCTTCGAGCTGGTCGCCGATCCCGCGATCCTCACGCTCGTCCATGCGGGCACGCAGGACCTCGAGCCCGTGCGCCGCATCCTCGGCCGCGAGCCCGCCAACATCCTCGATGTGCAGGTCGCGGCCGCGTTCGCCGAGATGCCGTGGCCCGCGGGGCTCGAGAAGCTCGTCGAGCGCTTCGCGGGGCACCGCATCTCGAAGGGCCACACCTTCACGAACTGGGATGCGCGGCCGCTCACCCCCGCGCAGCTCCGCTACGCCGCCGACGATGTGCGCTACCTGCCGCTCGTGTGGGAGCGCCTGCGCGCCGACCTCGAGCAGCGCGGCACCATCGCGTGGGCGATGCGCGAATGCGAGCTGAGCGCGATCGTGCCCGCGCGCTTCGACGAGGAATCGCAGGTCCGCCGCACGATGAAGTCGTGGCCGATGAAGCCCGCGCAGATCCCCACGCTGCGCCTGCTCGTGCGCCTCCGCGACGAGATCGCGCGCAAGGAGGACCTGCCGCACCGCGTGGTCATGCCCGACGAGACGATGGCCGAGATCGTGCGCCAGCGGCCCGTGTCGGCGCCGCAGCTCACCTCGGTGCGCGGTCTGCCCAAGCGCTTCGCGCAGAAGTACGGCGACGCGATCGCGCAGGCCGTCGACGAAGGCGGCAAGATGCCGCCCGAGCGGCTGGCGCACGGCAAGATCACCGAGGAGACCGCCGACGACCGCACGAAGATCGACGCGCTGCTTGCGATCTCGAGCGCACGCTGCATCGCGATGGGCCTTGCGCCGGCGATGGTGGTGACGCGCGGCGACCTGTCGCGCTGGTGGCTTGGGCGCAAGGCGGAGCCTGCGACCGACCTCTTCCCCGAAGGCGATTGGCGCCGCGAGGCGCTGGGCGCGTGGCTCGTCGAGTTCCTCGCAGGCAAGGCCGATGTGCGCATCGGCTGGGGCGAGCGGGGCGCGCGCATCGTCGGTTCCTGACGGAGGCTCTCATGAAGGCGATCAATCCGGCGACAGGCGAGGCCTTCGGCGCGGAGTTCGCGCGGAGTTCGCGCGCAGAACTCGAGGCGATGGCCGAGGCGGCGCTCGGCGCGGTGGAGTGGCTTGCCGACGCGCGCGGCGAGGTGGTCGCGGGGTTCCTCGACGATTGCGTGGCGCGGTTGGACGGCGACCGTGCGGGCATCGCGCAGGTCGCGCACGAGGAGACGGCGCTGCCGCTGTCGCCGCGGCTCTCGGAGGTCGAGTTCAACCGCATGTGCCTGCAGATGCGCGAGGCCGCGAAGTGCCTGCGCGACGAGTCGTGGCGCGAGGTCGCGCGCGATGCCGCGAACAACCTGCGCGCCGAACTGGCGCCGCTCGGCGGGGCGGTGCTCGCGATCGGGCCGTCGAACTTTCCGCTTGCGTTCAACGGCGTCTCGGGTGGAGACTTCTGCGCGGCGATCGCGGCGCGGAACCCCGTGATCGCGAAGGCGCACCCTGGTCACCCGAACACGACGGCGCGGATCTTCGGCCACATCGCGGCCGCGCGTGATGCGGCGGGGCTGCCCGCGGCGGCGGTACAGCTGTTCTATGACTGTGCGCCCGAGGATGGGCTCGCGCTGCTTGCGCACCGCGGCGTGGCGGCGCTCGGCTTCACGGGGTCGCGCGCGTCGGGGCTCGCGTTGAAGGCGGCGTGCGATGCGCTTGGCAAGCCTGCGAGCCTCGAAATGGCGAGCGTGAATCCTGTGTTCGTGGCGTCTGGTGCGGCGGCGACGCGCGCGGAAGCGGTCGCGGATGCGTGGAGCGCGTCGCTGCTTCTCGGCGGCGGGCAGTTCTGCACGAAGCCTGGCGTGATCGTCGTCGCGGGGCGCGAGACGGCGGAGCGCGTGGCGAATCGCGCGGCCGAGGTGCTGCGCGCGGCGGCGCCTGCGGTGCTGTTGACCGAGGCGACGCGCGCGCATCTCTCGCGCGCGGTGGCGGCGATGCGCGGCGCAGGCCTGCGCATGGCGTGCGGCGGCGAGGCGCGGGGGCCTGGGTTCAGGCATGACGCGACGCTGTTCGTCGCGAGTGGTGCCGAAGCGCGTCGCCATCGCGAGCTGGTGCTGGCCGAGGCGTTCGGGCCGCTCGGCGTGGTGGTGGTGGTCGAGTCGGATGCGGAGCTCGTCGAGTTCGCGCGCGCGCTCGACGGGCAGCTCGCGTCGACGGTGGTGGCGGATCCTTCGGACGACGCGGCGCGCCGCGCGCTGTTCGCCGTGCTTCGCTTCAAGGCAGGAAGGCTTCTGGCGGAGGCGATGCCCACGGGCGTCGTCGTGAGCCCCGCGATGGTGCACGGCGGGCCGTTTCCTGCGACGGGTGATGCGCGATTCACCGCGGTCGGCCTGCCTGCGGCCGCGCGGCGCTTCTCGAAGGCGCTGTGCTGGGATCGCGTGTGAGCGGAACCGTGGGGCGGGTGCC
>JAJTGK010000058.1 GCA_021297815.1 Planctomycetaceae bacterium
GCGGCGACCAGCGAGGCCCGCGAGGCCGAGCAGCGCGATCGCGCCAGGCGCGGGAACGGCGACCGCATCGACGCCGTGCAGCGTGATGGTGCCCGTCCAGGTGCCCGAGGTGCCACCGGCGCCGTAGCCGTTGCCGATCCAGATGGTGCCGTCGACGGCCTTGTTGCCCGAGAAGGCGAGCGCCGTGGTGAAGTTGACGGTGCCGACCGAGGTCGTGCCAACGGCCGACGAAGCGCCGTTCGGCCAGTAGTAGCGCTGCGCGGCGCTGAGGTTCGAGAAGCCGCCGCACTGCAGGAAGCCCGCGGTCGAGAGCGGCTCGATGTCGACATACACGCAGAGGTCGTCGGCGTAGGTGTACGCGGTCGACGCGTTCAGCGTGACATTGATCGAGGCGCCCGTGAAGGTGCCGACGATGTTGAACTGGGTGTAGTCGACGGCCTGGGCGAAGTTGAAACCGGTGAAGGTCTGGTTCGTCAGGGTCACGGTGATGTCGGCCGACGAGGCCGACGCGATCGCGGCAGCAGCCACGCCCGCAGCAAGAACAGTCTTCATAGGACTCTCTCCGAAAGAAAAGGGAAAGGAGGGACAGGGACCAAGCTCAACCGTCCTGAGCACCTGAAAACAGGTGGACAGGAGCGGTCCCAAATCCAATCTCCGAACGGAATCTGCATCGAAGCAGCCGTCGGGCAAGGGGTTTGAAACGAAAAATCTGCCAGTTTGTGAGATCGCGACTCTGCAGGCGATTGGGGCTGCCCGCGGGGAACTGGCGACGGAGCGGCAATCGTGCGGCGCGGAGCCGCCTTTCCTTGGCGTTTGTGGCGAAAGGAGTTACGGTCCGCCGACCAAACCACGCGATGAAGCCGAAGGCACCCCAGAGCTCCGAAGCAGCCGAGATCGACGCCCTGATCGGCGCCCGAAGGCACGCCGAGGCGTTGGCGCGGGCCGAGCGGTGGGTCGCCCGTCTGCCGCGCGACGCGGGCGGGTACCTGGCCATGGTCAAGGCGCTGCTGCCGACGGGGCGGCTGGCCGCGGCAGCCGACGCGGCCGACAAGGGGCTGCGGGTCGCGCCGCAGCACCCGCAGCTGCAGATGCTGCGCGGGATCCTCGACCATCGGCTCGGGCGCAGCGACGCGGCGATCGACAGGTTGTCGCGCCTGATCGCGACGAGACCCCCGAACGAAACCGAGGCCTCGTTCGCCCTCGCCGAGGCGCTGCACCGCGCCGCCCGCGAGGAGGCGCTCGAGGGGTTCATCGCCCAGGGGGGCGCCTGGCTCGACGACGAGCGCGCGGCGGTGTTCACGGCGCGAAGCACCGCGCGCCGCGACCCCGCGGCGGCCGCGGAGGCGCTCGAGCGCACCGCGCGCGCGACGCGCAGCGGGCTGCTCAAGCGGATCGCGGGGTTCGAGGCGGTGCGCCTGCTCGACAAGGCGGGGCGGTACCGCGAGGCGTTCGACCTCGCGTCGTTCGTGCACGCCGAGACGACGCCGCCGTTCGATATCGGTGCCTACGAGGCCGAGGTCGCGGAGCAGCTGCGGCAGCTCGAGAAGGGGCCCGCGTGGTTCGCGGCCAAGGCGCCCGAGGTCGCGCAGACGGCGCTCGTCGTCGGGCTGCCTCGCAGCGGCACGACGCTCGTCGAGCAGATGCTCGACCGTCATCCGCAGGTGTCGGGCATCGGCGAGTACGAGGGCGTGTTCGAGATCCACGAGGCGCTCGTCGGCCTGGGCGTGTGGCCGCAGAACCTGCGCGGGCTGCAGGCGGCCGATGCGGCGCGCATCCAGCACCGCTATCTCGAGGGCGCGGCCGCGCGGCGGCGCGCGGGCGCAGGCATGACTTTCGACAAGACGCTGCACGCGTGGCGCATGCTGCCCGCGCTGGCGGCGGTGCTGCCTGGCGCCGCGTTCGTGCACATCACGCGTTCGCCGCGCGATTGTGCGATCAGCATGTTCCTGTCGAACTTCCACCCGAACGCGTGGGGGTTCACGCGCGACCTTGCGTCGATTCGCCGTGTGGTGCGCCTCGAGCGCCTGCTGGTGCGGCGCGCGATCGAGGTGCTTGGCCTGCGCGCGGTGTCGATCGTGTACGAGGAGCTCGTCGACCACCCCGAGCGCGAGATCCGCAGGGCGCTCGAGGTGCTCGGGGTTCCGTTCGACCCCGTGGTGCTGTCGCCCGAAGGGAACACGCGCACCGTGCTCACGCTGAGCCACGAACAGGTGCGCCGCTCGATCAACCGTTCATCGATCGACCGCTGGCGCAACTACGCGTTCGCGTTCGATGCGGCGTGGGACGAGCTCGGCTGACGGTCAGCGCAGGTGCGCGAGCAGTTCCGCGTGGAGGTCGGCGTGGCACGCGACCGCGCTGCCGCCGTGGATGTCGGGCTTGCCGCTCCAGTCGGTGAAGACGCCGTGCGCCTCCTCAAGGATGACGGGGAACGGGCCCGAGTCCCACGGGTGCATCACGGGGTCGAACCACGCGTCGGCACGGCCCGTGGCGACCAGCATGCCGCCGTAGCAGTCGCTCCAGCCGCGCACGCGCCCCGCGGCGCGCGCCACCGAGACGAGCGCGGGCGTGCGGTGGCTGCGCTCGAAGTACTCGAGGCCCGTGGTGCAGACGAGCGCATCGGCAAGGCGCGTGCAGCGGCGCACGCGGGCCTCGGAGCGGGTGTGGGTGCCCGCGGCGTCGGTGCGCTCCCACCAGGCGCCCTCGCCGCGGGCGGCCCAGACGCGCTCGCCGAGGGCGGGCATCGAGCAGATTCCTGCGACGACGCGGCCTTCGTGCTCGAGGCCGATCAGGGTGCCGAAGAGCGGGACGCCCGCCGCAAACGAGATCGTGCCGTCGATCGGATCGATGACCCAGCGCCAGCCGCTCGCGCCGTGGCGTTCGCCGTGCTCTTCGCCGAGCAGCGCGTCGGCCGCGAAATCGGCCTCGATCTGCGTGCGGAGCAGCGACTCGATCTCGGTGTCGGCCTCGGTCACGGGCGAGGCGTCGGGCTTGGTGCGGATGCCGAGCGTGGCCGAGCCGAAGTGGCGCAGGGCGACGGTCGCCGCGCGGTCGGCGAGCTCGAGCATGAGCGCCACGCGGGGCGCGAGTTCCTGCGAGGCGGGCTGCGGGTCGGGCATTCGCCGCATCGTACGGGCAGGGGGGCGACTTTCGCAGGTTCACGGGATTTCGCGGAACACGCGGCGCGCGGGCGCCGTCGAGCGGGCGATGTTCCGCCGACCCTTCATCACTTCCGCGGTTGCCGCGCTTTGCGCGCTTTCGGTCGGCGTGTCGCGTGCCGATTTCGCGGCGCGCGGCGACGACTGGATGGTCGAGGTCCGCTCGCAGCGCGAGCTGCTCGGCACGCTCGAGGGGGCGACGCGCGTGCGCGCCGACTGGATGCACGACGCGGGCTTCGGTGCGACCGTCGATGGCGCCGTGGGGGACGCCTTCGACGGTGGCATGCGCGGTGACGCGTGCGCCGCGTGGCGGTTGGCGCAGGGCGAGGCGGGCGCGCTCGACCTTCTCGCGGGCGCGCGGCTTGAGTCGCGCGCCGCGCAGGCGGCGTTCGATGCGACGACCGACGGGCTGGTCGCGCTGCGTGCGCGAACCGTCGTGGCGCCGCGCGTCGACCTCGAGTGCTCGTTCGGGGCCGTGGGCGGCGACCGCATCGTGCCCGAGGCGGAGTCGGCGCTGCGCGTGCGGCTCGACGACCGTTGGAACCTCGGGCTTTCGGCGGGCTGGCGCGGCGGCCGTGCGCCGTGGGACGGCGGAACCCGCGGCGACGGCGAGGGGCCGTTCGGCTTCGCGGTGCGCCTGGGCCTTTCGGCCGAGTTCTAGCCGCCCGTGCGGGTTCTCCCTTCCGCGTGACTTGGAGCGCGGGGCGCATTCTGCAAAGATGCGGCGGTGTCGAGCCGCGCGTTCAGCGTCGTTGCCTTGCTCGCCGCGCTCGGCTGCGGCTGGGTCGTGGTGCGCGCGGCGTCGCAGGCGCCTGCGCCGACCTTCAACGCCGACATCCGTCCGATCCTGAGCGAGAACTGCTTCCACTGCCACGGGGTCGATGCGGCGAAGCGCAAGGCGGGGTTGCGGCTCGATGTCGAGCGCGAGGCGATCGCGAGCGGTGCGATGGTTCCAGGGCATGCGTCGGCCAGCGTGCTCGTCGAGCGGCTGCGGTCGGCGGACCCCGACGAGCTCATGCCGCCGCCATCGTCGCATCGCGCGCTTTCGGAAGGCGACAAGCGGCTCATCGAGCGCTGGATCGACGCGGGTGCACGGTACGAGGAGCATTGGGCGTTCGTCGCACCGACGAAGGCGAAGGCCGCGCCAGGAGAGCACCCGATCGATGCGGCCGTGCGGCGAAGGCTGGCGCGTGAGGGGCTTTCGCTTTCGCCCGAGGCCCCGCGCGAGACGCTCGTGCGCCGCGTCACGCTCGACCTCACGGGCCTTCCGCCCACGCTTGACGAGATCGACGCGTTTCTTGCCGACCGCGCGCCCGATGCCTACGAGCGGCTGGTCGATCGCCTGCTCGCCTCGCCGCGCTATGGCGAGCGCATGGTGCTGCCGTGGCTCGATGCGGCGCGCTACGCCGATTCGAACGGCTTCCAGCAGGATGGCGACACCTTCCAGTGGGTGTGGCGCGACTGGCTGGTGCGGCAGCTGAACGCCGATGTGCCGTACGACAGGCTGTCGACCGAGATGCTCGCGGGCGACCTGCTGCCTGGTGCGACCGACGAGACGCGCCTGGCGACGGCGTTCAACCGCAACCATCTGCTGAACGGCGAGGGTGGTGCGATTCCCGAGGAGAACCGCTGGACGGCGATGTTCGACCGCGTCGACGCCACCGCGACGACCTGGCTCGGCCTCACGATGTCGTGCGCGCAGTGCCACGACCACAAGTACGACCCGATCACGCAGCGCGACTACTACGCGCTGCTCGACGCGTTCAACCGCGTGCCCGAGGACGGCATCGTCGCGGGGTCGCCGAGCAGGATCCGCGTGGCGCCGCCCGTGCTCGAGTACGCCGACGAGGCGTTGCGCGCGCGTCGCATGCGGCTCGAGGGCGCGGTGGCGGCCGCCGAGGAATCGCTGCGTCTGAAGGGCGACGCGCAGCGCGCCGCACGCGACGAGGCGCAGGGCGAACTCGACCGATTCCTGCGCGACGAATGGCCGCGCGTGATGGTGATGAGCGACGCGCAGCCGCGCGAGACGCATGTGCTGGCGCGCGGCGCGTACCTGTCGCCCGCCGAGAAGGTCGCGTTCGCGACGCCCGCGTTCCTGCCGCCCTTGGCACCCGATGCGCCGCGCGACCGCCTTGGCCTGGCGCGGTGGCTCTTCGCCGACGAGAACCCGCTCGTTGCGCGCGTTGCGGCGAACCGCGCGTGGCAGCTCTTCTTCGGCGAGGGCCTGGTGAAGACGCCCGAGGATTTCGGCGTGCAGAGCGAGGTGCCCGTCCACCGCGAGCTGCTCGACGACCTCGCCGTGCGCCTGCGCGAGGGCGGGTGGCGCATGAAGGACCTTCATCGCCTCATCGTGACGAGCGCGGTGTACCGCCAGTCGTCGGAGGCCTCGCCCGCGCTGCGCGCGCGCGACCCCGAGAACCGCCTGCTGGCGCGGGCGCCGCGCTTCCGCATGCCCGCGATGCTGCTGCGCGACCAGGCGCTGGCGCACGCGGGCCTGCTCGTCGAGGAGCTCGGCGGCATGCCCGTGTATCCGTACCAGCCCGCCGATGTGTGGGAGCCGCTCGCGATCACGAAGGAGCGCGACTTCACCTACCCCGCGTCGCACGGGCGCGATCTCCATCGGCGAAGCCTGTACACCTTCTGGCGGCGCACGATCGCGCCCACGAACATGTTCGACACGGCGTCGCGCCAGACCTGCCGCGTGCGCACGGCGACGACCGCATCGCCGCTCCATGCGCTCACGACGCTCAACGACCCGACATGGGTCGAGGCGGCGCGCACGCTTGCCGAGCGCCTGATGCACGAGGGGCTGACAGGCGATGCGGCGGCGGCGCGCGCGTTCCGCATGGCCACGGGGCGCGCGGCCGATGCGGAGGAAGCGCGCATCCTGTCGGCGATGCTGGCGCGGCAGCGTGCGATGTTCCCGCGTGGCGAGGCGGAGCGCTTCCTGTCGGTCGGCGAGGTGCCGCGCGACGCAACGCTCGACGCCACCGAGCACGCGGCGCTTGCCGCGGTGTGCCTGGCGATCTTCAACCTCGATGAGGCGATGACCCGTGGATAGCCCGCTGCCCCACGACCCGATGTCGCTCACGCGCCGCCACTTCCTGCGGTCGTCGCTGCATGGGATCGGCGGCGTGGCGCTTGCGTCGCTCTTCCTGCGCGATGGCGTCGCGCTGGCGGGCGACGGTGGAGTGACGGCGGGCGCGCTTCCCGGCGCGTTGCCAGGCCTCCCGCACTTCCCCGCGAAGGCGAAGCGCATCATCTGCCTCTGGCAGGGCGGCGGGCCGTCGCATGTCGACCTCTTCGATCCGAAGCCCGAGCTCGCGCGTGCGGCGGGTACCGACATTCCTGCGTCGGTGCGCGGCGACACGCGGCTCTCGACCATGTCGTCGGGCTACGGGCGCTGGCCCGCGCTGCCTGCGATCAAGCCCTTCCGCCCTTGTGGTGCGTCGGGCACCGAGATCAGCGAGCTGCTGCCGCACATCGGCGGCATCGCCGACGACATCTGCCTGGTGCGCTCGATGCACACCGAGGCGGTGAACCACTCGCCCGGCGTGACCTTCTTCATGACGGGCTCGCAGCAGCCTGGCCGGCCCGCGATGGGCTCGTGGCTTGCGTACGGGCTTGGGAACGGCTGCGACGACCTGCCGAGCTTCGTGGTGATGACCTCGTCGGACCGCGAGAAGTCGTGCGGGCAGCTCTTCTACGAGCACTACTGGTCGAACGGCTTCCTGCCTGGGAAGCATCAGGGCGTGCGCTTCCGCGCGGGCGCCGAGCCTGTGCCGTACCTCGCCGATCCGAGCGGCGTGTCGCGCGGCTCGCGCGAGGCGCTGCTTGAAGACCTGGCGCAACTGAACCGCGCGCGCGGCGGTGCGCTTGGCGACCCTGCGGTCGAGACGCGCATCGCGCAGTACGAGATGGCGTTCCGCATGCAGGCGAGCGTGCCTGGGCTCCTCGACTTCTCGAACGAGCCCGCCTCGGTGCTCGAGATGTACGGGCCCGACGCGCAGGTGCCAGGGACCTTCGCCAACAACTGCCTCATCGCGCGGCGGCTTGCCGAGCGCGGCGTGCGCTTCGTGCAGCTCATGCACTCGGGCTGGGACCAGCACGGGAACCTGCACAGCCATCTTGCGGTGCAGTGCCGCGACACCGACCAGCCGAGCGCGGCGCTCGTGCGCGACCTGAAGCAGCGCGGGCTGCTCGACGACACGCTGGTGCTCTGGCTCGGCGAGTTCGGCCGCACGCCGTTCGGGCAAGGCGACAGCAACGCGCCCACGGGCCGCGACCACTTCGGCCGCGCCTACAGCATGTGGATGGCGGGCGGCGGCGCGCGCGCGGGCCATGTGCACGGCGCAACCGACGACTTCGGCTGGAACATCGCGCGCGACCCCGTGCATGTGCACGACCTGCAGGCCACGGTGCTGCGGCTCTGTGGCATCGACCACGAGCGGCTGACCTACCGCTACCAGGGGCGGCAGTACAGGCTGACCGATGTGCATGGCGCGGTGGTCGACGGGCTGATCGCCTGACGCGTATCCCTCGCACGGAATATCGCCTGCGGAGAATGTTTCGCGCGAAGCGCCCCATTGCGAGGCAAGTCGATACGCTCGGGCGATGACCACGGAAAGCCGCTCCTCCGCGCGTTCCGCGCTCGCCTGCGCGGGCTTCGTGCTGCTCTCGATGTGCGCGGCGCTGGCCGCGGCGTTCTGGCCTGTCGACGCGTGGTACGCCTCGATCGCGAAGCCATCGTGGAACCCGCCGAACTGGGTCTTCGGGCCCGTGTGGACCACGCTCTACATCATGATCGGCGTCGCGGCGTGGCGGCTGTGGCGCACGGGGGCGCTTGCGCGCGACCGCGCGACGCTTGCGGTGCTCGTGGCGCAATGGGTGCTCAACTTCGCGTGGAGCGGCTTCTTCTTCGGCATGCGCGCGCCTGGGGCGGCGCTCGTCGAGATCATCTGCCTGCTCGCGCTCATCGCGGTGCTCATCGTGCGCGCGTGGCGACATGACCGCGTGGCCGCGGCGCTGCTCGTGCCGTACATCCTGTGGGTGGCGTTCGCGACGGCGCTGAACGCCGCGCTCTGGCGGCTGAACGCCTAGCGAGCCTGCGGGGCGCGCGGAGGTTCGGCCCCATCGGTGGCGGGGCGATCGTCGGGCTTCGGCGCGTCGGTAAGTGATGGCGCGGGAACCGCACTCGGATTCGCGGGCTGCGCGTCCTTCGACTTGAACGCCTGCAACGCCGCGTCGAAGGCCGACACGAACGGGCACTTCGAGACATCGCCATGCGGTGGCTTGTTCGGGTCGTGCATCGGGACGATCCTACGGTCGGCGGTCTCTAGGCGCGCCTGCGAGGGCTACTTTTTCGGCGTGTTCTCCGCCGCCTGCAGCCGTGCGATCACGGCACCGAGCGCCTCGCGCAGCGCGACATCCTTCGCGCGGCAGAGGATGCACGACGGCTGCGACGCCAGGCGCACCACGCGGAAACTCGGGTCGCGCTTCGCGCGCGCCTCGTGCGACAGCGCATCGCCCGCGAACGCATCGATGGAGCCCGCGGAGACGCGCGAGGCGATGGTGCCCTCGGGATCGTTCGATGCGACGGGCTTTGCCGCAGTGTGCGCGGCGAGGTACGCCGCGGCCCCCGTGCCCTGGCGCACCTCGATGCGGAGCGTCGCGAGGTCGGTCTTCGCATCGATGGTGCCGCCGGCCTTGACGAGGAGCGCGACGCCCGAGTCGGAGCGGTAGGGCGGCGCGACGGCGACCAGTTCGCCCGACGGCGCGAGCGTCGCGAGTTCGGCGGTCGCTCCGTTCAGCACGACATCGATCTCGCCCGTGCGGAGCGCCTCGACCTGCGACGAGAACGCGACGGCCTTCTCCTCGAAGCGCCAGCCCGTCTGCTGGGCGAGGGCGTCGAGCAGCGCCGCGTCGGACCCGCGGTCGGGGCTGCGCCGCGTCGCGGGCGTCCAGTACGGCGCGTTCGGCATCGTGCGGCCGACGCGGATCGTGCGCAGCGGCGCGCCATCGGCGCCAAGAACGGGCGACAGGTCGAACCGCGGCGCCATCTCGACCGCGTAGGTGCGCACGGCGAGCGCGACGAGCGACGCCACGCGGGCCGCAAGCGCCGCGTCGGTCTTGTCGGCGTGGTCGGACACGCGGTGGTAGTCCTCGTGGTCCTCGCAGCTGAAGAGCACTGCGGGAATGCCCGCGCTGAGGAACGCCCCCTGGTCGCTGCGCGGCAGCCAGTCGGGGTGCGTGTCGACCTTCATCTCGATCGGCACGCTGGGCGCGAGCCGCACGAGGAGGTCGACGAGCACCTTGCCCTTCGGCCCGCCATCGAGGCGGATCGCGCCGTCGGGCTGGCGCGAGATCATGTCCATGTTGAACACGCCGCGGATGCGCGCGGGCGGCAGCGTCTCTTCCTCGAGGAACGCGCGGCTGCCGACGAGGCCCGCTTCCTCGCCCGTGAAGCCGACGAACACGACGCCCACATCGAGCGCGTCGTCGCGCAGCGCCTCGGCGACCGCGATCATGCCCGCCACGCCGCTCGCGTTGTCGTCGGCGCCGTTGTAGATGCGGTCGTCGCCCGACGGCGCAGGCGGCAGGTGGTCGAAGTGCGCGGTGACGAGGATGTACTCGCCCGCGGCCTTCGCGCCCTTCGGCGGGTGCCACGCGACGACATTGGGCGCGGCGGCGGGCATGCGGCCCACGGGTACAAGCATCGAGTCACGCCCCTCGAGCGGCTTCGCGCCTGCGGCGGCCAGGCGCTCGGCCACCCATTGCGCGGCGAGCTTTCCTTCCTCGCTGCGGAAGGCGCGGCCGTTCATCTCGTCGGAGGCGAACTCGGCGATGTTCGCGCGAATGCGCTCGGGGTCGATCGTGGGTGCGGCGGGTGGTGCCGCGTGCGTGCCCACCGAAAGCAGGGTGACGAGCAGGGCGGCGAGCGGCTTCAGGGTCGGGCGCATGGGTCGCGCATTCTCGCCGACAGCCGCGCCGCGCGGGTGGGCGAAAATGAAAGGCGCCCCGCGCGAGGCGGGGCGCCCGATGCATGTTTGGATCCGCCGAGCCAGAGGCTCAGTTCGGCGTGCCCCAGACCTCGACGCCGTCGACATCGCCCCATTCGTCCGAACGGTTCGCGTTCGTACGCAGGCGGACGGCGAACGAACCGAGGTTCGACGCGCCCGCGGGCAGGTTGAAGGTCGTGGTGCCGAACGCCGTCGCGCGGGTCGACTCGAGCACGGTCCACGCGCTGCCGTTCCACCACTCGAGCACGAGGAACTCGCTCGACTCAAGGCCCGCGGTGCGGCGGGTGTGCTTCACCTGGATCGAGTTGAAGCCCGCCGTGCTGACCGTGCGCTGCATGGTCGACGCGCGGCGGATGCGCGCGCCCCACGAGCCCGTCGCGGCGGCCGCATTGCTCGCGAACACATTGCTCGTGCTCGAGACCGTCCAGCCGCCTGCGGTCAGGTTGCCGCTCTCGAAGCCGTCGGTGAAGAGGAGCTGCGCGGGCGGCGGCGCCACGGGCGTGGCGCCGACCTCATTCGACACAGTGGACTGGTTGCCCGTGAGGTCGGAGGCGGTGATCACATAGAAGTAGGGCGTGCCGTTCGACAGCCCCGCGTCGGTGTACGAGGTCGAGGTGACCAGCGTCGTGGTGAGCTCGGTGTACGGCCCACCCGAGACGAGCGAGCGGTACACGCGGTAGCCCGCGAGGTCGGGCTCGGTCGAGGCACCCCACGAGAGCGCGACCTGCGCGTTGCCCGCGGTGGCCGCGAGCGTGGTCGGCGCCGCGGGCGCTGTGACATCGGGGCCCGTGTCGCCGGGAGTCGCCAGGAGCGCCGCGTACGAGTCGATGCGGCCGTAGCCGAAGGTGTCGTCGAGGCCCGCCGTGCCGAGATCCTTGCAGGTCGTGCGGAGGATGTTCTCGACTTCGGCAGGGGTGAGCGTCGGGTTGCGCGACCAGATCAGGCCGCAGAGACCCGCGGTGATCGGGCAGGCGAAGCTCGTGCCGCTGACCGAGGCGTACGAGGTGTCGCCCGCGTTCGAGGTCGTGTAGATCGACACGCCCGGCGCCATGAAGTCGACGAGCGGGCCGTAGTTCGAGAACGACGCGCGCGCGTCGTTCTGATCGGTGGCGCCGATGACGAGCACATCGTCGTTGCGGTTGCCCGTGAGCACCACATTCGAGTTGCCCGCGGCCCAGACGAGCATCGAGCCCCTGCTGCGCACATAGGTGCCCGTCGAGAACACGGTCGACGAATTCACGCCCGAGTAGCTCACGCTCGCGACCTTGTCGCCGCGATCGACCGCGACGCGCGCGGCGGTGGTGAGGTTCGAGAGCGACGCGCTGCCGCCCGTGCTCTCGGTCACGCGCATCGTGCGGTGGCCGAGGTTCCAGCCCGCGCCCGCGATGCCGAGACCGTTGTTGCCGTTGCCCGCGGCCGAACCCGAGCAGTTCGTGCCGTGGCCGTTGATGTCGGCGATCTGTCCGCCCTGGCTCTCCCAGAGCGCGTTGGTCACATTGTAACCCTCGCGGCGATGGAGCAGCAGATCGGCGTGCGTGAGGCGAATGCCCGTGTCGCAGATCGCGACCACGATGTTCGGGTCGCCCGTCTCGATGTCCCACGCGGCGCACGAGCGCATGCGGGTCGAGCCGTGGTGCCACTGCGAGGCGAAGCCCGTGTCGTTCGGGCATGCGCTCGGGTAGACGAGCCAGTCGGGCTCGACATACGAGAACTCGCCCGTCGCGATCAGCCGCGCTGCAAGCGAATTCTCCGTCTCGCCTTCAGGCAGACGGATGAGGAATTCGTCGGTCTCGGAGATGTACTTCTCGACGGGCAGGCCGACGACGCGCTGCACGGCGCTGTCGACGCGGCGGTCGAGCTCGCGCTGGTTGATACCGAGCATCACCGCGTCCTTCAACTGAAGCGGCCGCGCGACGAGCACCCCCCGGAACTCGCGCTCGCCACGGACTTCATTGAAGAGCGGACCTGCCTGCTGCGCCTGCGCGTGCGCAAGGGATGCGGAAAGAGACAGCACTGTGTACGCACACACAGTGCCCACGGACCATCCACGGTCGGGCTGCATAGGAAACTCCAGGAGCCAAGTTGTGCCATCCACCCGTGGCCCATCGGGAGCCCCGCGGCGGGTCGGGGTTCCACGCCCGACGCCCTCACCCTAACCGCGAGTCTCGTCGCGACTAGTGTCACCTTTGCAGTTTGCAGAAGATCGATAGAAGAGGCAGAACTTCAGACGACGCGCGAGCGGTGACCGCGTCAAGACGCTTCGATGGATCAGTGCCAAGCGCAGTTCGTGACTCTTGCTGTCGCAAGCACTTGCGGCGGGGAGTGCGCGGGTCGCCTGAGAAGCCGAGGCGACCCGCTCGCTGCGACGAAGGACGAGCGGCGGGGTGACGCGATCACGACCTGCACGGCTGCCGCACGAATGCGCCGAGGGCTCTCGAGCGCCCCTCCCTAGATCGACGAACCCCATCGGCCGAGCAGCAGTGCAAGATCGGTCGCGCCGACCTGGCCGTCGCGGTCGAGGTCTCCGAACGGTGGGTCGGTGGTCGACCAGCGCGAGAGCAGCAGCGCGAGATCGGCCGCGTCCACGCGACCGTCGAGGTTGAAGTCGCCGAAGCGCACCGACAGGCAGTCGGCGACGCCATCTTCGTTCGCATCGAGTTGGATCGGCCCGCACCCGCACTGGTCGGGCTGCGCGGGCGCGCTGCTGCACTCGGCGGGCACGATCGACCCCGAGAAGTAGGCGGAATCGATCGAGGCGGCCGCGCCAAGGTGCGCGGTGCGCGAGACGATCCCGTACGCATCGTCGCCCCACGCGACCACGGTGCCGAGATCGGTGAGCGCCACGGTGTGCCCGTAGCCCGCCGCGATCTCGACGCACGGCCGCAGCGACGCGGGCGGCGTGCACTGCCCATAGTCGTTCCAGCCCCAGCAGGCCACCGAGCCATCGGGGCGGAGCGCCGCGCTGTGATAGGCGCCTGCCGAGATGCGCATGACCTCGGTGACCTGCCAGGGCGGCGACGACTGGCCCTCGTTGTCGAGCCCCCACGCCACGGGCGCACCCGAGGCGTCGATCGCCGTCGAGTGGTGTTCGCCCGCCGAGATGTCGAGCGCCGTCCGCAGGAGGGGAGGGTTCTCGCACTGTCCGTAGGCGTTGTAGCCCCAGGCGACGACTTCGCCCGACTGGCGCAAGGCCAGCGTGTGGAAGCCGCCGCAGTCGATGCGCCGAACATCGCGCGCACCCTTCGGCACCTCTTGCTGCTGCTGCGCGTTCGAGCCCCAGACGACGACAAGGCCCTCGACGGTGATCGCCGCCGAATGCGACACGCCGGCCGACACGCCGCGCGGGCCCACGATGTCGGGCGGCGACGACTGGCCCGAGTCGTTCGAGCCGATGCAGCGGATGCGGCCCGCGGCATCGACGATCACATGATGCGCGAAGCCCGTCGCCGAGCGCACGGGCTGCGCGATGTCGACCGAGTCGATGCACTGCCCGAAGCCGTCGCTGCCCCATGCGACGAAGGAGCCGTTCGCAAGCATCGCCATCGCGTGCTCGAGGCCTGCGCAGATGGCGACGGCCGAC
>JAJTGK010000059.1 GCA_021297815.1 Planctomycetaceae bacterium
GGCCCTTGAACGAGACGAGCGACCACTCGGGCACCGCGGCAGGCACATGCCCGAGCGCCTCGAAGTACCCGCGGACCTCGGCCTCGCCCACGCGCGGCCAGCGCTCGCGCAGCGCCTTCTGGCAGATCGCGCCGAAATGCGGTGCGCGCGCGAACGCAGGCAACGCCTCGACCGCCGCGACCGCCTCGGGCGACCACTCGGGCCACATCGAGTCGAAGGGAAGCGGCTCCGCGAGTTCGGTGTTGAACCGTTGCGCCGCCGCGTGCGAGCGCAGCGACCACGGCACGCATGCGAGCACCGCCACCGCGATGACCACCGCCTGCGCCGCAAGCGCGCGCCGCACGCCCGCACTGCGCCCAAGCCACACGCCGAGCACCGCAAGCAGCGCGACAAGCGCGAGATGCTCCGCGCGCAGCAGCATCGCCGCGCCATGCATCGCGCCGAGCGCCGCGCACATCCACCAGCGCGGCAGCGTGGCGACCGACAGCGTCGCGCCCGCGATCAGCACGACGAGCAGCGCGTACGGCGCCTCGTTGTTCAGGCTCGTCGCCAGCACGATCTGCGCGAACGACACCGCCGCGAGCGTGGCCGCGATCAGCGCCGCGCGCCGCGTGAACCAGCGCGCGACCACGAGATAGGTCGCCGCGCAGGTCGCGGCCGACACGGCGCACCACACGAGCTTCGCCGCAAGAAACGGCCCCTCGGCAAGCCCGAGCCAGTGCAGCAGGAACGCGACGCCAGGCGTGCGGAACGCGAGATCGGCCTCGAACGGCTCGCCGCGCCCGAGCGCCTGCGCCCACGCGGCCCACGCCGCCGCGTCGCCCTCGTAGAGCATCGCGTGCGGCCACGCCGCATCGGGCGAGCGCCCCAGGAACACCGCGCGCACCGCGAACGCGCCGAGCGCCACCAGCGCCGCGACCAGCCAGTCGCCGCGCGCAAGGCCTGCCGATGGTTGCGTCGCCTGCGTCACGCGCGCATCCTACTTCGCGCGACGCGCACCGACGCGCCCGCTCAGCGCACCTTGACCACGCTCTTGCGCGTCTCGGCGCGCGACGCCTTGATGATCGCGTCCGCGGCCTTGGGGTTCGCCTTCGCCTCGAGGAGCGCGGTCAGCATCATCGGCGCCACGATGGTCGCGTCGCTCTCGACGACGAACATCGGCGTGTCCTCGGTGAGCTTGTCCCAGGTGATCTTCTCGTTCGGCGTCGCGCCCGAGTACGAGCCGTAGCTCGTGGTCGAGTCGCTGATCTGGCAGAAGTACGCCCACGGACGCACCTTCTCGCCGAGGTCGTACTTGATGCTCGGCACCACGCAGATCGGGAAGTCGCCCGCGATGCCGCCGCCGATCTGGAAGAAGCCGATGCCCTTGCCCTTCGAGAGGGCGCGGTAGTCGTCGTAGAAAGCGGCCATGTACTCGATGCCGCTCTTCACGATGCTCGCGCTGCAGTCGTTGAACTTCACATGCGACGCGAAGATGTTGCCGAAGGTCGAGTCCTCGTGCCCAGGCACCACGATCGGCAGGTTCGCCTTCGCCGCCGCGAGCAGCCAGCACTCGTCGGGGTTGCCCTCGAACTTCGACTTCGGCAGCGAAAGCACGAGCTCGTAGAAGTACTCGTGCCAGAAGCGGCGCTCGCCCTTCTCGGTGGCGCGCTTCCACATCGGCACGAGGATCTTCTCGACCGAGCGGAACGCCTCGTCCTCGGGAATGCTCGTGTCGGTGACGCGGCGCATGCGCTGCTTCAGGATCTTCGTGTCGTCGCGCTTCGTGAAGTAGCGGTAGTCGGGGAAGTCCTTGTAGCTGTGGTGCGCGACAAGGCGGAAGAGCGACTCCTCGAGGTTCGCGCCCGTGACCGAGAGGCCGTGCACGAGCCCCGCGCGGATCGCAGGCGCCAGCGTGATGCCGAGCTGCGCCGAGCTCATCGCGCCCGCGACCGCCCAGTACATGCGGCCGCCCGACTGCACATGGTCCCAGTAGGCGAACAGCGCGTCGCGCGTCGACCGCGCGTTGAAGTTCTTGTAGTTGCGCGCGACGAACTCGAGGATCGGAAGGCTGGACTGCGGCATAGGGCGAAAATCATATCAGTTTCGCCGCGCCGCCCGCATGCGCCGAACCCGCTCAGGCTGGCCGCGGAGAGGTCCGGAAGAGCAGCGGCACTTCCAGCACGGTCGGATGGTGGAATCCGTGCTCCCAGAGCCCGTCCTCGCCCCAGGCGTCGCCGTGGTCGCCGCACACCATGATGTTCGCGTTCGCGAACGCGCGCAGCACGGGGGCCAGCGTGCGGTCGGCGAACTCCAGGCAGGCGAGCTGCCGTTCGCGGCTCTTCTCCGCGTCGTTCGTGGGCGAGAACGGCTTGCAGGCCTCGTCCTTCGGCGACCACGCCGCGCCCTCGTGCCAGTAGGGCGTGTGCGTCTCGCCCACATTGAGGAAGGCGAAGACAGGCCGTCGCTCGCCACCGACGACCGACGCGAGCCACGCCACCTGCCGCGCCAGCGACCAAGTGTTGCCCGCGTACAGGAAGTGCCTGAAGTCGCGCGTCAGGTGCTGGCTCGTGGGCTTCGAGTCGTCGAACCATCGCACGGCGCCCGTGCCCGCGGTCACATGCCCCGCGCGGTTGAAGCCGTCGACGATGTTCCTTCCGCGTAGCAGGAAGCGGTCGTTGCCGCGCGACTTCGTGCCGCCGCCGTCGAGGCGCGCCAGCTTGCCGTACTTCGGATTCACGATCGTCTCGGTGCGCGAGGCGTCGCCTGGCGTGAAGCCGACGAACATCGCCGAGTGCGACGCATAGGTGAAGTACGACGGCGCATGCGCCCGCACCAGCGGCCCGACCTCGCGGATGTTCGGCACCGCCGCGCGCGCGAAGGTGTCGTAGCGGCACGAATCGAGCGTGACGAGAAGCAGCGACTCGGGGTGCATCGAGCCATCGGTCCACGGCCCCGCGCGGCCTGGCCGCAGCACGCTGCGGAGCCTGCGACGGGCGGCATGGAGTAGTTTGGCGGCCTTTGGCATCGGCCACATGGTCGCGGGGCCGTGCTTCGTACGCAAGCCGATCGCTCGGATTCGACGGACGAGGCGCGTGCGATCGTTCGCTTGGCAGCCATGCTTGACGCAGTTACGATCGATCTATGGCACCCGTCGAGGTCCTGACGCTCATGTTCGCGGTTCCGATCGCGCTGATCGGTTGGTTCGGCAGCTTCTTCGGCATCATGAGCGTTCGCGAGTTCGTGAAGCGCGAAGGTGGGCGCGGCGCACCTGCGGGACGGCTGTGGCTGCTCACGGCGGCCGCGGTCGGCGCGGTGATGCTTGCGACGCTTCGGCTGCTCGCTTCGGAAGATGTGCGCTCGAGCGCGGGCTGGACGCTCTACTACCTGCTGCTCGGCTACGCCATGGCGGCCGTCGGCATGGTGTGCGTGCGCCTGCTCGGCGTGCATCGCGCCGATGTGGTCGAGCGTGGAAACCGCGCGGCTTCGATGCTGTACTTCTTCGGCATCGTGTCGACGGTGGTCGCGTTCGCGGGAGCGAATGTCGGCGACGGTCCAGGCGTGCAGGTCGTGCATGCGTGCGCGCTGGTCTCGGTCGGTTCGCTGTGGATTCTCGCGTTCGTGCACACGATGGTCGCGCACACGAGCTACCGCATCCTCGTCGACCGCGACCGCGGCATCGCGTTTCGCTTCGGCTGCCTGCTGCTAGCGTGCGCGCTCGTCCTCGGCAGGGCGGTCGCAGGCGACTGGACGGGCGCGGTGCAGATGCTGGCCGACTTCTTCCCGATCGCGTGGGTCGCGCCCGCGCTGGTCGTGGCCGATCTCGTCGTCGGGCGATTCCTGCTGTCGCGCGAGCCTGAAGGCAGCATCGCGGCCGACCGCGCCGCTGGAGTGATGCATGTCGCCATCGCGATCGCCTTCGTCGTTTCGCTGGGGATGCCGCAGTGATCGCGCTGTCGCGGCGCTTCGAAAGCGACGAGATTCGCGACATCCGTCGCCGCGCGATCTTCGAGGCAGGCAAGTTCGACCCGCAGACCTACGACGAGCCGACGCTGGCGCCGTTTGCGATTCGAATCGCGCCAAGCGCGTGGGCGGAGCTTGCGACGCTCGCCGAACGGTCGGCAGAGGAGATCCGCGAAGTCGAGCAGGCGCTGCACGAGGAGCGCAGGCACTGGAGCGCACTTGGCATTCCGCGCGTGGTGCGGGCCATCATCGGCGCCGCGCGCGCGGCCGACGCGCGCGACGCGCGGTTCTGCCGCTTCGACTTCCACCCGACCACCGAGGGCTGGCGCGCCTCCGAGATCAACGCCGATGTACCTGGCGGCTTCATCGAGGCGGGCGCGGTGACGCGCATCGTGTCCGAGCGGTTCGCGGGGCTTGCGTGCCCGCCCGACCCCGCGCGCGCACTCGCGGCGGCGATTGCGCGGCGCGTGCGCGACGCGGGCATCGGCGGGGGCGTGGCGCTTGTCCACGCGACGAGCTACGCCGACGACCAGCAGGTGATGCGGCGTCTTGCGGCCGAACTCACCGAACTGGGCGTGGCGTCGCACCTCGCGTCGCCCGTGCATCTTTCCGACCGTCGCGACGGCTGCGTGCTCGCGACGAACGGCGCGCGCATCGCGGCCGCCGCGCGCTTCTTCCCCGGCGAATGGCTTGGCAACATGCGCCGCGTCGACCGTGCGCGCTGGGCGCGCACCACGGCCGCGGTCGCGCAGACGAACCCCGTCTCGGCGCTGCTCGTGCAGGGAAAGCGCCTTCCGCTCGTCGCGCGCGCACTCGGCCTTCGGCTCGAGGCGTGGAGCTCGGCCCTGCCCGAGACGCGTCCCATCGGCCTGCGCCGCTTCGCGCCCACGCTCGTGCCGCGCGACCATGTGCTCAAGCCCGTCTGGGGCAGGATCGGCGAGGGCGTTGCGATCGAGGGCGTGACGGCGCGCGCCGACGCGAGGCGCGCGCGCGCGTGGGCGCGCGTCTTCCCGAAGTCCTGGGTCTTGCAGCGGCGATTCACCTCGGTTCCCGTTGGTGAACGGGGCATGCTCGAACCCGCGCAGGCGGGCGATGTCGTGCACGCATGCTTCGGCGTGTATGTGATCGACGGCCGCGCCGCAGGCATTTACGCGCGTGTCGCGCGCAAGCCGCTCATCGACGGCCGCGCGCAGGACGCCGCCGTGCTCATCGACCCTTCGCTCGAGCCCGACCTGGAACGCAATGCCGCGCATGGAAGGCACGCACCGCTCCCGCGCATGCCCGAAGTGCATTCGAACGAACCACACGGAGCCGCCGCATGACGACACCCCGATTGCAAGACGCCTTTCCCGCATGGGCGCCCGAAGAGAGCCGCTGGTCGGCATGGGCGAAGCCCGTCATGTTCTCGTACCCGCTGCCTGCGCAGCGCGCGCCGCTGCCTGCGTGGGACGACACCTCGCTGCAGGCGGTGCAGCCTTTCGGTGGCGAGGCCGTGGTCGTCGATCTGCCGGGCGTCGAGTCGCTTGCGTGCGGGCTTGCCCTTGCGCGCCGCGGTTTCCGCCCGATTCCGCTGTTCAACACCACGATGGGCGAGGGGCAGGAGCTGATCGACATCGATCCGATCCTCGCGGGCCTGTTCGAAGGAGCGGGGGTGCTCGGCGGCCTCCGCCTTCACGCCGAGGCGCCGCCCGTGTTCCTGCTCGATGCGCAGCGCCTGAAGGGCACGGCCGCGCCGACCATGTTCGACAACCGCTGGATGGTGTTTCCGCAGGATCTCCCGTCGGCGCGCATGCTGCGCGCGGCCGAGATCCGCAGCGTGACGCTGGTCCGCCGCGGTTCGTCGATGGAGCCTGACCTGCGCGGCGTGCTGCGGCTGTGGCGTCGCGAGGGCCTCGAGATGCGCGCGCTCGATGTGACGACGGGCGCAGCGCAACCGCTCGCGATCGAACTCTCGGCGATGCTCTTCTTCCTCGAGCACATCCGTCGCCTGCTCACGGGCCTGCGCAAGAACTCCTCGGGCGGCTTCGGCGGAACGGTGCCCGTCCCGCAGGCCACGGGCGGCGGCTACGCATGAGGTGTGCGCCGCGGCTACGCTCCGCGCGTTGCCCGCGAAGAAGCGACCATCGTCCCGCGCGCCCACGAGCGCCGAGCGCGTGAAGGAAGCCTGCACCGCGATCCGCCGGGCGCGCACGCTGTGGGACGCGCACCGCAACGCGGCGTGCCGCGGCGAGCGCGCAAAGGCGATGGCCCTGTACGACGCGCTCTCGCCCGACGAGCGCGAGAAGGTGCCCGACGCGCTGCGCGTGTGGCTTCGCTACCGCAGCGAGAAGTACTTCGGTCCGCACACCACACCGCCACAGGGGCGCGCATGACACGGCTGCTGGCGACGGTTGTCGCGCTCCTCTTCTGCGCCGCCTGCGCGCCGTCGCGCTCGGCCGTGCCGCCGCAGCGCCCGCTCAACATCGTGCTGCTCTACGCCGACGACTGGCGCCACGACACGCTCGGCTGCGCGGGCAACCCCGTGGTGCGCACGCCGCGGCTCGACGCGCTCGCGCACGAGGGCGTGCGGTTCACCCACAACGGCGTCACCACCGCGATCTGCGGCGTGAGCCGCGCCACCATGCTCACGGGGCAGTGGATGTCGCGCCACGGCTGCCGCGCGTTCGACATGTTCAAGACCGCGTGGAGCGAGACATTCCCTGGCGTGCTTCGCGCGCACGGCTACTGGGTCGGCCATGTGGGCAAGTGGCACAACGGCGCGTTTCCTGCGGCGGAATACGACTTCGGCGCCGATCGCCTGGCGAACGGCACGCACTGGACGAAGGACCGCGACGGCGCGCGCGTGCATGTCACCGAGCGCAACGCGCGCGACGCGGTCGACTTCCTGCGCGAGCGGCCTGCCGACCGCCCGTTCTGCCTGACGGTCGCGTTCTTCGCGCCGCACGCCGAGGACGGCCATCCGCGCCAGTACCTGCCGCAGCCCGAGAGCATGGCGATGTACGCCACCGACACGGTGCCCGTGCCGCCGACCGCGACCGAGGCGGCGTTCCGCGCGCTGCCGCCGTTTCTTTCGAACGAGCGTAACGAAGGCCGTCGCCGCTGGAGCCTGCGCTTCGCCACGCCCGAGCGCTACCAGGAGTCGATGCGCGACTACTACCGCCTGGTGAGCGAGGTCGATGCCGCGTGCGGGCGCGTGCTCGACGAACTCGCGCGGCAGGGCCTGCTCGACTCGACGCTCGTCGTCTTCACCACCGACAACGGCTACCTGCACGGCGAGCATGGCCTCGCCGACAAGTGGTACCCGTTCGAGGAGTCGATCCGCACGCCGCTCATCGTGCGCGATCCGCGCATGCCCGCATCGGCGCGCGGTGCGACGCGCGACGCGCTGACGCTGAATGTCGACCTTGCGCCGACGATCCTCGCCGCCGCGCGCTGCGACGCGCCGCCCGCGATGCAGGGCCGCGACCTCGCGCCGCTCTATCTGCGCGCCGAGCCCGTCGCGTGGCGCGACGAGTGGTTCTACGAACACCCGACGATCCAGAGCACCGCGTTCATCCCGTCGTCCGAGGCGCTCGTGCGGCGCGACAGGAAGTTCATCGCGTGGCCTGATTTCTCGGTGGAGCAGTACTTCAGGCTCGACCGCGACCCGCGCGAGGAGCGCGACCTGGCGGCCGACCCCGCGGAGGCGGCGGAGGTCGCCGCGCTGCGGGCGCGGCTTGCGTCGCTCAAGGCCGCGGCGCGATAGCAATCGCCGCGCGCGAAGCTTGCACGGCGGGTGATTCGCCCCATACTTTCACGGTCGCCATGCCGAGCCCCCGTCCCGCGCACTCCGCGTTGCACCTGATCGCCGCCGCCGCGCTCGCGCTGTCGGCCGCACATGGCGCCGCCGCGCAGTGGACCACCGCGCCCGTCAGCGCGCTGGGCGTGCAGTACCGCACCTTCGCCAGCGTCAACGCAGGCGCCACGGTCAGCTTCCACATCTATCTTCCGCCGCAATACGCCGCCGAACCCACGCGCAGGTTTCCCGTCCTCTACTGGCTGCACGGCTCGGGCAACGGCACGCTGGGCATTCCGTGGCTTGCGAACTACTTCGGCTCCGCGATGGCGCAGGGGCGCATTCCGCCCATGATCGTCGTGTTCCCGAACGGCATGACCTACAGCATGTGGTGCGACTCGAAGAGCGGCCTTGTGCCCATGGAGTCGGTCGTGCTCGAGGACCTGATCCCGCATGTCGACGCCACGCTGCGCACGGTCGCGCGGCGCGGCGGCCGCATCGTCGACGGCTTCAGCATGGGCGGCCAGGGCGCGGGGCGATTCGGCTTCCACAGGCCCGATCTCTTCGCGGGCATCTCGATGCTCGGCGCGGGCCCGATCCAGCTCGACTTCCTCGACGCGCCCGACAGCAGCACTACGCCGCCCAAGCTGCGGCTGCAGATCTACGAAAGCGTGTGGGGGAGCGACCCCGCGTACTACCTCGCGCAGCATCCGTGGACCTTCGCCGAGCGCCGCGCCGAGGCGGTGCAGGCGGCGCATGCGCGCGTGCGGATCGGCGTCGGGTCGCTTGATTCGCTTCTCGCGATGAACCAGGACTTCGACGCGCACCTCGACGCGCTCGCGATCGAGCACTCGTTCACGGTGCTACCAGGCCTCGGGCACGACCCGAGCGCGGTCTTGCAGGCGCTCGGGCAGGCGAACTGGGACTTCTACAACGCCGCGCTCGCGACGCCGTGCGCGCTTGCCGCCGACATCGACTGCAGCGGGGCGGTCGATGCCGCGGACCTCGCGAGGGTGCTTTCCGATTGGGGCGTCGGCGACGGCCCCGCCGACCTGAATGCCGACGGCGTGGTCGACGCGGGGGATCTCGCTACGGTTCTCGGATCCTGGGGGCCTGTGGCCTAGGGTTGGCGGCGTGCGCGAGGAGCCTGTCCGAGCGGCTTTGAAACGCAAGTCTCCGCCTCCAAACCGCTTGCGGCCGCCGTTCCCGCGCGTCATGGTTCCGTTCAGAATCGACCCTTCGATTGGATTTGATCGTGGGGTGGAGTACTCTCTCAAAGCGCGGCCCCTCCCGCGCACCTCTGTCCGTATCCCTTTTCCCTTTCCCTCACCTCAGAACATTCAGGAGATCGAGATGACGAAGCAGTGCATGCTCGCTGCGGTCGCCGTTCTTGCCGCGTCAGCCAGCGCCTCCGCTGGCCTTGTCGCGGGTTGGACGATGACCACGGCCATTCCCGCAGCCACGACTGGCTCGAACTACACCTACGGCGCCGCCGATCAGGGCGATGCAGCCGCGGGAACCTCGCTGAGCGCGTTCCACTCGCTCGCGGCGACCACATGGTCGACGCCCTCGGGCAACGGCTCGCAGTACTCGTTCTCGAGCAACAACTGGTCGGTGGGCGACTACTACCAGATCTCGGTCTCGACGGTCGGGTTCAGCGACATCCACCTCGCGTGGGACCAGACCCGCTCGAGCACGGGTCCGTCGAGCTTCCGCGTCGACATGAGCACCGACGGCGGCGCGAACTTCTCGACGATCCTCGCGAGCTACTCGATCATCCAGGCCGGCCTCGCCGGCACGAACACGCTCTCGTGGTCGACGACGGGCGCCGTGCAGAGCGCGTTCACCACGACGATCGCGAGCATCGCGGGCGCCGACAACCAGGCGTCGGTCATCTTCCGCTTCGTCAACCTCTCGACGGTCGCCACGGGCGGCACGAACCGCATTGACAACATCATCGTCAATTCGGGTCCGATCCCCGCTCCTGGCGCGATCGCGCTGCTCGGCCTCGCGGGCCTCGCGGCCCGTCGTCGTCGCTGAGCGTTCGACGCGAAGCACCATTCACGCTTTGATCCGCGGCGCCTCGCAAGGGGCGCCGCGGTGTTTTTCCTTGGTGTGCGGCGCGTGGCTCAGAAGTCGTATCCGAACGCCTCGAGGTCGACCGCATATCGGCGCATTGCGATGGTGCGCGACCGCACATCGAACAGGTCGCGGTAGTGGGCGTGCCGCGAGCGGTGTGCATGCGGCAGCGACGGGCGCGCGTCGCCTGCAAGCCCGAGGCGGTCGCACAGCGTCGAGAAGTCCTCGCCGAGCCGCTCGAAGCGCCCGAGGAAGTCGACCGCGCGCGACCCGTCGGCGTGCAGCACGAAGCCCGTTTGCGGCGCGACATGCGGGTGGTCGAGCGTCGAGGTCGCGTCCACGAAGCGCGCGAAGTCGAGGCCGCGCAGCTCGACGCCGCGCTCGCGCGCGCACGCGCGCAGGTCGGGGTCGCCGCCCGCCCATGCCGAGACGAGCCGGTCGAACGGATTGCGCACGAAGCCGAACGAGAGGTAGGGCGCGCCGCCCGCGGGCTGCTCGCCGCCCGTCGCCGCGAGCGCGAGCCGCAGTTGCGCCGCGTCGAGGTGCTGCAGGTAGTTCGTCGGCCCCGCGATCGCGCGGAGGTCGGCCGACATCGCCCGCCCGTAGAGCCGCGCACGGTCCTCGACGCGGTAGTCGCCGTGCATCCCGAGCGCCCGCTCGATGCTCGAGCCGCCGCACTTCGGAATGTGCACGAAGATCGCACGATGGCGATGCGAGACGGGCATGCGGCGAGTGTAACCCGCGCCACTCGAAGCCCTCGGCAAGTCGCGAGCCCATCCGTCGCCCTCGGGAAGCCGACGCGCGGCGCCCGCCGCAGGCTTCTCACGCCGTCAAACGGACCATCCAATGAACAAGGCCCGCGCGTATGCGCGGGCCTTGTCGGAGTGGGCGAAACTGGACTCGAACCAGTGACCTCACGGGTGTGATCCGTGCGCTCTAGCCAGCTGAGCTATACGCCCGACGGGGGAACACTATAGCACATCCCGTTGGCGAGTCGAGCAGCGTTCTCGGAACGAGGGTGCGCGGGCGCAGGCCTTGGAAGGCGTGCGGGCGGACTTCGCGCGGTCGCGGCGATGTCGCGTCAGGTGGCGCCCGCGGGGCTCGGCGGCTCGCGGCCCGCGGTCTTGCTGAGTTCGACGACCGCGGGGTCGATCGACTCCTTGCCGCGGAACTTGAGCGACTCCTTGCCCTTGAAGCACTCGAGCATCGCCGCGGCCCACGCCGCGCGCGCGTCCTTCTTGCGGATGCTCTGCGCCCAGGCCTTCAGCGACTTCGCGAAGTCCTCCGACGCGCGCTTGCTCGACGCGCGCTCGGGCGACGCGAGGTAGCGCTCGACTTCGGCGCGCGTGCGGCGCGCGAACTCCTCGTCGCCGCCGATCGCGCGCCAGCACATCGCGAGCAGCTCGGCGTCGTCGCAGCGCTGGCGCTCGAGATCCTTGAGCAGCGCCTCGGCGTCGCGCGGCGACTTCACGGGTGGAAGCTGCCTGATGCGCGCATGCGCGAGGTCGCGCACGGTGTCGCGGTAGAGCGCGTGCTCCTTGCCCGAGGCCTGCTCGGCGGCGACCTCGGCGAACGCATCGAGCACCCGCACCGCGGTCGGCGCGTCGGGCGCGGCGCGGATCGCGGCTTCGACGGCGGGCAGCGCGAACGGATTCATCGCAAGCGTGGCGCGCGCGAACTCGACGCAATCGCGCGCACGCGCATCGTCGCCAAGCGCGTTCCACGCTCGCAGCAGCACGAGCGTGTCGACGAACGCCTGGAAATCGCGGTTCACCGCCCACGCCACCGACTGGTGGAACACCATCGGCCGCCGCCCGCCGCGGTCGTCGTAGTTCCAGCCCGCGTGCACGGTGGTGACCTCGTCGCCGCCCGTCGCGTACTGGCCGCCCTTGCAGCGGAACGCGCCCGTCGCTGCGTCGCGCTCCATGAACACGATCGCGCAATGCCCTGGCTGCCCCGCGGTCGACGCAGGCTGCCCCACGATGCGGTGCGTGCGCGCGCCGATGTTTCCCATCGTGCCGCACACGCCGCCGTCCTTCCACATCATCTGGATCGAGCCGTAGCTGAACGCAAGCGGCGCCACTCGGCGCGCGCTCTGCATGTCGAACTGCTGCGCGATGCCGCCGATGTACTCGCCGTAGGTGCGGAACTCGCCCGCATCGCGGAACCTCGCCCAGATGTCCTCGCGCTCGCGCAGCGGCTGGTCGTCGGCCGCGAGCATCAGCAGCACGGGCCACGGCGCATCGAGCGGAAACCGCGGCCACTTCCTGGCGGCACGCGTGTCGTCGTCGAACGCATGACGGTCGTTGCGGATGAACCACGCCATCGACTCGCTCGGGGTCGGCGCGCGATCGCGCTCGGCGGGCATGCGGCCCTTCGCGCGGTACGCGTCGTGGAACAGGTCGTGCGCGGCCTTGATGCGCGCGCGCAGGTCCTTGTCGGCGATCGCGTCCTTCGAGTACCAGTGCACCGCGCGGTCGCCGCAGTCGACGCGGACCTCGGGGTGCCCGTGCGCGGCCATGTATGCGTTGAACTCGGCCTGCATCGCGGCCGACGCGATGACATCGGCGCCGACAGGCTTTCGGCGCACGGTCTTCATCACGGTGCGCGCCTTGCCCTGCGGCTTCGCCACACCCTTCTCGTCGTACTCGAGCGGGGGAAGCTCCTTCGCCTCGACCTCGGCCTCGATCTCGGCGTGGTCTTCGAGGAAGTTCACGATGTGGTCGTTCGCATCGAGCGTGCGCGACGGGTCCTTCGTGTCGACAGGCACGCGCGGATCGCCTGGAATCTCGAGCACGAGCCGCGCGCGCGGCGAGACATCGGGCAGGGCCCGCTCGCCCTCGGCCTGCGCGTCGCCGTCGTTCCACCCCGACGCCTTGCGCGGCGCGGGCACATACGAATGCTGGATCGCGAAGGCGAGCGCGAGCTGCGTGTAGTCGCGGCGCACGGCGTCTTCGCCGAGGTCGATCTCGAGCGAGCGCAGGCCGAGGAGTACGGGCAGCGGATCCTTGCGGCAGCCGTACACCGAGGCCCGCACGAGCGGATCGGAATCGACCCACGCGAGGAAGTCGGGAGGAAGGTCGATGCCCTTCGCGCGCGCCGCCTCGAGCGTGGCGCGGGAGATCGAGTCGAGATAGGCGGCGGGGGAGGGGAGGCCTGCGGTCGCAACGGCCGACTCGTCGGCGGCCGCACGCGCGGCGACGGGCGACCACGCGGAGATCGGGGCGGCGCCGAGCGCGCACGCGGCAAGCAGGGTTCGGAGGAGCGTCATCGGCGCCGATGCTAACGCGGCGGCCCGCGCGCGCGAAACCGACCGGCGCGCCCCGCGGCCTTACGCCGTGCCGTCGACGGGCACAAGCACCGCGGCGAACCTGTAGACAAGCGAGGTTCCGAACCACGCGACGCGCAGCCCTGCGCGCGCCGCGAGGTCGTCGATCTCGCGGCGGGTGAAGCCTGCCTCGACCGAGACGCGCGCGTCGTGCTTCGTCGAGGTCGACGCGGCCACCGTCGCCACGCGCACCGCGGCCTTCTGGAGCGGTCCGCGCAGGAGGTCGTTCCACAGCACCGCGCGGCGCGCCACGCGGCGCATCTCGCGCAGCGCGTCGACCACCGCCTCGTCTGTGAAATGGTGCAGGGTCAGCGAGGCATGCGAGAGGTCGAACGCGCCCTCGCCGAACTGCCGCGCGAGCGCGAACATGTCGCCCTCGACGAACGCGACGCGCCCGCCCGCGGCCGTCCGCATGCGCGCCGCCGCGACCATCTCGGGCCGTCGATCAAGCCCCGTCACGCGGAGTCCGGGCGCCCGAAGCGCCGCGAGCGCCCGCGCGATGTCGCCGCTGCCCGTACCGACATCGAGGAGCGTCAGGCCCTGCCCGCGCCCCTCGACCTGCGGCCCGAGGCGCGCCGCCGCCGCCACCGCGCGCCGCGACAGCGCCGTTCCCGACAGCAG
>JAJTGK010000175.1 GCA_021297815.1 Planctomycetaceae bacterium
CACCGCAGAGAAGCGCCGACGCGCCCACGCCCGCCGCAAGCGCGAAGTCACCCTTGCGCCAGCCGCGCCACGCCGTGAAGCCAAGCGCAAGCAGGCCCACGCCCATCACCGTCGAGAACGGGTTCGCCAGCGTGAACCACCCCGTCGCCTCGGCCTGCCGCAGCCGCCGCTCGTAGGTCCGCGCCGCGCTCGAATCGGGCGTCCACCCGCGGTCGGCCAAGAACGCGTCGCGCGTCGCCTGGTAGGTCTCGACCGTGGCCGCGTGCTCGACCGTCGCCTGCATCGCGCCGCGCGCGGCAAGCGGCACCGACACCGCGCACAGCACCGAAAGCGCCGCGATGCGCAGCGTGCGCTCGCGCACGAGATGCGCCAGCGCCACGAACGCGAGCATCGCGGAAAGCCAGGTCAGCCCGCGGAACACATCCTCCGCGTCACCCGAGTGCGCGCCGAGCGCCACCGCGGGCACCATGGCAAGCGCCACCGCCCACGCATGGACACCTCGGCCCGCAAGGTGCTCGCCCATCAGCGCAAGCGCCGCCGCGAACGCGAGCACCGCATCGAAGAGCGCCGACCCCGCGGGCCCGACCGCAAGCAGCGGCATCGGATCGCGCGCGGGGTCGACATCGAACACCGTCTGCGCCTGGATCGAGACGAACGCGCGCAGCGCCGCCACGCCGAGGATTCCCGCCAGGCCCGCGATGCGCAGCGCCCGCGCCGCGTTCATCGCCCGCCATCCTTCGGCGGGTCCTCGATGCGCGCCACGCTCGTCTCGAGAACGAGCATGACGAGGAAGATCCCGAGGAGCTGTCCGCCCACGAGCGCCGCCTGCCATGGCTGCATCATGCCGAGGCCGATGGCTGCACCAGCCTGTGCGAGATGTGCTCGGGTCCGCCCACGAACGGGCTCTTGCCGCGGCGCACGCGCCACACCGTCACATACACGCCGTCGTAGAGCGGCACCGCCAGCACGAGGAGCGGCATGAACACGCCGTACCACGCCGTTCCCAGCGCGAAGTCGCTCGTCGAGCTGTCGACGAAGGTCGTGCGCGCGGTCATCGTGGCCAGCATGTAGCCGACGAACAGTGACCCTCCATCGCCCATGAAGATGCTTGCGGGCGGAATGTTCCAGAGCAGGAACCCCGCGAGCGACCCCGTGAGCAGCGCCAGCGCCGACGCGATGAACCACTGCCCGTTCACGATCGTCGCGGTCATGAAGCAGAGCGCCGCGATCATGCCGATGCCCGCCGCAAGCCCGTCCATGTTGTCGATGAAGTTGAACGCGTTCACGACCACGATGATCCACGCGACGGTGATCGCGATCGAGAGCAGCTCGCCGCCAGGCATGTCGGCGAGGTACGGGTGCAGCAGACGCACATCGCTGAAGAGCACGGTGCCGAGCGCGACCGCGAGCTGCAGCAGCAGCTTCGGCCACGCGCTGAGCGCCCTGCGGTCGTCGACGAGGCCCATGATGTGCAGCGCGAACGCGCCGACCACCACCACGATCCAGTCGTCGAAGGTCGCGCGCGCGCGCTCGAGGTGCGGCTCGAGCGCGGGCACCCATTCGATCGCGGTCGACGGCGCGGCCACGAAGAAGCCAAGCGCCGCCACCAGCGGCCCCACGACCGCCCAGAAGATGGCCACGCCGCCGATGTTCGGCACGCGGCGGAGCTCGCCCTTCACATGTCCCTTCGCACCCGGCCCGTCGAGCGCGCCCACCCGCAGCCCGACGCGGGCGAGGATGCCCGTCAGCGGCGCACTGAGCGCAAAGCCGAGAAGAAGGAGCGCGAGGACGATGCCGACCATGCCGTGCGGTAAGGTACACGCGATGCCTGCACTGCGGTCCGTCACGCTCTACTGCTCGAGCTCGCGAAGCCTCGACCCCCACTTCGCCGTCGCGGCGCGCCTCGCGGGAGAACTCCTCGCCCGCCGCGGCATCACGATGGTCTACGGCGGCGGCGGGCTCGGACTGATGGGCGAGGCCGCGCGGGCGTGCAAGGCCGCGGGCGGACGCGTCGAGGGCATCATCACGCGCAAATTCCTCGATCTCGAGCAGGGCTGGCTCGGCTGCGACGAGCTTGTCGTGGTCGAGACCATGCGCGAGCGCAAGCGCCTGCTCGTCGAGCGCGGCGACGGCTTCCTGGTGCTTCCTGGCGGCATGGGCACCTTCGAGGAGTTCTTCGAGACGCTCGTCGGCAGGCAGATCGGCGACCACGCGAAGCCGATCGCGGTGCTCGACGACCACGGCTACTACCTTCCGCTCCAGTCGCTCATCGAGCACTCGATCAGGGAAAAGTTCGCACGCGAGGCGCTGCGCGAGGTGCTGCACTTCGGCACCGAGCTCGAGCCGCTCGTCGACTGGCTCGCGCACGAGGCGGCCAACGCGACGGTCGCCGACCCCGACCGCTTCCTGCCGATGGGCCCGAACAACGGCGCGCCGCGCAGCCGCGAAGCCGCACGCCTTCCCGAGAACCAGGAGTGACGCTGCGTGACCGACGCGCGCGACCATGACCGCCCCGTCGGGCTGATCGCAGGCCAGGGTGCCCTGCCGATCCTCGTCGCGCGCGGGATCCGCGCGTCGGGCCGCCGCGTGGCGTGCATCGGGCTCTCCGACCAGTACGAGCCCGAACTGCCCGCGCTCTGCGACCGCTTCGCACCCGCGGGCGTGCTGCGCCTCGGCCGCTGGCTGCGTCTTGCGCGCAAGTTCGGCGTGCGCGAGGCGATCATGGTCGGCCGCGTCTCGAAGGGGCGCATGCACGACCCGCTGCGCCTCGTGCGGCAGTTCCCCGACCTGCGCGCCATCAACCTCTGGTACCGCAAGTTGCGCCACGACCGCCGCTCGTCGACGCTGCTCTCCACGCTCGCCGACGACCTCGCCAAGGAAGGACTCGTCTTGATCGACTCGACCACCTACATCCCCGAGCACATGGCCATCCGCGGCGTGATGACGAAGCGCGAACCCACCGAGATGCAGCGCTCCGACATCGAGTTCGCGTGGCCGCTGCTCTCGCAGCTCGGCGCGCTCGACATCGGGCAGGCGATCGCGGTGCGCGAGAAGGATGTGATCGCCGTCGAGGCGGTCGAGGGCACCGACCGCATGATCGACCGCGCGGGCCAGCTCTGCCCGCGCAAGGGCTGGACGCTCGTGAAGACCGCGCGCCCGGGCCACGACATGCGCGCCGATGTGCCCACGATCGGCGTCTCGACCGTCGAGCGCATGCATGCCGCGGGCGGCGGCTGCATCGCGGTGGGCGCGGGCAAGGTCATCCTCGTCGACCGCCCCGCCGTGCTCGCGGCGGCCGACCGCCTCGGCATCGCGATCATCGGGGTCGGCGGCGCGTGAATCGCGCGTAGACCGCGGAAAACAAGCCAGTTTCGCTCACCTCGCCGCGCGGAATTCCCGCGCGTCCAAGGGGGCGTTCGGCTATACTCCGCGTCCTCCTGCGAGCGGCCGCGCACGGCCTCCCGCACGGACCCGAAAGGACCCCCACGCCCATGGCCGACGGCGAGATTCCAGCAGGCTCAGGCTCGAACCCAGTCGAAGGCGTGCAGCACGACCGCGTGCTCGACCTCGACATCGACCGCGAGCTGCACGAGAGCTACCTGACCTACGCGATGAGCACGATCATGGATCGTGCGCTGCCCGATGTGCGCGACGGCCTCAAGCCCTCGCAGCGCCGCATCCTGGTCGCGATGAACGACCTCAAGCTCTCGCCCGGCCGCAAGCAGATCAAGTGCGCCAAGATCTGCGGCGACACGAGCGGCAACTACCACCCGCACGGCGAGAGCGTGATCTACCCCACGCTCGTCAACCTCGGGCAGGACTGGAAGACGCGCTACCTCCTCGTCGACAAGCAGGGCAACTTCGGCTCGATCGAGGGCGATCCGCCCGCGGCCATGCGATACACCGAGGCGCGCATGACCCACGCCGCCATGGCGATGATGGAGGACCTCGAGAAGGAGACCGTCGACTTCAAGCCAAACTACGACGAGCGGCTCATGGAGCCGTGCGTGCTTCCGGGCAAGTTCCCGAACCTGCTCGTGAACGGCTCGAACGGCA
>JAJTGK010000060.1 GCA_021297815.1 Planctomycetaceae bacterium
TGCCCGACGCGACCATGACCGCGACAGGCGTCGCGAGGCCAAGCGCGCAGGGGCACGCCACCACGAGCACGCCGACGAGCGCCTCGAGCGCCTTCGCCGCGCGGATCTCCTCGGGCGCAAGCCACCACCACGCCCCCGCCGCCGCCGCCGCGACCGCGATCACGATCGGGACGAACACCGACGCCACGCGATCGGCCATGCGCGCCACGCCTGCCTTGGTCGCCTGCGCGGCCTCGACCATCTCGACGATGCCCGCGAGCACCGTCTCGCCCGACGCGCGCGTGGCTTCGACCTCGAGCGTGCCGAGCGTGTTCAGCGTGCCCGCCGTCACGGCATCACCCGTGCGGCGCAGGCGCGGCATCGGCTCGCCCGTCAGCATCGACTCGTCGACCTCGCTCTCGCCCGCGACCACCGTGCCGTCGACGGGCACGCGCTCGCCTGGGCGCACGCGCACACGCATCCCAGCCACGATGTCGGCTGCGTCGACCTCGCGTTCGCCGCCCTGCTCGACCACGCGGACCCGCGGCACGGCGAGCGCCGAAAGAGCGCGCAGCGCCTCGCCCGCGCGCGCCGTCGCCCTCGCCTCGAGCATGCGCCCGAGCAGCACGAACACGATGATGATCGCCGCGGCCTCGAAGCTCACGCCGTGCCCGACATGCGCCGCGTGGCCCGACAGCACGACCCACGCGCTCGACCCGAAGGCGACCGCCGTGCCGAGCGACACGAGCGTGTTCATGTCGGTCGAGCCTGCGCGCGCGCGCACGAGCGCCGCGCGGTGGATCGGCCATCCGCACCAGAGGAACACAGGTGCCGCGAGCGCGAACTGCGCCCACAGAGCCCACGGACCGTCGAGCGCCGCGACCGCGCCATGCGACATCGCGATGACCGCGAGCGGCAACGACATCCCCGCTCCGACGAACAACCGAATCGCGAGCATGCGCGCCTCGGCACGCTCGCGGGCGGCTCGCGCCGACGGGTCTCGCGAGAGGTCCACGCGGTACCCAGCCTTCGCCACCGCCGCAGCGATCGCCTCAACACCCGTCACCGCGGGATCGAACGACACGCTCAGCCGATGCGTCGCGTACGAGACATCGGCCGCAAGCACGCCGCGCACGCCACGCGCCGCACGCTCGACCTTCGCCACGCATGCCGCGCAATGCATGCCCTCGACGGGCACGACCCCGCGCGCGGATGCGGGCGCCGCCTGCACGGTCGCCGAGCCGTCAGGCATGCTGCTCGAGGCGCGCCTTCACCGCCGCGCGCGGCATGAAGCCCGTCCACTGGTCGATCACCTCGCCGTCCTTCATGAGGAACAGCGCCGGAATGCCACGCACCGCGAACGCCGAGGCGATCTCGGGGCTCGCGTCGACATCGACGAACGCGAACTTCACGCGGCCCTCCATCTCGGGCGCAAGCGCCTGCAGCTCAGGCTTCAGCATGCGGCACGGCGGGCACCAGGCGGCCCAGAAGTCGATGAGCACAGGTACGCTCGACTGCACGACATCGCGGTCGAAGTTGTCGGTGGTCACATTGATGGTGTTGGCGGCGTCGGCCATAGGTGGATCCTTGCGCGATGGCGGTTGCCCGCAGGGCTCTCCTCCGCGGGCGGGGCCGATTGGAGCATGGAACCCTCGGGAGCGGTGCGGAATTCGAACGGAATCGTCCGAGAACCGCAAGTCCAACCCACGAAACCGCTTGCATCCCCGAAGAGCCTCGGTACACTCTCCGATCTTTCCACGGCCCCCAAGGGCCCCTGCAGGAGCTTGCCATGAAGAAGGACGTTCATCCCACCTACTACCCCGAGTGCAAGGTCATCTTCCGCGGCGAGGTCGTCATGACCGTCGGCGCGACGGTGCCCGAGATGAATGTCGAAATCTGGTCGGGCTCGCACCCGTTCTTCACGGGCCAGAAGACCTTCGTCGACACCCTCGGCCGCGTCGAGCGCTTCCAGAAGAAGTTCGCCGGCAAGTACTTCGACAAGAAGAAGTGAGCCGAGCGCTCCGCTCCGATCGAGATACCGACCAGCCGCCCGCGAGGGCGGTTGGTCTTTTTTCGCGCGTCCTGCGGGTGTCGGCGCTCGCGTGGACCCTCGCGGGGCTCGCCGCCTGCGCGTCGAACGCACCACGGCGCGTGACGATCATCTTGCCGCCCGGCCGCACGATGTGTCTTGCACCGCTCGCGCTTCCTGCGAGCGGCCCCTCGAATGCGCGCGAGGACATCGACGAGATCGTGATCGACGGCGGCGGCGAGGCCACGCTCGTCGGCGGCATCGACATCGAGCGCCCCGACTGGCGCACGCCCGACGCGGCGCTGCGCGGGCGGCTTCCCGAGGAGTCGCGCGACCACGCGCGCGTCCTTGAGATTCCCGCCGAACTCCTCGCGCCGTGGCCCACGGGGCTTCATGGGCCCGTCCACTCGGGCCACACCGTCGAGGTGCCGTTCGCCGCGACCGAGGTCTTCGTCGGAGGCCGCGCGCTCACCCCTGCGCGCTGGCCGAACGCCGACGCGCAGGGAGAGGCGTGGGCCACGATCGAGCGCATCGTCGACGCAGGCTCGGTTCCGCGAAACGACGAGCCCGACATGCCGCCCGAATCGCGCAAGCGCGAGCCGCCGCGGGGCGGAACCTTCGTGCCCGCCGACCGCTCGCGTCTCGCACGCTGGAAGGGCGCCGAGGATGCCTGGCTTGCGGGCTACTGGAACTGGGACTGGTCCGAGGAAACGCTGCCGCTCGCCGCGGTCGACCTCGAGGCGGGCACGGTCGCGCTCGGCATGCCGCATCGCTACGGCCTGGCCGCGCGCGGCAAGTTTCGCATCGAGAATCTGCTTGCAGAGCTCGACGCGCCTGGCGAATGCTGGATCGACCGCGCGAACCGCCGCGTGGTGGCGTGGCTCCCCGAGCTGCCCGACGGCACGGACCCCGCGCAGGCACGCGTGACGATCTCGATGCTCGAGGCGCCCATGATCGCGCTGCCCACGGGCGAAGGCGCTCCACGCGTCACCGTGCGCGGCGTGCGCTTCGAGGCCACGCGCGGCGCGGCGATCGTGGGCCGCGGCGTGCGCGGCGCTGTGGTCGAGCGCTGCAGCTTCGCGAACATCGGAACGCGCGCCGTCGACCTCGAGGGCGAGGCGTGCCTTGTCTCGCGGTCGACCTTCACCGACATCGGCGGCATCGCCATGCGCCTCGCGGGCGGCGACCGCCGCACGCTGTCGCGCGCGGGCAACGAGGTGTCCGACTCGACCTTCCTGCGCGCAGGCCGCCTGCAGCGGAGCTACAACCCCGCCATCGAGATCACGGGCGTCGGGCAGCGCGTGGTGCACAACGAGATCGCGCATGTCCCCCACTTCGCGGTGTTTTTCGCAGGCTGCGAGCACGCGATCGAGGGGAACCACATCCACCATGCCGTCGAGGAGACGGGCGACGCGGGCGCCGTGTATGTGGGCCGCGACTACACGACGCAGGGCACGGTGCTGCGCGGCAACCTCGTCCACGACATCGCGGGCAGCGACGCGCGCTACCAGAACGCGTTCTATCTCGACGACATGTCGAGCGGCATCCTGATCGAGCACAACCTGTTCGTGCGCTGCAACTGGGGCCTGCTCATCGGCGGCGGGCGCGACAACATCGTGCGCGACAACGCCTTCGCGAAGTGCGGGCAGGCGGTCGTGTACGACGCGCGCGGCGTCGGCTGGATGGCGTTCGCGCTGGCCGATCCGTCGACATCGACGATCCTGCAGCGCCTTGCGGCGACGCCGATCGACGAGGAGCCGTGGCGCAGCCGCTATCCAAACCTCGCGACCTACCTGACCGACCGCCCGTCGCGCCCCGTGGGCGGCCGCGTGGCGGGAAACGCGCTCCTCGGCTCACCGATCGGGAAGATCGAGGATCCGACGCTCGTGCTCGAGTCCGACACGATCAAGCTCGCGCCGCCCGCGGATTCGACGCTCGACGAGGCGTGCGCGGACCTCGTCCGTCGCGCGACCGCGGGCGAGGTGGTCGTGGGCCGCGCGCGGCTCGGGCCCGTCGGGCCTCGACGCGACGCGCGGCATGAACCGTAGAATCGCGGCTTCTCCCAACGCGCCGACCCTCGATTCACGCCGCCCCGCCCCGTGCCAGCCAAGCCGACAACCTCCGACGAACTCGTCGCCGGGCTTCTTCCCGAGAAGCTCCGTCGGATCCTCGCGCAGCAGGCGGCCGAGGACGACGGTCTTCGCATGCAGTCCGAGGACCCCGCGATCGCGGCCGACCACCGCCGCTCGATCGCGCTCGCGCGCCGCCGCGCGCAGCTCGCGCGCACGCTCGAGCCTTTCCAGGCGCTGACGACGGCGGCGCAGGGAATCATCGACCTTTCCGAACTGGCCGCGTCGGGCGACGCCGAGATGCGCGCGCTTGCCGAGGCCGAGCGCCCCGCCCTCGAGGCGCGCGCCGAGTCGCTCGCACGCGAGATCATCGGCGCCCTCGTCACGGGCGAGGAGGCCGCGATCGCGAGCTTCGTGCTCGAGGTCCGCATGGGCGTGGGCGGCGACGAGGCCGCGCTCTGGGCGGGTGAGATCTTCGACATGTACCGCCAGCTCGCGGCGCGCCGCGGCTGGCGCTTCGAGGTCGTCGAGACGAAGCCAGGCGACGCGGGCGGCCTCACGCACGCGATCGCGACCGTCGAGGGCGAGGGTGCGTTCGCGGCGCTGCAGTTCGAGGGCGGCACGCACCAGGTGAAGCGCGTGCCCGCGACCGAGGCGCAGGGCCGCGTGCACACCTCGACCGCCACCGTCGCCGTGATGCCCGAGCCCGAGGAGGTCGACGCCGCGCTCGACCCGAGCGAAGTGAAGGAGATGGTCACCACCGCGCAGGGCCCCGGCGGGCAGAATGTGAACAAGGTCGCGACCGCCGTCCACCTCATCCACATGCCCACGGGTCTCGAGGTCCGCATGCAGGAAACGCGCAGCCAGGGCCAGAACCGCGAAAAGGCGTGGCGCCTGCTGCGCGCGCGCGTCTACGAACTCCGCAAGCGCGAGGCCGACCAGAAGCGCAGCGCCGAGCGGCGCACGATGATCGGCTCGGGCGACCGCGCCGAGAAGATCCGAACCTACCGCTTCAAGGAAGCGATCGCCGTCGACCACCGCATCGAGCAGTCGTTCCCGCTGCCGAAGCTCCTCGCGGGCGACATGGACGCGCTGCTCGAGGCGCTTGCCGCAAAGGATGTCGCCGAGCGCCTCGCGGCGATGTGAGGCGACGAACAGGAGCAAGTGGTTCGATGCGGGAGAAAGGGCGCGCGGTCTTTCGGCGCCACTGAGCACCGAGCATGTGATTCGTGGCGAGGAGAAGCCTCCTCCGAGCCGTGCACGACGACCCGCGCCGCGAGTTCGTCGCAACGACAGACGAGGGATGCGACAGAGCCCCCGGCCTTCGCCGAGGGCTCCGCCAGCGGGACAACGGCAGGCTCACGGGTTGCGCGCCACGCGGAAGCCCGTGTCGGAGAGACTCCAGAAGGGCCAGATCGCGCCGCGGAACGACGAGCGGAGATTCGACGCGCTCACATACCACGAGCCGCCGCGGATCACCTGGAAGGTCCCGCTCGCAGGGCCCGTCGGGTCGTACATCGGCGATGCGGCGTAGTAGCCGCCGCTGTACCAGTCGGCGACGCGCTCCCAGACATTGCCGAGCATGTCGTGGAATCCAAGCGGATTCGCCGCGAGCTGGCCGACAGGGTGCGTCTCCTGTCCGGAGTTCGGGTCGTACCACGCGATCTCGGTGTCGGGCTGGCCAGGCGCCGCGTGCGTGGGCGTGCTTGTGCCCGCGCGGCATGCGAGCTCCCACTCGGCCTCGGTGGGAAGCCGCAGGCCCGATTCCGCGAGGAACGCGTTGACCTCGGTGGCAGTCACACTCTCGACGGGCCGATCTGCGGCGCCGTGCATGCTGCTCGCGACGAAGTAGCTCGGGTTGTAGCCCATCACGCCTTCGTACTCCGACTGCATGGTCTCGTAGCGGCCGAGATAGAAGGCGCGCGTGATGGCGACATGATGCTGCGGGTACTCGTCGTTGAAGGCGAGCGGGTCGTTCAGGGGCGCGCCCATGCGGAAGCCCGACGCGGGCACGAGCAGCATCTCGACGCCGCTTGCGCTGTCGCGCACGCGCCACGCGAGGCCCGATGCCTCGATCGACGCACGAAGATCGGCGTCGGTGACCACCGCGGGGTCGGGGCGCGCCTCGAGAAGCTGCGCCCACTCGGGGATCTCGACGCACGAGCCCCACTGCGAGAGGACAAGCGCGAGATCCGCGGCATCGACCACGCCATCGCCGCTGACATCGCACGAATCGTTCGGCGCAGGAGCCGTGCCCCACGCCGCAAGCACCATGGTCATGTCGACCGCGCCCACGGCGCCGTCGCCATCGGTGTCTCCGATGCACGCCGTGGCACGGGTGCTTGCTGCGAGCGAGAGAAATGCAATACCGACAGCGAGCGCCTGTCGGCGGGTCCACCAAGCCATCGAGTCCATGACGGCGCCTCCGCGAGTGTCGGCCGACGAACGGCCATCCCTGGTCGCCACCTCCCGCGGAAGTGGCGCATCGCTCCTGCGCTCCGCGGCCGACAACGCGGCGCCAGATCGGCGCCTTTCCGAAAGGCGGAACTCGGGGATGAAGTCGCGAGGGTCGTTTCGACGCCGCGGCGGAGGCTAGACCTCGACGGCCTCGTCGCTGCGGGGGCGTGCGCCCCACTGCTTCGGCTTGCGCCGCTCGGGCGTCCAGCCGCCGCGCACATGGACGCGGTCCTCGCCCACAACACGACGCAGCGCGTCGAGCAGCGGGCGGTCGGGCACGACGCGCAGACGGTTCGCGTGCAGCGTGGTGCGGCGCTCCTCGCCGTCGAGATGGACGACCACATCGACAGGCCGCCCCTGCGACATCGCGCTCGATGCGCCCGCCTGCTTCAGCAGGCCCGCGAGCATCTCGAGCGTGCCTTCGGCGGCGGTCGCCGCGTCGCCCGCGCATTCGACCGACACATCGAGACGCGTGCCGAGGTGCTTCTCGGCGTCCTCGAGCGCGATCACGCGCTCGACGATGATGTTCGGCTCACCGCGGCTACGGTCGACGCTGCCGACGAGCACGACGGGCCGGTCGTTCGAGACGAGGTCGCCGAACTTCGCGAAGGCGTCGGTGAAGAGCACCGCGTCGATCGTGGCGTTCTTGTCGGCAAGCCCGAGGATCATCATCTTCGAGCCGGGGTTCTTGCCCTTCTGCGTCACGACGACGCGCGAGCGCGCGACGAGGCCCGCGACGACGCACGGCGCGTCCTGCGCGGCGTCGATCGTGCGCTTCACATCGCCCGTGCAGAGCGCGCGGATCTCGCGCGCCCACGAATCAAGCGGATGGCCCGACACATGGAAGCCGAGCACTTCCTTCTCGGCGCGCAGCACCTCCATGCGGTCCCACGGCTCGACCTTGCGCAGCGCGGCGGCGGGCGCGGTGGCCTTGGGCGCGGCGGCCTCGAACATGCCGAAGAAGTTCTCCTGCCCGCCCGCACGGTCGCGCGCCAGGCTCTGGCCCGCCGCGATCGCGCTCTCGATGCTCGCGACGACCGACGCGCGCGCGTCGGTGCCGTGCAGGCTGTCGAAGCAGCCCGCCTTGACCAGGCCCTCGATGCCCGCACGGTTGACCGCACGCGAGTCGACGCGCTCGCAGAAGTCGAAGATCGACTTGAACGGCCCCGCCTTGCGGCGCTCGTCGATGATCGCGCGGATCGCGCCGCCGCCGATTCCCTTGATCGCCTTCAGGCCGAAGCGGATGTGCCCGCCCCACGCGCTGCGCTTCTCGCCCTGCTCGTAGACGACGGCGAAGTCCTCCTCGGACAGGTTGACATCGGGTGGCCGCACCTCGACGCCGATGTGCGGGCGCTTCGGCGAATGGTCGGGGTAGACGAGCCTGCGGCAGTCGTCGAGGTAGACGCTCCACTCCTCGATCTTGCGCGCCTGGCTTTCGAACGACAGCACCGCCGACATGTAGTGCGCGGGGAAGTAGGTCTTCAGGTACGCGGTCTGGTACGCGATGATCGCGTAGCCCGTCGAGTGACTCTTGTTGAAGCCGTAGCCCGCGAACTTCAGGATGAGGTCGAACAGCTCGCGCGCCTTCGCCTCGGGCAGGCCGCGCTCGGCGGCGCCCTTCACGAAGTCGACGCGCGCGCCGTCGATGATCTCGATCTTCTTCTTCGAGATCGCCTTGATCACCGAGTACGCGGCGCGCAGCGGAATGCCGCCGAGGTGGTGCAGAACCTGCATCACCTGCTCCTGGTAGACCATGATGCCGTAGGTCTCGGCAGTGAAGCGGTCGACGACCTCGTGCAGCCTCGGCACCTCCTGGCGGCCGTGCTTGCGCGCGTTGTAGTCGGGGATGAGGTCCATCGGACCGGGGCGGAAGAGCGCGTTCGCCGCGATGAGGTCCTCGAGGCGGTCGGGCTGCATGCCCGCGAGCAGCTTCTTCATGCCGCCCGATTCGAACTGGAACACGCCGTTGGTGTCGGCGCGGCTGAAGAGCGCGAGGACGCGCTCGTCGTCGAACGGAATGCGGTCGAGGTCGAGCGGGTCGGTGGCCGACTCGCCCCTCTTCGGCACCGCGCGGCCGACGGCGCGGTGGATCTCCTCGTCGGACAGCGTGGCGCGGATGAGCTTCTTCGCGAACTCGATCGTCGAGAGCGTGCGCAGGCCGAGGAAGTCCATCTTCAGGAGGCCGACCTTCTCGCAGGTCGGGCCGTCCCACTGGGTCACGGCGTCCTCGGCGCCGCCCGCGGCGCGGCAGAGCGGCACGATCTCGTCGAGCGGCCGCGTGGCCACGATCACGCCCGCCGCGTGCACGCCCTGGTTGCGGGCATGGTCCTCGAGGCCCTGCGCATGCTCGAGCACGCGCGCGATGCGCGGGTCGGCCGTGGCCATCTCGCCGAGCTTCGGCTCCTTCTTCAGCGCATCCTCGAGCGTGATGTGCAGTTCGGCGGCGAAGAGGAGGCCGTACTTCTCGGGGCACGCGTTCGAGAGGCCGAGGACATAGCCCGCCATCGTGCCGACGCCCGAGCCACGCGCGTTCGCGGGAATGCCGCGCTGACGCGCCCAGTTCACGAAGTCCCACACGATGAGGAAGTACGCGCTGATCGACTTGTCGGCGAGGATGCGCAGCTCGCGGTCGAGTCGCGCGCGGATCGCGGGCGTGATTCCGTCGTGGCCGTAGCGCCAGATCAGGCCCGCCTCGCAGAGGTCGCGCAGCGCGGCGTCGCAGCCCGCCTTGAGGTCGGCGGTCGAGTCCTGGTCCTTCGTCGCGTCGAACGGCAGCGTCTCGAACAGGCGGCAATACGCCTTGAACCACTCCGTCAGGTCGCCGTCCTTCGCGGGGTCGTACTTCGGGCCATGGCCAGGGTGACGCACCTTGACGACGGGCGCGTGGTTCTCGCCCTTCGGCAGCTTCACATCGCAGCGCGCGGCGATGCGGCCCGCATTGAGCAGCGCCTCGCGGTCCTCGGCGTCGGGGAAGAGCTCGCGCATCTCGCGCGGGCTCTTCACATAGAGCGACTCGGGGTACTTGAGGCGCGCGGGGTCGTCCTTCGTGCGCTGCATCGAGATGCAGCAGAGCGTGTCGTGGACATCGTGGTCCTCGGCGCGGAGGAAGTGCGCGTCGTTGTCGATGACGAGCGGAAGGCCGAGCTCCTTCGCGAGGCGGCGGAGATGCGGGTTGATCTCCTCCTGCTCGGGCACATGGCGCTGGAGCTCGATGTAGAAGCGCGGCTCGCCCTTCGCGTTCGGCGCGAAGTTCGCGGCGTGCCAGCGCGCCTCGTCGACGGCGAGGGCCCAGTGCTTCTCGTCGCGGCCCGAGCGCACGAAGTTCTCGAGGTGGAACGCGATCGACGAGCCGAGGTGACCGTTGATCGCGATCAGGCCGTCGCCCCACTGCGCGAGGGTCGACTTGTCCATGCGCGGGCGGTAGTAGAAGCCGTTGAGGAACGAGTCGCTCGAGAGCTTGAGCAGGTTGCGCCAGCCCTGCAGGTCCTCGGCCAGGAGCACGAGGTGGTGGCCGCCGTCCTTCTCGCCCGTATGCGTCTTGTCGCGGCGGTCGCCGTGCTTTCCGTCGCGGTCGACCGCGACATAGGCCTCGATGCCGAGGATGGGCTTCACGCCCGCGTCCTTGGCGGCGACATAGAACTCCATCGCGCCGAAGAGGTTGCCGTGGTCGGTCACCGCGACCGCGCCCATGCCGAGTTCCTTCACGCGCGCGAGCAGCTTGTCGATGGTGTTGCCACCGTCGAGAAGCGAGTACTCGCTGTGCAGGTGGAGGTGGGCGAAGACCACGCCATCGGCATGGTCCGACGCGTGATCGCCCGCGGAAGTGGTCGCCGTTCCTTCAGCCATCGTTCATCCTTCGTGCGCCGCCTCCGCGGCGAGGCGCATCGTAGGGAAACGGGCGCGTGCGTCGAGGGGCTCGGGCGCGTCGCGGCGCGGAACACGGCGTGAAAATCGCGGCAGATTCGCGCGGGAATCAGTCGATGCGGTCTTGACGCGGAAGGACGCGCACGTTCTCGCGGCCGTCGTCGGCCGCCGAAGCGGCGCGCGGCGCGCGCGGTGCGCCGAACAGCCGGCGCACGATCGCAAGCGCGAGCCCGAACGCGACCAGCACCGCGGCGCATCCGAGGAACGCGACGAGAAGCACGATGCCGATCGCAAGCAGGATGAGCGCGACGGGCACCGCGAGCAGAAAGGTGAGCACGCCGATCACGATGCGCTCAAGCGGCCCCGCGCCCGCGCGCACGCGCCACGGAGGCCGCACGCGGAAGCGGGTCGCGGCGTCGCGCCCGATGGTGAACACGCGGAAACCGCCGGGAAACTGGCCTCCGACGCCCGTCATGCGAGCCACTTCTCCCGCATGCGGCGCGCGATCGGCCCGGGCTTTCCATCGCCGACCTCGTGGCGCTCGACGCGCACGACGGGCATCACGCCCCAACTGGAATTCGTGAGGAAGATCTCGTCGGCCGCAAGGACATCGTCGATCCCAAGGCGCGCGCGCTCGACCTCGATCCCCGAACCCTCGGCCCACATCGCGACGGCGGCGCGCGTGCAGCCAGGGAGCACGGGCGAGCGCGGCGCGCCCTCGGGCTCCTCGCCGCGCGCGAAGGGCACGCGCAGCCTCCCGTCCTTCGCAAGAAACACGCTCGACACGCTGCCGCCCGCAAGTTCTCCCGTCACGCTGAACCAGAGCGCCTCGGCACAGCCGACTTCGCCCGCACGCTGCACCGCCGCGATGCGCGGCCAGTACATCAGCGTCTTGTGCGACGCGAACGGGTCGAACGGATTCGCACGCGGCTCGGCGACCGCGACGGCGACGCCGTTCTCGAAGAGCGCATCGGGATACCGCGTCGGCGGCTGCGCGTGGATCATGACGGTCGGCTGCGGAGCGGCCGCGCGCCCATCGGCGGCATTCGCACCCGCGAACGGTCGACCCATGTCGCCGGCGGTCAGCGTGACGCGGATGCGCGCGTCCTTCATCTCGTTCTTCTCGAGCGTGAGCTGAATCGCCTCGGCGAGCGGCTCGATGCGCAGCGGCTCGAAGAGCCGCAGCACGCGCGCGCTTTCCGCAAGCCTTGAGAGATGCGCCTCGAGCCGCAGCACCGCGCCGCCGCGCGCAAGCATCGTCTCGAAGAGCCCGATGCCATGCTGCAGCCCCGCGTCGAAGAGCCCGATGCGGGCGTCGGCCATCTCCACGAACTGTCCGTTGATCCAGACCTTCATCCGCCCTCTCCTGCCGCCTTCGGCCCTTCCGACTGCGCGCGCGTCGGATCGACGCGCGAAACGCCGACGAGATCGGTCTTCCCTCCGAGGATCGAGATCGAGAGCCCGACGCCATCGCCATTGGTCGCGCGCACGACCACGGTGCGGATGAACGGCGACGACCCATCGGGCGCCGCGGGGCCACCGACCTCGAACGCAAGCTCTCCGCCTTCCGAGGACCGAAGGGTTTCGCTCGTGAACACACCGAACCACTTCACGACCTGCTCGTTGATCGCGCCGGGCAGCGGTCGACCGGCGCGCGCGGCGTACATGACCTCGCGCGCGGCGCGCTCGTAGTCGGCGGCGGACGCGGGAGCGCTCTCAGCGATGCGGCCCTGGGAGTAGAAGTAGATCACTCCCGCCGCGATGAGCGTGACGAGCGGGTAGCCGAGTCGGCGACGCCAGATGCTGGAGCGGTCGGAGGGGTTGCGCAAGGGGCGCGGAGTGTACGCGTGGGCACGGGGAGGGTCGCGCCGCGCGGTTCCTCCCCCGCACGGTGCCTGGCACGTGCCGTGCAGTGCCTGGCACTGCCTGGCACGTGCCAGGCACCACGGAATTGCGCGGTTCCGAACGGGACTGCATGGCGGATCTCTGGGAGAATCGTTCCGAATCTACCCTTGGCAGAGGGAACCTCCTCTGGTGCCTGGCACGTGCCGTGCAGTGCCTGGCACTGCCTGGCACGTGCCAGGCACCGGGCGGGTGGCGGGGCTCGTCGCCGCCCCATCCATCGCAGGTATCTTCCTTCCATGCTCTCCCACTGCTGCGCCCGCTGCGGACGGAACCTCGACGCGTCGTCGCGGTCGTTCAGCGCCCTCGCGCGCCTCTGGGTCGCCGCCTGCCCGCGCTGCGGCTTCGCCGTCGCGTGGATGCCGCGCCGCGCGCGCGAAGGAGCCCGCGTGTGGGCACGGCTCCGCGCGCTCAACATCCGGCTCGGCATCGCATTCTCGGCCGCGCAGATCGCGGCCCTGCTTCTGGTCGTCGCGCTCGGCATGCATCTCGATCGTCCGCAGACCTTCTCACTCTCGCACCCAACCCTCGTGCTCCTTGCCGCGTGTGCTGCCATTCTCACCTCCGCGTCGGCGGTCGCACTCGCGCCCGCACGGCCCGCCGCAACCGCCGCGCTCGTGTCGTGGGCGGTGTTGGTCGTGCCCACCGCGGCCGTCATCTGCGCCGTCCTCAGCATCGGCATGGGGCGTCTGCAGCTGGCACGATCGTTCGAGACGCTCGGGAAAGCCGCGCCAAACCTGCTGACGGCGGGCACGCTGTGCGTCGTCGCATCGATCGCGCTCGCCCCGATTCTTGCGGCGGCATACGAGGGCGTCCGACGCGGCCACGCGCGCCGCGACCGCGCTGCGAAGCGCTTCTCGATCGGCAGCCCGCTGGGAGTTCCAACATGAACGACGCGACGGATCACCCAACTCCCAACGCGCCGCGCGAGACGCTCGCGGGTGACCGTCTGTGCGTGCAGTGCATGCATCCGCTCGTCGGCCGCGCGATCGAGCGCGATGCGCAGACCGGCCTCCTCTTCGTGCGGTGCGGCGAGTGCGGCACGGCGAGCGCCCTGTTCGAGTACCCGACCGTCGCGCCCTGGGTGCGCAGGTTCAAGACGGTCGCCGCATCGACCTTCGCCATCATCGCGGTCGGCGTCATCGCCGCGATGATCGCAGTCTCGGGCATCTTCACGGGCGCGGCCAGCAACATCGCGGCCGAGGAGTGCGCGTCCGAGGTCGTCCTCGCGCTGCAGTCCTCGGGCGGCGCGCTCGACGAAAGCGAGTTCGCGGAGGGCATCTACACCGACGCCGACCTCGTGTGGCTCTCGAGCGACGCAGGCGCAAGAGCCCTGCGCGACAGCAGGCGCTCGCTCGCCGCCTTGCTTCCGTTCCTCACATTCACCGCGATCGGCACGATCCTCCTCGTGCCCTTCGCCCTCACGCTCGGCGTCGTGCTGATGCGCCGACACGCCCTCGAGCGCGCCGCCGTCGCCGTGCTGTTCCCCCTCGCCGGCGCAGGCGTCGCCTACGCGATCCTCGCGACCGTGGACGCCATGCGCAACGCAGGCGGCTTCACGCCGTCATGGAGCGTCGCGGTCTACAGCGCGAACTACCCGTACTTTGCGCTCGTCGTCGGAGGCTGGTTCCCGCTCGCCGCCGCCACCACCGCCCTGCTCGGGCCCACCCTCCTCGCCGCGTTCTTCCGCTTCGTGCTACCCCCGAGCGACCGCCGCCTCGTCGCGTGGATGTGGGAATGGCGCGGCAAACCCGTCCCCCGCGACTGAATCGCGCCGACCCGTCTGCTACGCTTCTTCCCCCTCGCGGGAACACGATGTCGCTCGTCACCCTTGCCAACCTCCGCTTCGGCCACGGCACCCGCCTGCTCCTCGACGGCGTGAGCGGCTCGATCTACGAGGGCGAGCGCGTGGGCCTCGTCGGCCGCAACGGCTGCGGGAAGAGCACGCTGTTCAAGCTCATCGCGGGCCTGCTGCAGCCCGACGCGGGCGACATCCAGATCGCGCGCACCGTGCGCGTCGGCTACCTCGAGCAGGACCCGCGCCTTCCGCAGGACACGACCCTCCGCGGCGCCGCCGCCGAGGCGTTCGCGTCGATCGACCAGCTGCACAAGGAGCTCGAGGGCGTCTTCGACCGCATGGCGACCGCCGACGGCGACGAGCTCGAGAAGCTGATGAACCGACAGGTCGCGCTCGAGGAGGCGATCGAGGCCGCAGGCGGCTACGCGGTCGACCACAAGATCGACGCGGCCCTGCACGGCCTCGGATTCACCGACGCCGACTTCGACCTGCCCGTGAAGGGCCTTTCGGGCGGCCAGAAGGCGCGACTCGGCCTCGCGCGGCTCCTCCTCTCGAACCCCGACCTCCTTCTGCTCGACGAGCCCACGAACCACCTCGACATCGAGGGGCGGCGTTGGCTCGAGGAGTTCCTCGCCGAGGACTTCAAGGGAAGCGTCGTCCTGATCTCGCACGACCGCTGGCTGCTCGACCGCGTCGTGAACCGCATCATCGAGATCGACCGCGGCGTGCTTCGCGAGTACCCAGGCAACTACGCGGCCTTCCGCGCGCTGCGCACCGAGCGCATGCTGACCGTCGAGAGGCAGCACGAGAAGCAACTCGACCGCATCCGTCAGGAGCAGGCCTTCATCGACCGCTACCGCGCGGGTCAGCGCGCGAAGCAGGCACGCGGGCGCGAAACGCGGCTCGAGCGCTTCAAGGACGAACATCTCGTCGAGCGCCACGCCGAGATGGGCGTGATGGAGCTCGACCTGCCCGCACCGCCCCAGATGGGCGATTTCGCGTTCGTGGCCGAGGGAATCTCGAAGTCGTTCGGCGACCGCGTGTGCTTCCGCAACCTCACGATCTCGGCGCGCCCCGGCGCGCGCATCGGCATCATCGGCCCGAACGGCGCGGGCAAGACCACGCTCGTGCGCACGCTGCTCGGCGACCTCGAGCCCGATTCGGGCACGATCAAGCGCTCGCCGCGCCTCTCGGTCGGCTGGTTCCGGCAGAACCAGGACCACATCGACCGCAACCTGCTCGTCTGGGAGTTCCTCCAGAACACGATCCGCTCGCTCGAGGGCTCGCCCCGCGCGAGCGAGCAGGAGGCACGCAACCTCGCGGGCGCGTTCCTCTTCTCGGGAGAGGAGCAGGACAAGGCCGTCGGCGACCTTTCGGGCGGCGAACGCGGACGGCTCGTGCTCGCGTCGCTCATCGCGAGCGCGAAGAACCTGCTCGTCCTCGACGAGCCCACGAACCATCTCGACATCCCGAGCGCCGAGCGCCTCGAGGAATCGCTCGAGAAGTTCGGCGGCGTCGACCGTAACCGCGTCGGCGGCAAGGGTGGATTCGGCGGCGTGCTCCTCCTGATCTCGCACGACCGCGCGCTGCTCGACGACGCATGCGACTCGATCGTCGTGCTCGACGGCCTTGGCGGCACACGCGTGTTCGACGGCCGTTACAGCGAATGGGAGGCGAAGGAGCGCGCCGAGCGCGCGGAAGCCGCCGCGCTCGAACGCAAGGCGGCCGCGAAGACCGTGGCGAAGCCTGCGGCCAAGCCGAGCACGCCCGCCAAGCCCTCCGCGTCGAAGTCCGACGCACCCAAGTCGAAGGGCCGCTTCTCGAACCTGCCGCTCGAGAAGATCGAGTCGCGCATCGCCGACATCGGCCGCGAGCTCATGCAGATCGACGCGGACTTCGCCGACCCGAAGTCGGCCGCCGACGCTGCGCGCATGAAGAAGGTCCTCGCACGCCGCGACGAGCTCCACAAGGAGCAGTCGGAGCTCGAGGAAGAGTGGCTGCGCAAGAACGGCTGAGCGCGAGAACAGCTGAGATCAAGGACGCCTGAAACCACGCGACACGACGCGCGTCAGGCGCTCGCGTACAGCACGGCGCCATCGCCGTCGACGAGTTCGATTCGAGCGCCTGCCGCGGCGAACTCGGCGGGCAGCGCATAGACCCTGGCGAATGAACCGTTGAAGGCCACGCGGTCGAGCACGCGCGCGTTCCCCGCGTCGTCGACGATGCGCACCGTCAGCACATCGAGATCCGTCGCGAGGCCCATGCCCACCACCACGAGCCGCTGATTCGCTCGGTCGACATACGACCAGGCATCTCCGGGCGCGCCGCCGCGCGACTTGAGCGCGACACGGTCCTCGTCGCGCAGCTCAAGCCCTGCGAGCCGACGCGCGACATCGGTCAACTGCTCCTCGACCTACTGGTTCTGCAGAGCGAACACGAGCGAACGCGACATCGCCGCAGTCTGCGCATTGAAGTACAGCGTGACGGCAAGCGCCGCGAACGCGAGCAGCGCGGCCACGCGCCAGATCGCGGAAACCCCGCCGTTCGCCGCGGGCGCCAATCGGCGCACATCGGCGTGGAGGCTTTCCACGCTTCTCGCCGTCGAATCCACGCCTCGCTCACGCGAGCCCTGGCCGATCATCGCGATCGGCGCCGCCGCGGCGGCATCCTCCTCGATGGCGTGCGCGACACGCGCCAGCGTTCGAAGCCGAAGCGAAGCAGGCGGCTGCTCGGTCGAACGGAGCGCAGGATCGGTCGCGATGCGCAACTGCAGCGCGCGGATTTCGTCCTGAAGCGACGGCGATGCCGCACGGAACGCGCGATCGAGCCTGGCCTCCTCGACCTCGTCGAGCTGACCCATCGCTTCGAGCATCGCGAGCTCGAGCATCTCATCACGCGTCGGTTCTTCGCTGCCGTTCATCATTCGAACTCACTCGCTGCGCCCGGCTGACGCCGAGCGACTGGAAACCCGCATTCCAAGCCTCCGCGCACGGGGCCCGTCGACCGGAACTCCGCTCGATGGAAACGGAGTCGAGCAGCGGAGGGCCGAAGGCCCAAGCGCTTCCTCATCCCGTCCACCCCAAGCGGAGACAGCCGCCGCCGATGGACTGGATGGCATCGGCCGCCGCCCTGTACGAAAGCGCTTCGCGAGCGGTTGCGCTCGGAAACACCGTTTCGAGATCCGCGAAGGAGACAGGAGATTACCCACCCCTCCCTTCGTGCCCTTCGAGCTCTCGAAGCCTCGCCAAGCCCCGGCTGAGCGCACTTTTAACAGTTCCGAGCGGCGCATCGAGCTGCGAGGCGATCTCGCGCAGGCTGAAGCCCTGGAAATACGCCCGCTCGATGACCGTCCGCTGCAGTTCGGGAAGCCGCTCGAGCTGGCGCTTGAGCTTCGTGCGGCTTTCGTCTGCCTCCATCGCCGCCGACTCTGGCGCTGCAGGCGCGATGGCGCCTCCCGCATCGTTCCGGCTCTCATCGAGCGCGGCGCGGTCGGGGCGGACCGATTGCCTCCGCAGGCGGTCGATCAGGTGCCGCCTGCTGATCAGCATCACCCAAGTCACAAGTTTCGCGCGCGTCGGGTCGTACCTATCCGCCGTCTGCCAGAGCCGTACGAAGACCTCCTGGACGGCATCCTCGACCTCGGCGCGGCTCTTGAGCACCTGCCGCGCAGACTGGTAGACCAGCGCCCCGAAACGGCCGTACAGCTCCTCGATCGCGCGCTCCTCGCCGGCCGCGACCCGCTGCATCAGGTCCCAATCGCTGCGCTCCTGGTGATCCAAGATTCGCTCCGCTTTTCGGCTTGGCGCGGCCGCGGCACCGTCGCCGCAGCCATCCGTGTCGGAACACGGAATCGATTGCGTGCGAGGCTCCGCAGGCGCGCCTGCAGCGAGGACCTCGCCACACCACAACATTCGGCGGCGCCACGACCTAGGCCGAAGCGCCAGAATCGTTGGGAGACTACCCGACATGCGCGGGAAATCCACCAAGAAACGCTTCCATTATGGAAGTGTTGGGTTATCGTTTTCGTTGACGGGTCCGTCGCAGAACGGCACCCGCCGCGAGGAGGCTCGACCGCTGCGCAACACCCGCAGCCAGTTCCCACGCGTCGACGACGGTCGCTCACGCGACCTGCCGCGCTGTGATTGCCCCTGCGAAACCCGCTGCTCGTCCCTTCGCAGCGATCGACTTGACGGTTCCGCGATTCGCCGAGCGCCCCGCGCGCGGCGCGCGTTCACGCTTGTCGAGTTTCTCGTGGTCATCTCGATCACCGCGATCCTGACCGCGCTTCTCATGCCGTCGCTCTCCAAGGCACGGCTTGCGGCGATGCGGCTCGAATGCGCGAACAACCTTCGCCAGATCGGCTGCGGACTCATCTCGTACACCGAAGACAGCAACGACAGGCTCCCGCCGAGCGACTGGGCGATGCTCTCGACCCCACGATTGGCCGAGAGCATGTGCCTGACCGCGCCCTCGGGCGGCAAGCCTGACGGCCTCGGCAGACTGCTCGCGGTCGGCGGGCTCGGCTACCTCGCCGATCACCGCCTTCTCTACTGCCCCTGCCACCACGGCGAGCATGGCGTGGAGCGCTACAGCGGGGCGCTCAGCGTGTCGAACTTCTCGCAGCCGATCTACTCGAACTTCCAGTACCGCGGGTCGGTCGACCCAGTGTCGAACAAGCGCATCGTCGACCCCATCAGCGCGCGCTGGATCCTGGCGGTCGACGGCTTCCGAACTCGCGCCGATGTCAATCATCTGCACGGCACCAACCGCCTGCATGGCGACTGCTCGACCTCGTGGCGCGCCGACCAGGACGGGCTCATGCTGCACCACCTGCCCGTGACCACCGACAGCAACACCGACCAGAACATCTTCCGGCTGGTGTGGCGTTTCGTCGACAGCGACGGCATGACGCGCTGAACGCGCCTACTTCGACCGAATGAGCACGACCTCCTGGGCGCGGTGCGGCCGCGTGCCCAGGTCGTGCATGCGCGCCCATGCCGCGCGCCACGGAGGCTTCACCAGCATCAGGTCGATCGCGAGCAGCGGCCGCGTGCGCGGATAGGTTCCGCCCCAGCCGCTGCCCGCCGCTTCGAACGCGTCGATGCCGCCCGCAAGCAGGAGCCCGACCGACGCGCTGCCCCGCGTCGAGTTGAAGTCGCCCACGAGAACATCGGGCGCAGGGCCCTTTCCCGCAAGATCGAGCGCGAGCTGGCGCGCCTGCTCGTAGCGGCCGATGCGCAGGTCGCGCGGAAGGTCGATGCCGTCGATCACAAGCGGACCGTCGTTCGTCTCGACCGCGAAGCGCGCCACCGATGCGCCGCTCGCGGCGTACAGGCTGCGCGACTCCGCGACGGGAAATCGACTGAGAAGCGAGAGCCTTCCCCGCGAGCGGTACGAGTACCCCGCTGCCTCCGCGCGCGAGAGCCCGCCCTCACCGAACAGGTGACCCGCGTCGGAGAGCACGACGACATGCGCATCGAGCGCAAGCAGCGCCGCGAGCGCATCCACAGAGTCGGATTCCGAAGTCCAGGCGGTGTTCCAGTGGACCACGCGCACGCCTTCGGCGGGGCGTTCGCGGGGAAGCCCGAAGTCGCGGTCGAGATCGAGCACCGCGAACACGACGAGGAGCGCCGCGACCGCGGACCACGCGCGGCGCCCGCGGGACCGCGACCTCGAGAGGAGCGCCGCCACGCACGCGAGCAGCGTGCATCCGAGCGCGAACGGAAGCCGCGGCGCCCACCACGCTGGCTGCATCCATGCGAATCGATCGGTCGCGACCGTCGTCGCGAGGTACGAGACGGCGGCGAGCATGGCAAGCGCCGCCACGAACCACGCGACGACCCGCCGCATCAGACCACGCCCTCGGCCCGGTCGCGCGCGGCAAGCGACGCGGCGACCGCCGGCCCCAGCCCACGCGCCGCGCAGATCACCGCGTTGTTGCCGCCGAGCCGCCGCCCGCGCGCGCAGTCGATCGCGCCTCCATCGGTATCGCCCACCCACGCGCCCGCCTCGCGCGCGAGCAGCGTGGCCCCCGCGTGGTCCCACACATACTTGCCAGGCCCGCCGCCACGCCTGCTGTAGGCGATGTCGGCCTCGCCCGCGATGACAAGCGCGTACTTCGTCTGGCTGTCGGAATGCACGAGCCTGACGGGGTGTCCCGTCGCCTCACCCGTCGCGCGACGCGCACGGATCTGGCTCTCGGTCGCCCGCGCGGGCGCCACCACGCGCACCGCCTCATCGGGGCCTGGCGCGTCCTGGCGCACCTCGGCCCGCGCCGCGAGCGCCGCCGCATCGTCGATCGCATGCACCCAGGTTCCCGCCCCGCGCACGGCCGAAAGCCCGATGCCTCCCGCGAAGCGGTCGCGCAGCACGGTCGGATGGCCGTTCGCGCCGAACACCACCTCGCCCTGCTCAAGCAGCGCGAGGCACGGACACCAGTGGTCGCCATCGACAAACCCCTGCGTGCCGTCGATCGGGTCAAGGATCCACACCCGTTCGAGGTCGCGCGTCGGCCCGTCGAGCCCGCCGCACGCGAGCGCCCAGTCGCGCCGCGCTGCACCGCCCTCGAATCCCCATTGGCGCAGCAACAGATCGCAGTGCGCCTCGGCCGCAGGCTTGCCACCGATCGACGCCGCGTCTTCCTCGGCGATGGTCGCGATCTCCCCGAACCGCCGCGCGAGCGCGTCGAGGATGTAGACCTGGAGCGCCACATCGACCGCGGTCACCACCGACCCGTCGGGCTTCCGCACGATCGCCTCGGCAGGCAGCCCGCGGCGCGCCTCCACGGCCTTGCGGGTGGCGTCGCGGACGAGTTCGGCGACGAACGGAAAGTCGATGGCGCGAGGGCGGTTCACGGGTCGCAAGGGTAGCGAGTGCCGTTCTGGCAGACGGCCCCGCCCGAGGGCCACGCTTGGCGGCGGATCGGCGGCCGTTGGCGCCCGTTCGGCTGGCATCGGCTTTGCATTCTGGGGCGACCCGCCGCGGAACGGCGTCGGGCAGCGACTGTCAGTCGCCCGACCGGCCGTCGGGCGGGAAGGAACCCAGAACCATGGCAAACACCAGCAAGATCATCGGCATCGACCTCGGCACCACCAACTCGTGCGTCGCCATCATGGAAGGCGGTCAGCCGAAGGTTCTCATCAACGCGCAGGGCAACCGCACCACCCCCTCGGTGGTCGCGTTCACCGACAAGGGCGAGCGCCTCGTCGGCCAGCCCGCGAAGCACCAGCAGGTCACCAACCCGAAGAACACCGTCTTCTCGATCAAGCGCTTCATGGGCCGCCGCCGCAACGAGGTGGCCAAGGAGCAGACGATGGTGCCCTACGAGGTGGTCGGCGGCGGCGACGAACTCGTGCAGGTCGTCGTGCGCGGCAAGCAGTACACGCCGCCCGAGGTCTCGGCGGTGGTGCTGCAGGAGCTGAAGAAGGTCGCCGAGGACTACCTCGGCGAGAAGGTCGAGCGCGCGGTCATCACCGTGCCCGCCTACTTCAACGACGCGCAGCGCCAGGCCACCAAGGACGCGGGCGAGATCGCGGGGCTGAAGGTCGAGCGCATCATCAACGAGCCCACCGCGGCCGCGCTGGCGTACGGCCTCGAGAAGAAGAAGAACGCGCGCATCGCGGTCTTCGACCTCGGCGGCGGCACCTTCGACATCTCGATCCTCGATGTCGGCGACGGCGTGTTCGAGGTGCTGTCGACCAACGGCGACGGCCACCTCGGCGGCGACGACTTCGACGACCGCATCATCCGCTTCCTCGCCGACGAGTTCCGCAAGAAGGAAGGCATCGACATCACGAAGGACGCGATGGCCCTCCAGCGCCTCAAGGAGGCGGCCGAGAAGGCGAAGATCGAGCTGTCGACCCAGATGGAGACCACGGTCAACCTGCCGTTCATCACGGCCGACCAGACCGGCCCGAAGCACCTGCAGGTCACGCTGACGCGCGCGAAGTTCGAGGATCTCTGCAACGACCTCTTTCACGCGCCTGCGCGGCCCGTGCGAGCAGGCCCTCAAGGACGCCAAGCTCTCGCCCTCCGAGATCCAGGAGGTCGTGATGGTCGGCGGCTCGATCCGCATCCCCAAGGTGCAGCAGATCGCGAAGGAGATCTTCAAGACCGAAACGCTCGACCGCTCGATCAACCCCGACGAGGTCGTGGCGATCGGCGCGGCGATCCAGGGCGGCGTCCTCATGGGCGATGTCAAGGATGTGCTGCTCCTCGATGTGACCCCGCTCTCGCTCGGCGTCGAGACGCTCGGCGGCGTGATGACCGCGCTGATCACGCGCAACACCACGATCCCCACCTCGAAGAAGGAGATCTTCTCGACCGCGGCCGACAACCAGAACTCGGTCACCATCCATGTGCTGCAGGGCGAGCGCCCGATGGCGGCGGACAACCGCAGCCTCGGCAAGTTCGACCTGTCGGGCATCCCGCCCGCGCCGCGCGGCGTGCCGCAGATCGAGGTCGAGTTCGCCATCGACGCGAACGGCATCCTCAATGTCTCGGCCACCGACAAGGCCTCGGGCAAGAAGCAGGAGATCAAGATCACGGGCTCCTCGGGCCTCTCGAAGGACGACATCGAGAAGATGAAGCGCGAGGCCGAGGAGAACGCGGCGGCCGACAAGCAGCGCCGCGAGCTCGTCGACCTGCGCAACCAGGCCGAGCAGATCGTCTACGCGACGAAGAAGACGCTCTCCGACCTCGGCGAGAAGGTCCCTGCCGCCACGCGCGGCACGATCGAGAGCGCGATCTCGAACCTCGAGGACCGCGTGAAGGGCGACGACGCCGCCGCGATCCAGAAGGCGCTCGACGCGCTCAACCAGGCGTCGCAGGAGCTCGGCAAGATCTCCTACGAGGCCGCGAAGGAGTCGGGCGGGCAGGCGCAGCCGTCGGCCAAGAAGGACGATGTCATCGACGCCGAGTACGAGGTGAAGGACGACAAGAACTGAGCCCTCGGCACCCCGGGCTCCACGCTCGAGCGCATGAACGATCCAGGGCGCCCGTCGAAGGACGGGCGCCCTGCGTTTCCAAGCGGTCCTTATCGCCCGCCGCACGGCGCGACCCCTTCCCGAGGCCCCGCGGCCACTTTCGTTAGACTGATTCGTCTATGTCGGACCTCGCGCACGCGCCGAAAGGCATGCAGACGCTGAAGGGGATCCCCGTGTCACCGGGGATCGTCATCGGCCGCGTCTTCGTGCTTGGCGAGGCCGAGACGCATGTCCCGCACCGCGACATCGCCGAGAGCGACATTCCGATCGAACTCGCACGACTTGACGGTGCGCTCGCGGCGGCGACGGCCGACCTCGTCGTGCTGCGCGACCGCACCGAGGCGCAGCTCGGCCGCGAGGCGGCGAAGATCTTCGGCTTCCACCTCGGCCTGCTGCAGGACCCCGCGCTGCTCGGGCCGATGCGCAAGCGCATCTCGGGCGACCGCGTGAACGCCGAAGTCGCGGTGGCCGACGCGTTCAAGAAGATCACCGACCAGTTCCTCGCGATCGGCAACGAGGTCTTCCGCCAGAAGGCCAACGATGTCCTCGACCTCGACCGCCGCGTGCTCGGCAAGCTGATGGGCGAGAACGAGTCGCGGCTCTCCGCGCTCGAGGAACCCGTCATCATCGTCTCGCACGAACTCACGCCGTCGCAGACCGCGGGCATGGACCGCAAGCGCATCCTCGGCATCGCCACCGACCTCGGCGGGCGCACGAGCCACACCTCGATCGTCGCGCGTGCGATCGAGATCCCCTGCGTCGTCGGCTGCCAGCGCATCATGGGAAGGGCCGAGGACGGCGACCTTGTCATCGTCGATGGCGACACGGGCGTCGT
>JAJTGK010000061.1 GCA_021297815.1 Planctomycetaceae bacterium
CGGCCCGCACGCGGCGTTCATCGCGACCAGCGAGCAGTATGTGCGCAAGATGCCTGGCCGCATCATCGGCGTGTCGCGCGACAGCCACGGCAACCGCGCGCTGCGCATGGCGATCCAGACGCGCGAGCAGCACATCCGCCGCGACAAGGCGACCTCGAACATCTGCACCGCACAGGTGCTGCTCGCGGTGATGGCGGGCATGTACGGCACCTACCACGGGCCCGAGGGCCTGAAGAAGATCGCCGACCGCGTGCATCGACTCACGCTCACGCTCGCGCGCGGGCTCGCGAAGCTCGGGCATGACTGCGGAACGGGCGCGTTCTTCGACACGCTGCGCGTGAAGCTCGGCGGCGGCATCACGGCCGCCGAGGTGCTCGCGGCCGCGAACGCGCACCGCGTCAACCTGCGCAGCTACGGCGACGGCACCGTCGGCGTGACGCTCGACGAGTCGACCACGCTCGCCGACCTCGACGCGCTGCTCGAGGTCTTCGCGGGCGGCAAGAAGTCGCCTGTGACGGCAGCGAGCGTCGAGGCTGCCGCAGGCGCGATTCCCGCGGCGTTCGCGCGCACCGCGCCGTTCATGCAGCACGAGGTGTTCAACCGCTACCACGGCGAGCACGAGATGCTGCGCTACATCAACAAGCTCGTGTCGAAGGACCTGAGCCTGGTGCACTCGATGATCACGCTCGGCTCGTGCACGATGAAGCTGAACGCGACGAGCGAGATGATTCCCGTGACCTGGCCCGAGTTCGGGCAGATCCACCCGTTCGCGCCGCGCGACCAGTGGCAGGGCTACGCCGAGATGTTCCGCACGCTCGAGGCGTGGCTGTGCGAGGCCACGGGCTTCGCCGCGATGAGCCTGCAGCCGAACGCGGGCTCGCAGGGCGAGTACGCGGGCATGCTGGTGATCCGCGCGTACCACGAGCACCGCGGCGAGGCGCACCGCGATGTGTGCCTCATCCCGACCTCGGCGCACGGCACGAACCCCGCGACCGCGGTCATGGCGGGCATGAAGGTCGTGCCCGTCGAGTGCGACGCCGACGGCAACATCGACATGGCCGACCTCGCGAGGAAGGCCGAGGAGCACTCGAAGAACCTCGGCGCGCTCATGATCACCTACCCGTCGACCCACGGCGTGTTCGAGGAGTCGATCAAGGAGGCGTGCGCGCTCATCCACCGCCACGGCGGCCAGGTGTACATGGACGGCGCGAACATGAACGCGCAGGTCGGCCTCACGAGCCCTGGCCACATCGGCGCCGATGTGTGCCACCTCAACCTGCACAAGACCTTCTGCATCCCGCACGGCGGCGGCGGCCCAGGCATGGGCCCGATCGGCGTCGCGGCGCATCTCAAGGACTTCCTCCCCGGCCACCCCGTGAGCCGGCCGCTTTCGGCGGGCAAGCACGCGATCGGACCGATCTCGGCCGCGCCGTACGGCAGCGCGTCGATCCTCGTGATCTCGTGGATGTACATCGCGATGATGGGCGCGACGGGCCTGAAGCGCTCGACCGAGCTCGCGATCCTCAACGCGAACTACATGGCCGCGCGCCTGAAGCCGCACTTCAGCGTGCTGTACACCAACAGGCACGGGCTGTGCGCGCACGAGTTCATCCTTGATTTCCGCATGTTCGACAAGACCGCGGGCATCAAGATCGACGACATCGCGAAGCGCATGATGGACTACGGCTTCCACGCGCCGACCATGTCGTGGCCCGTGCCTGGCACGCTCATGATCGAGCCGACCGAGAGCGAGTCGAAGGCCGAGCTCGACCGCTTCTGCGACGCGCTCATCGCGATCCGCGCCGAGATCCGCGCGATCGAGGAAGGCCGCGCCGACAAGGCCGACAATGTGCTCAAGCACGCGCCGCACACCGCCGCGCATGTGACCGCGACCGAGTGGACGCACAAGTACACGCGCGAGGAGGCGGCGTACCCCGCGCCGTGGCTGCGCGACTTCAAGTTCTGGCCGAGCGTCGGGCGCGTCGACAACCCGTACGGCGACCGGAACCTCGTGTGCGCGTGCGAGCCGATGAGCTCGTACCGCTGAGCGGCGTCGACGAACAAACACGCGGGCCGCGCAGGATTGCTGCGCGGCCCGCGTTGTTTTTCTCGAGCGAAGTCGTCGCGCTCAACCGCCCGCGCTTGGGAGCTGCGTGGGCGCGGTCGGGTCGGGTTCGCCTTCGGGCGCGGCGACGGGGATCGTCGCGGGTTCGTCGAGCGGCGTCGTCTTCCACGACGGAAGCCTGTACTCCCAGCCTGCGTGCTTCGCGGCGAAGTCCTTCCAGTCGGGCACGAAGGGGTCGCCGGGGAACTTCTTCTTCGCGTTGATCTCGGCGGCGCTCGGCGCGCCGTCCTTCGGCGTGGCCTCGAGGCTGATCCACACCTCGGCGCCTTCGCGCACGCCGCGCACCTTCAGCGTGCCGCGCACCATCTCGAACTCGGGCGAGAGCGCAGGGTCGGGCTCGCCGCCCTTCGCCTTGCGCACGCCGTCGAGCTCGAGCCGCGAGAGCCACGACGGCATCGTGCGCACGGCGGCCAGGCGTCGCGCGTCGGTCCATTCGAACGCGGTCGGCGCCGAGGGCGCGTCGGCCGCGTACGACATCTTGCCGTCCTCAGCCGCGGTGCCCTTGATCTCGAGGCCGTTCCAGCGCACGGCGGTGACTTCGTTCTCGGGAAGCGTCGCGAGCTCCGCTTCGACCCAGCGTCGCGCCTCGATGTCGGCGAGCACCGAGCCGAGCACGCGCCAGGTCTGGTCGTCGGCGGTCTTGCGCACGAACTGCGCGCGCGGATTCGCGCGCTCCTCGCCCAGGATCACATCGACGAACGGCTCGGAGGTGCCTGCTTCGTAGAGGCGCACGCGCGCGGCCCGGCCCGCGGCACTCGGCCCGCCCGCGGCACTCGAACTGCCCGCGGTGTTCGCATCGCCCGCAGCCTCAGGCCACGCCAGCGCCAGGTCCGCATGGCGCTCCTTGCGCGCCGTCATCTTCTGGTCGATCTTCAGCGTGGAAAGGCCCGAGACGATCGCCTTCGCCTCCTCGAACCGCGCGGGATAGCCGTCGCTCGACGCGAGCTTCCACGCGTCGCCTTCCTTCACAAGCTCGATGCGGCCCGCGCCGCGCTCGATCTCGATGCGCGCGATCGCCGCCGACTTCGCCGCGATCTCGGGTAGGAACGGCCCGCCCGCCTGCGGCGCGCCCGCGCCCGAACCGCGCGACAGCGCCACATACGCGCCACCCACCGCCACGGCCGCGACCGCGACCACCGCCAGCAACGCCTTGTGCTTCATGGCTTGCGCTCCCCGCCCTTCGACGCGCCCGCGCCGCCGCGCTGGCGGCGGAAGCGCAGCGTGATCCACACCGTCGAGAACATCGCGACCGCGAGCGGCCACGCGATGACATTCAGCACCATCAGCCGCGTGCCCGTGCGCTCGATGTCGGCGCGCAGCGAGCGCTGCACCTCGCGCAGCTCCTTGCGCGCGTCGACCGAGGCCTTCTCGAGCTTCTCGAGCTCCGCCGTCTGCTCGGGCGTGAGCACGAGCACGCCGCTCGCATCGACGCCCGAGCCGCCGCGCTCGCGCTGCAGCTGGTTGATGCGCATCTGCGACTTCTCGATCTGGTCCTTCAGCTCCTGCTCGCGCGCGAGGTAGCGGCTCTCGGCGTCCTTGCGCATCGCCTCGACGCGCTCGAACGGCCGCTGGTAGGTGCCGCGCGACTTGAGGCCCGACAGCAGCCTGTCGCCCGTCGCCTGCTCGAGCAGCGCCGTGACGAACGCGCCGTTGTCGCCCGTCGTGCGCAGCGTGCCCGTCGTCTGGTCGAGGCCCGTCCAGTTCTCGTCGTCGAGGAAATCGGCGTCGGCCACCAGCACGATGCTCGCGTTGCCCTTCGCACGCGCGCCGTCGGCCGCGGGGTACGCGCTCTCGATCTCGCCCGAGATGCGCACCGCGATGTCGACGGGCTTTCCCTCGCTCTTGAAGTCGCGCACGAGCCGGTCGACCTCGCCGAAGAAGCCGAGCTTCATCGTCTGCACCATCTGCACTTCCTTGGTGCTCGAGACGAGCGCGGCCACCGACTGCTTCGCGCCCTCGGTGCGGCGGATCGCGCCGACGCTGCGCATGTTGAGCTGCGCCAGCGCCGACATCGCGGGGTCGTCGCCCGCCATGCCCTGCTTGTTCACGCTCAGCCACGCGGGGTGCGACATCTCCATCACCTGCCCGCCCTGCGTGCGGTACATGATGCGCGTCGCGAAGCCGAGGTCGGCGACCGCGTAGTCCTTCGCGATGTCGACGCCCCACTGCGCCAGCAGCGGGCCGAGGTCGAATGTCGTGCCCGCGCCCGTCTGGCCGAAGCCCATGTTGCGCGACTCAGGGTCGGCCTCGCACCACGGGTCGGCGAACACGACGAGCGGCTTGCCCGACACGGCCCACGCGTCGATCGCGCGCAGCGCGGGCTCGGCGAGCGCGCGCGGCTGCACGACGACGAGCGCCTTCGCGTCGGCGGGGATCTCGGGCTTCGCGCGGTCGATGCGCACGATGTCGAAGAGGAGGTCGAGCTGCTGCAGCAGCACCTGCTTGCCGCCCTGCGACGCGGGGTTGCGCGGGTCGAAGGGCTTGTCCTCGGGAATCGTCGAGAGGTACGCCACCTTCTGCCGCGCGTCGCGGCCGACCGAAAGGATGCGCCGCGCGAGCTCGTACTCGAGGAACGGCTCCTGCGAGAGGTCGAGCCACGGGATCGTCTCGACCTTCGCCGTCGGCCCGCGCACCGTGAGGCCGAGCATGAGCACGCGGCCCGATGCGTCGAGCGTGCGCGGCGAGATGCCGTCGGCGCGCGCCATGTCCTCGGTCTCGCTGAAGGGCTCGGGGTCGACGACGCGCAGCTCGAGCATGCCGTCCGACATGCCCACGATCTCCTCGAGGAACTCCTGCACCCGCTGCGCGTACGCGCGGATCTGCGGAAGGTCGGCGCCCTGCTCGCGCGTCCAGTAGAAGTCGACGCGCACGGGCTCGGGCAGGCTGCGCACGAGGTCGCGCACGCCCGGCGACACGCTGTAGAGGCGCTCGGCGGTCACATCGAGCCGCGCGCCGCGCAGCAGGAACCACGCCGTGGTGTTGAGCGCGACGAGCGCCACCAGGATGCCCGCCGCCGCGATGAAGGTCGACCGTCGCTTGTCTTGCACTGCCATGGCGGTACCTCAGTCGGACTTCTTCCAGTCGATGGCGAACGCGTTCAGCGCAAGGAACGCGACGATGACGAGCACGAAGTACAGGATGTCGCGCAGGTCGAGCACGCCGCGCATCATCGACTCGTAGTGGGTCAGCGCGCTCGTCGACGCGATGCCCTCGACGATGCCGCCTGGCGCGATGCCGCGCACGAAGTCGATCACCGCGGGGAAGCCCGCGATCAGCAGCACGAAGCATCCGACCGCGCAGAGCACGAACGCGATGACCTGGTTCTTGGTCAGCGCCGAGATGCACGAGCCCACCGCGAGGAACGCGCCCGCGAGCAGCGCGCTCGCGATGTACGCGACGGCGATCGTGCCATGGTCGGGCGAGCCGAGCCACGAGACGGTGATCCACATCGGGAAGGTCAGCGCGAGCGCGAGCGTGGTGAACGCCCACGCCGCGAGGAACTTGCCGATCACGAGGTCGGCCACGCCGAACGGCAGCGTCATGATCAGCTCGATCGTGCCCGTGCGGCGCTCCTCGGCCCAGAGCCGCATCGACACCGCGGGCACGAGGAACACATACAGCCACGGGTGGAACTGGAAGAACGGCCGCAGGTCGGACTGGTTGCGGTCGTAGAAGCCGCCGATGTTGAAGGTGAACAGCCCCGCGAGGAAGAGGAAGATCACGAGGAACACCGCGGCGAGCGGCGTCGAGAAGTACGAGCGGAACTCGCGGCGGAACACGGTGGCGGTGCGCTGGAAGGCGTTCATCGGCGGGCCCCCTTCGCGGCGGTCGAGGCGATGTCGCCCGTGGTCATGGCGCGGAAGGCGGCGTCCATGCGGTTGCGCACGGCGTCGCGCGGCGCGCGCGACTCCATCTCGGCGGGTGTACCGTCGAAGACCACGGTGCCGCGGTTGATGACGACGGCGCGCGTGCACACGGCCTCGACCTCCTCGAGGATGTGCGTCGAGAGCACGATGGCGCGGTCGCCGCCGAGTTCGCGGATGAGCTCGCGCACCTCGTGCTTCTGGTTCGGGTCGAGGCCGTCGGTGGGTTCGTCGAGGATGAGGATGCCCGGGTCGTGGAGCAGCGCCTGCGCCAGACCCGTGCGGCGCTTGTAGCCCTTCGAGAGCGTCTCGAACGCCTGGCGGCGCACGCCCTCGAGGTTCACGCGGCCGATCGAGCGCTCGACGCGTTCGCGCGCCTCACGGCCGCGGTAGCCGCGCGCGTGCGCGACGAAGACGAGGAACTCCTCGACGGTCATGTCGGGGTACGCGGGCGCGCCCTCGGGCAGGTAGCCGAAGGTGCGCTTCGCGGCGATCGGGTCCTCGGCGATGTCGATGCCCTCGAGCTTCACGCGACCCGCGGTCGGCTCGAGGAAGCCCGTGATCATGCGCATCGTGGTCGACTTCCCCGCGCCGTTCGGCCCAAGGAAGCCAAGGACCTGCCCCGCGGGAACCGCAAGGTCGATGCCGCGGACGGCGTGGATACTGCCGAAACGCTTCTCAAGCTTCTCAGCGACGATTCTGTCTGCCATGCGGACGACTCCGTGCAAGACGGGAAGATTCGCAGCGACGGTGTGGGCGCGCAAGTACCGCTGCAGGCGCCGCGGGTTGCGGAGCGCGGTGGTGCGGGCGCGGGGTGGGGGGCAGAGCGGGTGCGTTGCGGGCCATGGGTGCGGGCGCGGAGGGCGGGCCGCACGCGTTCCCACCAGGCTCCGCATGGTGGCACCCGGGGAGGGCGACTCGACTCCCTATGCGGGGTGCCACGGCTACGCCGTGAAGCATTGCTTCCGTACTCCACGCCCCACCGCACGGCGTAGCCGTGGCCACACGCTCTACGCCCACGCCAACCCCACCCGGGTGCCACCATGCGAAGCCTGGTGGTTCGGCCCAACCTCACGGCGTAGCCGTGGCCACAAGCTCTACGCCCACGCCAACCCCACCCGGGTGCCACCATGCGGAGCCTGGTGGTTGTGCCCGATCTCACGGCGGAGCCGTGGCCACAACCTTTACGCCCACGCCAACCCCACCCCGGGTGCCACCATGCGGAGCCTGGTGGTTGTGCCCGATCTCACGGCGGAGCTACCCGATCTCACGGCGGAGCCGTGACCGCGCTCGTCCGCCGTCACCTCCCCCGCCCCTTGCACAAACCCACCCTCCGAACGACCATCGTTCAACGGTGTCGTCCCTTCCGCACATCCACTGGCTCCGTAGACCCCTGCGGGCACCACGCCCCGAGAACATCGACACCCGCCGCATCGCCGCGCTGCTGAACCCCCCGATCCCCGTCCGCCGCAGCCCCGTCGCCCTGATTTTCCTCGCCACAACGCTCCTGATCCTCCATGCCCTCGCCCCAAGCGGCTCTCTGCCCGCCCCGCATCGTCCGCGGGTCCCCCAGCCGGCTCATGCCGAACAAGGAGTACGAGAGATGAACGCAAAGGTGTTGGTGGCGGGTGTTGTTGCAGCCTCGGCGATCGGTGGGGTGGCGTGCGCGCAGGATGCCGTGCAGTGGCGGGTGGAGGTTGGGGGTAACGGGCATTGGTACACCGTCCGCAACGATGGAGGAGCCTGGCTTCAAGCGAAGGCGGCTGCCGAATCGCGCGGTGGCCATCTCGCGACCTCGACATCACCGAGTGAGAACCTCTTCCTCTGGAATCAGGTTCAGGGTTCTCCGTACTACCCATGCTTTGCCATGCTTGGCGGATATCAAGATCGTCTATCGCCGAGTTACGCGGAGCCTGGCGGCGCGTGGCGGTGGATCACGGGTGAGCCGTTTGAATTCACGGCGTGGTTCAGCATTGAGCCCAACAATGGGAACGGTGCGGGCGAGGATTACCTCGCCTTCCGAGAGTTTGACTGCAACGCTCGGTGGAATGACACCGGCAACAATCCCAGTCCAAACCACACCTACATCATCGAATGGTCCGCCGACTGCAACAGCGACGGCGTCGTTGATTACGGCCAGATCCGCGCGGGCGAACTCGACGACGCGAACGGCAACAACATCCCCGACTGCTGCGAGCAAGGCACGCCATGCGCTTGCCCCGCCGACATCGATGCGAACGGCGCCGTGAACGGCATCGACCTCGCGATCATCCTCAACAAGTGGGGAACCGACGGTGGCAAGGACTATCCGAACGCCGATCAGAACAAGGACGGCACCGTGAACGCCGCAGATCTCGCGGCGGTGCTCAACGACTGGGGCCCCTGCTCGTGAACGACCGAGGCGCAGGACGCGCCGATCAGCATTTCCCAACGACCCATGCGACGACGATCATCGCGGCGACGCGGGGCGATCACGCGGCGCTGGCCGAAGCGGCGGCGCGGGTGATCGAACGCTACGCGCAGCCGCTCGAGGCGTATGCGCAGGGTTCGTCGCTGCGCGAGATCGCGGAGCCGCGCGAGCTTGTGCACGGGTTCCTCGTGGCGAAGTTCGGGTCGCCCGAGTCGACGCGGGCGTATCTCGCGGCGTGGAACGCGTCGGGCCTCACGCTGCGGCGCTGGATGATCAACGGGCTTCTGCTGCATGTGCGCGGCGTGGTGCGCGATGCGCAGCGGTCGCGCGAACGGCCGATTTCGGGAAGCGCGGCGCTGTCGCTTGCGAGCGGAGAGCCCGAGCCCTCGGAGGCGTTCGAGCGCGCGTGGGCGCAGGCGATCCTGAGCGAGGCGTGCGCGCAGGTCGAGGCGGCGCTCGTCGCCGAGGGGCGCGATCGCGCCTGGCGCGTGTTTCGGCTGCATGCCGTGGATGGACAGCCGTATGCGTCGCTCGAGGAGGAGTTCAGGCTCTCGCGGCAGCAGATGGCCGACCTCGTGCGCGGGGTCACGGCGCGGCTGCGCGCGCGGGTGCGCGAACTGCTCGACGAGGAGGGCATCGCGGGCGACGAGGGGGTTGAGGAGATCGTGCGGCGGTTGACCTGAGGGCCTGCCCGATGGTCTGCGAGATCGCGACGCGCAAGGACCGCGCGCTTCGCGCGCGCGCCCTCGCGAGATCGTGGTACGGGGCGACCCAGTGCCTGCGGACTGGGCACCCGCCGGCCAGGGGCCGGCGGCGATGGTCGTGGGTTCGGTGTGCAGCCTCCGAATTCGGCACGGCGCCGTCGCGCGTTGCGCGGCGATGGTCTTTGGTCCTGTGTCCAGCCTCCGAACTCGGCACGACGCCGTCGCGCTTTGCGCGACGGGTGCCCAGTGCGAAGCCACTGGGTCGCAAGATCTCCCAGTCTCGGCACGATGCGTCGGGCGAAGCCCGACGGTCCTCGGCGTTCGGCCACTCAGCCCCGCACTATCGAATGAACCGCAACTGCCCGAAATCGGGCAGCACCGACGGCCAGCCCTTCATGGGCGCGATCGGCGCGGGGAAGTACACGCACCACGCCTTGCCGAGCAGCAGCTCGCGCGGCACGACGAACGGGCGATCCTCGCCGAAGAGCCTCGTCACCAGCGGGCTCGGCCTGCCCCATAGGCGCGAATCACGGCTCGCGGCGCTGTTGTCGCCGCACATCATGAAGTCGCCGTCGAGCAGCTCCGCGGGCTTCGTGAAGTCGGTGCCGAACCCGAAGCCGCTGATCGCGGGGCCGTTCTCGTCGGGCTGGTTGAACTCGTCCTCGCGCAGGATCGCGGGGCGGTAGTACAGGTCGCGGTCGAGCCGCACACGGTGCAGCGTGACGGGCGAACCGTTGAACGCCACCTTGATCGACGGCGGCGTGGGCTGCTGGAACACGGGGTTGCGCTCGAAGTCGGCGACCGTGCGCCCGTAGTACGACGCCAGCACGCGTTCCTCGAGCGATTCGAACGCGTAGTCGAGCGCGACCACCTCGCGTCCGTTCACCCAGAGCGACAGCCGCTGGTCGACATGCCAGAACTCGAGGTCGAACGGCGAGCCCGCCGCAGGCACCGCGAGCTCGGCCGACGCCGTGCCGAGCACCTCGCCCGCGCCCGCCTCGCCCGCGCGCTCGATCGAGATCGTGGCCTTGCCGCCGCCGATGTCGAACTTCATCAGCCGCCCGCGCGCGCCGAGCAGGTACATCATCTGCATCGCCGCGGGGTCGGCGGCCTCGACCGCCATCGACACGCGCACATCGCTCACCGCGTAGCGCTGCGTGAGCGGAATGTCGCGCCACATGTTGTACGGCGTGTAGTCGGTGATCGGCATGCGGTCCCACCGCCACGCGATCGACGCCGTGCCCGCGCCCTCGTGCCGCCACGCGCGCTCGTTGCCCTTCGCGCCAAGGTCGAAGCCCTCGGCGTCCCACGGCACACCCGCCCACGGGCGGTTCCACACCTTCGCCACCGCCGTCGGATCGACGGGCACATAGTCGGAGTCGTGCACCCGCTGCCACACCGCGCGCTGCACATGCTCGGGCTTGCGCGTGATGGCGAACTTCTCGCGCCCCGCGCCGAGCGGCGCGGTGAAGATGTCGCCATCGAGCATCAGCAGCTGCTCGTTCGGCAGGCCCACCATGCGCTTGATGAAGTTCGCGGCGTCGCCCGTCGGTTCGGTCGGATTCTTGAAGACCACCACATCCCAGCGCTGCGGCTCCTGGAACGGGTAGAGGAACTTGAGCACGAGCACGCGGTCGCCCATGCGCGAGGTCTGCGCCATCTCGGTGTTCGAGACCTGCGCGATCGGGTCCGACTGCGACAGCATCGGGTCGAGCACATTGCGCGGCAGGTCGCGGTAGCCAGGGCCAAGCTGGCGGATCGCCTCGAAGGTCGGCCCCGCGTCGGCGGGGAACGAGTATCCCGTCATCGGGCTCTGCGGCCGCACATGCTGACCCATGAGCGTCGGCGCCATCGAACCCGTCGGAATCACGAAGCCCTCGGTCACGAAGCTGCGCACCGTCATCGCCAGCGAGAACGCCACGATGAGCGACTGCACGGTCTCGACGACATTGGTCTCTTCCTGCTTCGGCTTGGCGGAGGTGGTGCTCGTCATGTGATGCGCTCGATGCTCGCTCAGCCCTGTGCGGGAGGTCCGCCTGCGCCGCCCTGCTCGGGGCCGCGGTTGCCGCCGCCGCCACGACGGCGACGACGACGGCGCTTGCGGCGCGCGCCGTCATCGGCGGATGCCGCACCAGGTGAACCCGACGACGACTCGGGCGCGCCCTCGTCGGAGCCGCCGTCATCGGCATCGTCGGCACCATCGCCCGAGTCGAAATCGCCCGAGTCGACGCCGCTGGATTCGATGCCCGCCGACGGCGCAGGCGCCGCGCCCGCAGGCGCGTTCGGGTCGGCGGGTGCGCCGCCCTTCTTCTTGCGACGGCGGCGGCGCTTCTTCTTGATGGGCTGGCCATCGGGGCCAAGCTCGACGGGCGCGGCTGCGCCATCGGCCGAAGGCGCAGATGTTGGCGCCGCGGCCGCCGACGGGCCGCCGTTCTTCTCGCGGAAGCGGTCCTGCTTCGCAAGCTTGCCGTCGCGGCCTGCGGCGGCGAGCTTCGCCTTCACGCGGCGCGGATCCATGCCGCGCATCGGGTCGGAGTCGCCCTTCACCGTGCCCGCGGGCGGGCACTCGTTCGGGTCCATCAGCTCCTCGACGGGCACGGCGATCTCGCGGCCGAAGCCCATCGGGTCGTTCGGCGCGGGGTCGAGCCGCACGAGGACAAGCTGCACGAGGATCTTCGAATCGACGACCGTGCCAGGACCTTCGGCGGTGCCGACGCGGGTCTTGTTCTTCGGAAGGCGCTTGCGGAGCTCCTCGTAGGTCGAGTCCTCGTAGCGCAGGCAGCACATCAGGCGCCCGCAGCGGCCCGAGATCTTCAGCGGGTCGAGCGTGGCCTTCTGCACCTTGGCCGAGCGCATCGAGATCGGCTTGAGCACCTTCAGGAAGTTCTTGCAGCAGCAGTGCTGGCCGCAGCGCTCGTAGTCGGCGACCAGGCGGGCCTCGTCGCGCGCGCCGACCTGGCGCATCTCGATGCGGCAGTGGAAGGTGCGCGCGAGCTCCTGCGCAAGGTCGCGGAAGTCGATGCGCTCGTCGGACAGGTAGTAGACGAGGAGCAGCGACTCGTCGAGGGTGAGCTCGAGGTCGACGATCTTCGCGGGGAACTTGCGCGACGCCGCGATCTCGCGCACGCGCGCGAGCTCGGTGCGCGCCTTGTCGGCACACGCGGTGGCGCTGTTCAGGTCCTCGACCGTGGCGACGCGGAGGATCTCGCCGTTGGTCTGGAACGGGTAGTCGCGGCCGCCCGAGTTGTCGATGTAGTCGAGCATCTCGGAGCGCGACACGCTCTTGCCGCAGCCCGAGTTCGAGCAGGTGGTGGTGAGCATCTCGGCGATCTCGACGGCACGGAAGGTGCGCACCACGAGCTTCGAGCCGCAGCCAGGCTTCGCGTCGCCGCGATAGGGGTACTCGCCGATCAGCTTCATGCGGCCGAACTTGACCACGATCGAGGTCGGCGGCTTAAGGCGCGCGTAGATCTCCTCGTCGGTCAGGGCGTCGCGGAACTTCGGGTCCGCATCGCGCTCGAACATCGGCAGGGGGAAGATCGACATGGGGACTAGTCTAGCGGACGGGGGTTGTGGGGCGAACGCGTGCGACGGTGGCGGGATTCGCGGTGCTCGCGGTGGGAAGAGCGTTCGGCGTGGGTGGGACCGCGCTTCGCGCGCGCCCTCGCGAGAGCGGGAGACGGGGCGACCCAGTGGCTGCGCACTGGGCACCCGCCGGCCACAGGCCGGCGGCGCTTTGGGTGGGTTTTGTGTCCAGCCTCCGAACTCGGCACGACGCCGCCGCGCGGCGATGGTCGTGGGTTCTGTGTCCAGCCTCCCAACTCGGCACGACGCCGCCGCGCCGTGCGCGGCGGGTGCCCAGTGCGAAGCCACTGGGTCGCAGAATCCAACGATCTCGGCTCGATGCGTCGGGCGCAGCCCGACGGTCCACGGCACGCGGCGAGCGACAGCCCGCCCCGCCGCGCCGTCAGTCGCCGTACCCCGCGTCCTCGCCCTCGCTGCTCGCCGCGTCGCTGCCCGCGCGCTTGCGCTGCGCGAGTTCCGACGGCGTCAGCCGCTTGCGCGCCGAGAACACGAGCTTGATCGGCACCTCCGAGAACGGCAGCCGCTCGTGCAGCTGGTTCATCAGGTACCGCGAGTACGAGCCCTCGAAGAGCTCGGGCTTGTTCACCACCATCGCGATGGTCGGCGGGTTCGTGGCGATCTGGCTCACATAGAAGATGCGCGCCTTCGTGCCGAGCTTCGAGCTCGGCCCGCGCTCCTCGAGGATCGCCTGCATGACGGCGTTCAGCCGCCCCGTCGTCTCGCGGTGGTTCGCCTGCTTGAAGAGGTTCGCGCACACCTTCACGACATCGCGCACGCCCTCGCCCTTCGACGCCGACAGGAACACGAGCGGCGCATACTCGAGCGCGAACAGCTCCTGCGTGAGGTAGTCGATGTAGTCGCTCGTCTTCAGCTTCGACTCGACGAGATCCCACTTGTTCACCGCGATCACGGTGGGCTTGTGCTGCTCGACCAGCGCGAGCGCCAGGCGCTTCTCGACCTGCGTGACCTCCTCGCGCGCGTCGAGCAGCAGCACGCACACATCCGCGCGCGTGATCGCCTCCTTCGCGCGCTGGTGCGAGTAGTACTCGATGTCGTCGCTCCAGCTCTTGCGCTTGCGCACGCCCGCGGTGTCGATCGCGACGAACGCGTGGCCGTCGAGCTCGAAGCGCACATCGATCGAGTCGCGCGTGGTGCCCGCGATCTCGCTCACGATCACGCGCGGCTCGCCCGCGAGCGCGTTGATGAGCGTCGACTTGCCCGCGTTGCGGCGGCCCACGATCGCGATCTTCATCTCGGGGTTCGCGTCGGGCTCGACCCACTCGGGCAGACGCTGCCAGATCGCCTCGAGGAACGCGCGCTTTCCGAACGCGCTCGCCGCGCTCGTCATCGTCGGCTCGCCGAAGCCGAGGCGGCTCGCGTCCTGCGCCGCGCCGATCCAGCTGTCGTCGTCGACCTTGTTCGCGACCAGCAGCACGCGGTCGGCGCGCCCCGCCTCGCGGATCATCTGCGCGATGCGCGCGTCGAGCGCCGTCACGCCCGTCTGCGCGTCGATCACGAACAGGATCAGCGACGCCCGCTCGGCGCCCGCCTTGATCTGCGCCTCGATCTGCGGCGTGAGCCGCGCGAGGTCCTCGCCCGCGTCGTCGAATCGCCCGCCCTCGGCCGTGTACACGCCGTAGCCGCCCGTATCGACGAGCTCGGCGAGCTTCGGCGAGGGGTCGCGCCCAGGGTCGTACGCCTGGTCGGTCGGCGGCAGCACCTCGATGAGCTGCGACACGCGGTCGCGCGTGGTGCCTGGCGTCGGGTCGACGATCGACACGCGGCGGCCGACGAGCCTGTTGAAGAGGCTCGACTTGCCCACATTCGGGCGGCCGACGATCGCGATCTGCGGAAGCGACATAAGGGGGCCCATGGTACGCGAGAGCGCCCCCCACCGCCGCGCGCGCGGCGCTACGCGAGCAGCGATTTCCCCGTCATTTCCGCGGGCTGCGCAAGTCCGATCATCTCGAGCACGGTGGGCGCGAGGTCGCCGAGCCGCCCGTCGCCACGCAGTTTCCGCCCACGGAACGCCTCGCCCACGACCGAGCACGGCACCGTGTAGTTCGTGTGCGCGGTGTGCGGGCAGTTCGCACGCGCGTCCCACATCTCCTCGGCGTTGCCGTGGTCGGCGGTCACCACGGCGCTGCCTCCGCGCGCAAGCGCCGCCGCCACGATCGCGCCCACGCACGCGTCGACCGTCTCGACGGCGCTGGTGGTCGCAGAAAGGCTCCCCGTGTGCCCGACCATGTCGCCGTTCGCGAAGTTCACGATGATCACGGGCTCGCAGTCGGCCGCGGCCAGCCGCCGCAGCACGGCGTCGCGCACGCCGTGCGCGCTCATCTCGGGCTTGAGGTCGTAGGTCGCGACCTCCTTCGGGCTCGGCACGATCTCGCGCGTCTCGCCTTCGAACGGCTCCTCGCGGTAGTCGTTGAAGAAGAAGGTCACATGCGGGAACTTCTCCGTCTCGGCGCAGCGGAACTGCCGCACGCCGTGCGCCGACAGCCACTCGCCGAGGATGTTCTTCATCTTGGGCGGGCGGCGGAACACGACCTCGACGGGCAGGCCCGTCTCGTACTCGGCGAGGGTGGCGAAGTACAGGTCGCCGATCCGCGCCCCGCGGTCGAACCCGCCCTTCTCGACCTTCGCCCACGCCGCGTCGTCGAGGACGAACGCCTTGGTGATCTCGCGCGGGCGGTCGCCGCGGAAGTTGAAGAAGACGACCGCGTCGCCCGCGCGGATGCGCGAGCGGGCGATGGTCGCGGCGCTGCCGACCTGCGTGGGCAGGACGAACTCGTCGCCGCCGCGCGACGCGTCGCTCGGCGCGGCGTAGTAGCCCTCGACGGCGGCGAGCGCCGTGGGCGCGGTGCGGTCGCCCGGGCGGACGAGCGCGTCGTAGGCCGCCTTCACGCGTTCCCAACGATGGTCGCGGTCCATGGCGTAGAACCGACCCACCACGGTCGCGACGGCGCCAAGGCCCGTCTGCGCGAGGTGCGCCTCGAGCGTGCGCAGGTACTTGGGCGCCGAGGTCGGCGCGGTGTCGCGGCCGTCGGTGATCGCGTGGATCCACAGGCGCCCCGCCTCGACCCCCGCGCCGCGCGCAAAGTCGACGAGCGACAGGAGATGCGCGAGGTCGCTGTGCACCTGCCCGTCGGAGACAAGCCCGAGGAGATGCACGCTGCCGCCCGTGCGCTTGGCATGCGCGACCGCGCCGAGCAGCACGGGGTGCGTGGCCAGGTCGCCGCGGCGGATCGCGTTCGTGATCCGCATCAGCTCCTGGTCGACGATGCGGCCCGCGCCGATGTTCTGGTGTCCGACCTCGGAGTTCCCCATCACGGGTCCCTCGGGGCCGACGGGCAGGCCGACATCCTCGCCGCTCGTGCGGATCAGGGTGCGCGGCCACTCGCGGACGAGCATGTCGTCGCATGGCTTCGCCGCGCGCGCGATCGCGTTGGTCGCGTCACGGTCGCGGTGCGGCGACTGACCCCAGCCGTCGCGGACGATGAGGACGCACGGAACATTGCGGAGTGGAGGAGCGCTCGCCATGTCGCAAGCCTAGCCGAGCGCGCGCCAGATCGAGCGAACACCCCGCGCCTTGCACCTTGTGCGCGGTGCCGCGCGTGGCTACTCTCCCCGAACCAATGGCTGGAGCAACCAAGCCGACCATGAAGAAGAAGCCCGCCGGGAATGCCGACGCCGCGACGGCGCCTGCGAAGCCCGTCGACACGCGCACGCTGCGCGAGCGCTACGACGATGTGCGCGCGCGCGTGGCCGCTTCCGCCGCGATTTCGGGCCGCAAGGCGAACGAGGTCGTGCTGGTCGCCGTCACGAAGTACGCGTCGATCGAGGACATCCGCGAGCTCGTCTCGCTCGGCCATGTCGACCTCGGCGAGAACCGCGTGCAGCAGATGGTGCAGCGCGCGGGCATCATCGACGAGTTCAACGCCCGCCGCCGCGAGCGTGGCGCCGAGGTCGCGCCCGTCCGCTGGCACATGATCGGGTCGCTCCAGCGCAACAAGGTGAAGCAGGCGGTCGACACCTGCCGGCTGATCCACTCGGTCGATTCGCTGCGCCTGGCCGAGGAGCTCCAGGAATACGCCGAGGAGCGCGGCAGCGCCCCTGGCGGCGAGCGCTTCGGCCCGGTCGATGTGCTCGTCGAGGTCAATGTCGCGGGCGAGAAGTCGAAGCACGGCTGCGCCCCTGCCGCCGCGCGCCACCTCGTCGACATGATCGACACGATGGTCGCCCTGCGCCCGCGCGGGCTGATGTGCATGGCCCCGAACACGGGCAGCATCGACGACGCGCGCCGCACCTTCATCCGCTGCAAGGAGCTCTTCGACGAGATCCGCGCCATCGGCTCGGGCGGCGAGCGCTTCGACATCCTGTCGATGGGCATGAGCGGCGACTACGAGGTCGCCATCGAGTGCGGCTCGAACATGGTGCGCGTGGGCAGCGCCATCTTCGGCGAGCCGCCCGAAGGCTCGGCCGACGCGAACGACGACACCCAGACCCCGCCCGACGGCGGCGACGACGAGTAGGGACTCCTCCTCTCGACATCGCCCCGTCACCCGAACGCGCGCGCTCACTCCGACAGTGCGCGCGTTCGCTTTTTTGGGTTGAGGGCGCGCGGTGTGCGCGGTCCAGTGCGCGTGCATCGCGTCGTGCGACCGCAGCGCAGCCGCGCCGCGCCACGAACCCGCTACCTTTCCGCCCCCAATGGACCTCCCCGCCGTCTCGATCAGCCCGCCCGTCCTCTTCTTCGTGCTCGGCATGGTCGCGACGCTCGTGCGGTCGAACCTGCGCGTGCCGCACGCGGTGACCAAGCTCATGTCGCTCTACCTGCTCTGGGCGATCGGCTTCACGGGCGGCGTGAAGATCGCGCAGAGCGGCATGGGGCGCGACGCGATGGTCGCCGTCGCGATCGGCATGGGCCTGTCGGCGGTGCTGCCGCTCGCGGTGTTCGCGCTGCTCAGGCGCCGCATCGGCATCCACGACGCGGCCGCGAGCGCCGCCGCGTTCGGCTCGGTGAGCGCGGTGACCTTCCTCACCGCCGCGAGCATGCTCGACGCGCTCGGCATCGGGTACGGCGGGCACATGGTCGCCGTGATGGCGCTCATGGAGTCGCCCGCGATCGTGGTCAGCATCATCCTGCTCCGCCGCGCGCAGCAGGCGTCGCCCGCGGCGGCCGACGCCGACGCGCCGCGCGCCACCTGGGGCACGCTGCTGCACGAGGCGTTCCTCAACGGACCCGTGCTGCTCCTGCTCGGTAGCCTCGTGATCGGCCTGATCACGCGCGAGCGCGGCTTCGAGGCGTTCAAGCCGCTCTGCAAGGACCTCTTCAACGGCGTGCTCGTCTTCTTCCTGCTCGACCTCGGCCTTCTGGCCGCGCGGCGCCTGCGCGGGTTCCTTGCGCGCGGCTGGTCGCTGGTCGTGTTCGGCCTCGTGTTCCCGCCCGTCGCGGGCTCGATCGCGCTCGTCCTCGCCTGGCTCGGCGGCCTCGGCGTCGGCGACACCACGCTGCTCGCCACGCTTGCCGCGAGCGCCAGCTACATCGCGGTGCCCGCCGCCGCACGCATCGCGATCCCGAAGGCCGACCCGTCGGTCTACATCGGCCTCGCCCTCGCGGTCACCTTCCCCTTCAATGTGATCGTGGGAATCCCGCTCTACCTCGCGGGCGCCAAGGCGCTGTGCAGGGGGTGAGGCGGAAGCATCGCGGAGGCACGCCCGATACGACTCTGAGGCGGATCGTGCGCCGCGCCCGAGCTCGCGGTGGCCCACCCAACCAACGGGCTGCATCACGCCGCGCGCCCGCGAGAGGGCTTTGTCTTCGCCGCGGCGGCCTTCCGACCCCGCGTGATGCGTACACGCGTGTGAGTCGGCTCGACCGTCAGGGCCAGCCCGAGCGCTCCCATGATCGACACGATCGTCGAGAAGCGCGGGTTTCCCTTCGCCGAGAGCGCGCGATACATGCTCTCACGCTCGACCCGCGCTCGCTGTGCGACCTTCGCCATTCCATGCGCGCTCGCGACCTGACGAAGCGCGGTCAGCAGTACCCGAGGGTCCTCGCTCTCTGCAAGCGCCGCCTTGAGATACGCGGTCGCGAACGCAGGATCCGCGCGGAGCTCTGCGATGAGCGCCTCGTCGTGCGAGATGTCTTGGTTCCGTGCGGGTGCGCGTCGTGTCATTCCAAGCAACTCCTTCGTCTGTGATCGCCGAGCAGCGACTTCGCCCGCTCGATGTCGTTCCGCTGTCGCCGCTTGTCGCCGCCACAAAGCAGGAGGATCACTGCGCGCCCGATGCGCGCGTAGTAGAGTCGATAGCCCTGCCCGACATCGATTCGCAACTCAAGCACCCCGTCTCCGACCGACTTGCTGTCGCCTGAGTTCCCCTCCGCGAGCCGAGTCAATCGAATCGCGACGGCTGCCCTCGCATGCGGATCGCGTATGGAGGCAAGCCACTCGCCGATCAAGTCGCGTCCCCCCTCCGTGATGTACCGTCGAAGTTCCACCCCGACAGTTGTAACTTATATATCACATCAGATCAAGATTGGGCACCTTCGATTCCGCATTTTTGACGCGATAGATCTCCGTGACCCACGCACGCTCCAGCCACGCGCCAACGCCACACGCCAACCGAAGCACCTCGTCGCGCTAGACGAGGATCTCGCGCACCACCCGCGCCTTCTCGACGCCCGTCAGCTTCGCGTCGAGGCCGCGGTGGCGGTAGACGAGGCGCTCGTGGTCGATGCCGAGGCAGTGGAGCACCGTCGCGTGGAAGTCGCGCACCTCGACGGGGTTCTCGACGATGTTGTAGGAGAAGTCGTCGGTCTTGCCGTACTCGATGCCGCCCTTGATGCCGCCGCCTGCGAGCGCGATCGAGTAGCAGCGGCCGTGGTGGTCGCGGCCCGAGCTCGGGTCGCCGAAGCCGCCCTGGCTGTAGGCGGTGCGGCCGAACTCGGTGGCGAAGATCACGAGCGTGTCGTCGAGCATGCCGCGGGCCTTCAGGTCCTTGATCACGGCGGCGGTCGGCTGGTCGACATCGCGGCACTGGTTCGGCAGCTGCCGCCCGAGCGCGATGTGCTGGTCCCAGCCGCGGTGGAAGAGCTGCACGAAGCGCACGCCGCGCTCGAGCAGGCGCCGCGCGAGCAGGCAGTTCGCCGCGTAGCTGCCAGGGCGGCGCACATCGGCGCCGTACATCTCGATCGTCTCGGGCTTCTCGTCGCTCGTGTCGGTGAGCTCGGGCACCGACGCCTGCATGCGGAAGGCCATCTCGTACGCCTCGATGCGCGCGAGCGTCTCGGGGTCGCCGACCGCCTCGGCGTGCATCGCGTTCAGGAGCGCAAGGTCGTCGAGCATCGCGCGGCGGTGCGTGGCGTCGATGCCTTCGGGGTTCTGCAGGTAGAGGACGGGGTCGGCGCCAGGCCGCAGGCCCACGCCCTGGTGGCTCGACGGCAGGAAGCCGCTGCCCCACAGGCGCGAGAAGATCGGCTGCCCGGGGTTCTTGCCCGAGCCCTGCGACACCATGGTGATGAACGCGGGCAGGTTCGCGTTCTCGCTGCCGAGGCCGTAGCTGATCCACGAGCCCATGCTTGCGTAGCCGGGGATCTGGTTGCCCGTGTTCATGAAGGTGACCGCGGGATCGTGGTTGATCGCCTCGGTGGTCATGCTCTTGATCACGCACAGCTCGTCGGCCACGGTCTGCATGTGGGGCAGCAGATCGCTGATCCACAGGCCGCCCTTCCCGCACGGCCTGCC
>JAJTGK010000062.1 GCA_021297815.1 Planctomycetaceae bacterium
CGCCGCGAAGAAGAGCGCGCCGAACACGAGGTCCGACTCGCTGCCGCGTGCCCCGACCACGATGGGCGCGACCGCGGTGCGCGCGCGCATGCTGCTCGACGCGTGCTCGAGCAGCGCGGCGAGCGCCGCAGGAATGCCAAGCGACACGCCAAGCACCACCGCAAGCAGCGTGCTGCGCATCCACGCGTGCCGCAGCGACGCCGTGGCCAGGAACAGGCCGTCGCGCAGCGCGCCCGTCATGCGGAACCTCCGCCGTGGGGGGGCGTGGCCGCGAGGTCGAGCGTGCGCCCGAAGAGCGGCATGATCGACTCGTCGTGGGTCGCGACGACGAGCGCCGCGTTGGCCGCGCGCGATTCGGCGAGCAGCAGCTCGGCGACCGCGCGCTTGAGCGTGGGGTCGAGGTTGCCCGTCGGTTCGTCGGCAAGGATGAGCGACGGCCCCGTGACGAGCGCGCGCGCGATGGCCACGCGCTGGCGTTCGCCGTGTGAAAGCGTGTCGATCGCGCGGCGCTCCTTGCCTGCGAGGCCGACGCGTGCAAGGAGCTCGCGCGCTCGCGCGGTGCGCGCCGCGTCGATGCGCGCGCGGTCGGTCAGCCTGAACGGCAGCAGCACATTCTGCAGCACATCGAGCGACGCCACGAGCTCGAAGGTCTGGAACACCTGCCCGACCGAGCCGTTGCGCAGCTCGCGCCGCGCGCCGTCGCCCATCGATGACAGCGACGCGCCCGCGTGGCGCACCTCGCCTTCGGCGGGCACAAGCTCGCCTGAAAGGAGCGCAAGCAGCGTGCTCTTGCCCGAGCCCGACGGCCCGCGCACCGCCAGCGACTCGCCTCGCGCGAGCGCAAACGGCGGCACGCGCAGCGTGAAGCCCGTCGCGCGGCGGAAGACGAGCGCGCCGACCTCGACGAGCGGCGCGCGCGGTGCGCCGTTAGGCTTCGGGTCGTGGTCGCGGCGCTCGCTCACGCGCGAAAGCGTACCGCGGCAAGGCGTACACTGGGCACATGTCGAGCCGACGGACATCACTCGCATGCATGGTGTGGTGCTGGCTGTGCGCCGCGCTGCTTGTCGCTGGTTGCGAGAAGCCCGCCGAACCTGCGCGTCCCGCGCGCGCGAAGCCGCTTGTCTTCGCGTCGAACCCGTTTCTCGCAGCCATGGTGCGCGAGCTTGCCGCCGACGCCGTCGACCTGCACGAGCCGTGGCGCGCGGCGGGCGGCGACCCCGCGTACTGGCGGCCAAGCGGCGACGAGATCCGCGCGGTGCAGTCGTGCGACCTTGTCGTGCTGAACGGCGCGGGCTTCGAGAAGTGGGCCGAGCAGGCCGCGTTGCCGCGCGCACGCACGATCGACACCACGGCCGCCGCCCGCGCGCAGCTCATCGAGGAGGCGGGCGAGACGCACAGCCACGGCCCCGAGGGCGAGCACGCGCACGGCGGGACGGCCTTCACCACCTGGCTGTCGCCCGCGATCGCGCGCGTGCAGATGACCGCGGTGGCCGAGGGCCTGTCGCGCATCGCGCCCGCGCGCGCCGACGCGATCGGCGCGCGCGCGAAGGAACTGCACGAGTCGTTCAACGCGCTCGACGAGCGGTTGAAGCAGGTGGGCGCCGCGCGGCCGCGCTGGCTTGCGTCGCACCCCGTCTACCAGTACCTCGCGCGCGACGGCGGCATGACCATCGACAGCATGCACTGGGAGCCTGGCGAGATGCCGAGCGACACCGAGTGGACCAAGTTTCGCCTGACGCGCGCGGGGCAGCCGCGGCCCACGGCGTGGATGCTGTGGGAGGGCGAGCCTGGCGCCGAGATTCGCGCGAAGCTTGCCGAGGAGGGCGTTGAGGTCGTGGTGTTCTCGCCACATGGCGAGGCGGTGGGTGAGACGGCGGGCGACGCTGGTTCGGCGGGTTTCCTTGGTTCGATCGCACGCGGCATCGAGGCCATGGCCCTCTGAGCGACGCAGCCGCACGCGGCGGTTTGGGTACGATGCGCCGATGCTGTTTCGCACCCTTGTCGCGTGTGCTTTCGTCGCTGTCGCCCTGCCAAACGCTGCCGTCGCGCAGTCGCAGGCGCCGAACGGCTCCCAGAACTCGAAGCAGGAGGTCCGCCCCGCGGGCATCTGGTACGGCGTGAAGGACGCGCGCAAGAAGACGAAGGGCGCGATCCGCCTGTCGGCCTACAACCTCGAGAACCTGTTCGACGACAAGGACGACCCCGCGCTTTCGGGCGAGTACGACGACATCAACGAGAAGACGAGCGAGGCGCGCCTGAAGGCGCTCGCGCGCACGATCAAGGAGCTCGACGCCGATGTCCTGTGCCTTGCCGAGATCGAGTCGAAGGAATGCCTCGAGTGGTTCCGCGACAAGTACCTGAAGGGGCTCGGCTACGACCATGTCGCGAGCATCGAGGCGGGGTACTACCGCGGCGTCGAGCAGTCGGTGCTGTCGCGCATTCCGATCAAGTCGGCGCGCGTGTACACGGGCGACGACGCCGTGATCAGCGACATGGAGTCGCGCCGCACCGCGGAGAGCGCGAAGCGCCTCGGCGGCGAATGGGCGAAGCCCGAGGGCAAGATGCCCGAGCGGTTCCAGCGTTCGCCGCTGCGGGTCGACCTCGAGTCGGCCGACGGCTACGCGCTCACGGTGTTCGTGGTGCACTTCAAGGCGGGCGCCGACTTCGACCACCAGCGCGAGCTCGAGGCGCTGCAGACCGAGCAGTTCGTCGAGGAGATGCTGAAGGAGAACCCCGACGCGAATGTCGCGGTGCTTGGCGACTACAACGGCATGCCGAACGACATGAATGTGAAGGCGCTGCGCATCTCGGACGACAACCTGGTGAGCGCCTACGACTGGCGCTTCGACAAGAAGGCGCCGCGCGACACCTTCGTCACCCACGCAAGCGGCCGCTCGATCGACTTCATCGTGATGAGCCCGGGCCTCGCGGCCGACTGCGTCGACGGCTCGTACTTCGTGCTCGGCACGCTGCACGCGGCGAGCGACTGGAACTGGCGCACCGCCGACACGATTCCGCCGCCCGAGGGCTACGCGAGCGACCACTACCCCGTGTCGATCGAGATCATGCCCAAGCCCGACCGCCCCGCGAGCGCGTTCAAGCGCAGCGGGCCGATGGTGGCCGACGAGGAGGACCGCGGCACGACCGCGCGCAAGGATTCGGACGACGGCGATGCGCCCGCGAAGCCCGCGCTGAAGCCCGCCGCCACGAACGCCGACGCCGACGGCCCGCGCCCCGTGGGCGATGCGCCCGCCGCCGACAAGAAGCTCGCGGGCGAACTGCGCGACGCGGGCTGGGCCTACATGCTGCCCGAGCCGAAGAGCAAGTCGGCGCGCTGGGGCAACAAGGACTCCCGCACCACCTGGTGGCCCGGCTACTGGAAGAACACGAAGACGGGCGCCATGAGCGTGGCGCAGCCGTCGGGCCGCGGCTTCATGGGCGACGGCCAGCAGAAGCCGAAGTGGCGCGATGGCGGCTCGCAGGGCCCCGTGACCTGGGTCGAGTGGCTGTGCAGCGAGCAGGGCTCGGCGGACCGCTGAGCGACCGCGCGCGCGGTTCGGCTACGACTGCCCGAGCAGCCGCATGACCTCGGTGACATCCTTGTCGCCGCGGCCCGAGACATTGATGACGAGCGTCTGGCTGCGCGGCATGGCGCGCGCGGCCACGATGGCGCCGTGGATCGCGTGCGAGGTCTCGAGCGCGGGAATGATGCCTTCCATGCGCGCGAAGAGCTGGAAGGCCTCGAGCGCCTCGGCGTCGGTCGCGGCGATGTACTCGACGCGCTTGGTGTCCTTCCACCACGAGTGCTCGGGGCCGACGCCTGGGTAGTCGAGGCCCGCGCTGCACGAGTGCACATCGGCGGTCTGGCCGAAACCGTCTTGCAGCACATAGCTCATCGAGCCGTGCAGCACGCCAGGAGTGCCCCAGGTGAGCGGCGCCGCGTGGTCGCCAGGTTTCGCGCCGCGGCCGCCCGCCTCGACGCCGATCAGGCGCACCGAGGCGTCGTTCACGAACGGATGGAAGATGCCCGCGGCGTTCGATCCGCCGCCCACGCACGCGACCACCGCGTCGGGCAGCCTGCCGATCTTCTCGAGGCACTGCGCGCGGCATTCGCGGCCGATGACGCTCTGGAAGTCGCGCACGATCATCGGGAAGGGGTGCGGCCCGACCACCGAGCCGATGATGTAGTGCGTCTTGCCGACCGAGCCCATCCAGTCGCGCATGGCCTCGTTGGTCGCGTCCTTCAGCGTCTTCGAGCCCGAGTCGACCTCGATGACCTTCGCGCCCATCAGCCGCATGCGGAAGACATTGAGCTTCTGGCGCCGCACATCCTCGCTGCCCATGTAGACGCAGCAGTCGATGCCGAAGCGCGCGCACGCGGTCGCGGTGGCCACGCCGTGCTGGCCCGCGCCCGTCTCGGCGATGATGCGCGTCTTGCCCATGCGCTTCGCAAGCAGCGCCTGCCCGAGCGCGTTGTTGATCTTGTGTGCGCCCGTGTGCGCGAGGTCCTCGCGCTTCAGCCAGATGTCGGCGCCGCCCGCGTGCGCCGAAAGCCGCGGCGCGGGCGTGAGCTGCGTGGGGCGGCCGACGAACTCGCGCAGCAGGCGGTCGAGCTCCGCGTGGAACGACGGGTCGGCGCGCGCCTCGCGGTAGGCGGCGTCGAGCTCCTCGAGTGCCGCGAGCAGCGTCTCGGGCACATAGCGGCCGCCAAAGGGGCCGAATCGGCCCATGGCATCGGGAACACTCGTGTGGTCGATCGTGGTCATGGTGGTGCTAGCCTCGCGGGGCGGGGTGCGCGTCGTCTCGGCGGAGGATCGACATCACGGGGCCCGACAGAGCGTAGATCACGAAGCCCGCGGCCAACGCCTGCACGGGCCACCAAATCGCGATGAGGACGGGAATGACGATGCGCAGCAGGCTGCGGAAGCCGCGTCGCGCTCGCAGCACGCGGTTCGCGAAGTGCGAGTATCGGATGTTCGACACCATCGCGAATGCTGCGACCGCGGTGACGAGCGGAATGCCGAGAGCCGACGCGCGCGCGAAGGCAAGGCCGTCCTCGATGCCGACATGCTTGTGCAGGAGGTGCTGGTGCAGCACGATGAGGCTGGCCACCGTGCCGCCCGCGCCAGGCGACGGCAGGCCGCGGAAGAAGAGGTGGTCTTCTTCCTTGTCGCTGCGCACCTCGGCGTTGAAGCGCGCCAGGCGCAGCGCCGTGCAGCACATGTAGAACGCCGCGATCGCCCACAGCACCTTCGAGTACGCGCTGTCGGCGGGGCCGAGGATCTGCACATCGGGCGTGGGGCCGTAGTAGTGGCTCACGAGCCGCAGCGTCATGAACGCGGGCGCCACGCCGAAGGTGATGACATCGGCCAGGCTGTCGAGCTGCGCGCCGATCGCCGAGGTCGAGCGCGTGAGCCGCGCCACCGAGCCGTCGATCGCATCGAAGAACATGCCGAGGAAGACGAGCGCGCCAGCGACGGTGAGCGTCGACCAGCCGATCGCCGTGTCCTCGATGGGCTTCGCCGCGTAGTGGATCGCCGCGAACCCGCAGATCGCGTTGCCGAGCGTGAGGAGCGTGGGCAGCACGCTGGCCGCGCGGCGGCGTCGGCGGTGCCTCTGATCGCGGCGGGTATGGGTGCGTTCTTCGGCGGTCATGGTCATGGCACGGCGGGGTCGGCGAGCGTGGGCGTCGATTCGTCCGCGCGGCCCGAGACGCGCACGGGCGGCGCGGGGGGAAGGATATCGGCGAACGACGGCACGATCGCGAGCGCGAGGGCGCGATCGGGGAAAGGTGCGCCGTCCATGAGGATCGCGGCGACCGTCGGCGGCGGCACGGCGGGCGGGCCTTCGTCTTCCGAGGGTTCGGCTGGCACGATGGGCGTTTCGAGGACGATCAGCGCCTGCCCCGCGGGGCACTCGATGACCGCCTTGCCCATGCGGAGGTCCCGCACGCGGTCGCGCGAACGCGCGGGGTCGAGCAGCATGCGGGATGGACGGCCAGGCTCTTCGCTGGCACGCAGCTCGAGCCGCGCGCTGGCGCCTTCGACGGTCGGGAAGCACCAGCCGCGCAGCGAGAGCTTGACGAGCGCCTCGAGGTCGGGGCCGCCCGCGCGGTCGTCGTCGCGCGGTGCGACGGGGCCCACCTTGCCCGCGACGACCACCGTGCGTTCGCGCGAGAACCGCGCGGTCGAGAGATCGGCCCACGCCGTGACCTGCCCGAGCGTGGTGCGGCGCACCGTGGGGCTTCCGCCAAGCGCGGAGAGAAGTTCGCCGAGCCGCTCGGCGGGCACGCTGAGCACGGTGAAGCCGTTGCGGCCGAGGTCGCACTCGACGCGCGCGGCGAGGCCCGACTCGACCGCGGACGCGATGCCGCTGGCGCGCGTGCGCGGGTCGGCGTCGAGGTACCAGCGCGCGACCTCGAGCCCGAGACCGCCCTTGGTCGCGCCCGAATCGGCCGCGTTCGCTGCGGGTTTCTGCGGCGCGGCGCACGCGCCCGCAAGCAGGGCGCCCGCGGCGGCCGCGATGGCGGCGATGCGCCGCGCCAGGCTCATGCGAGCCCGCGCTTCGAGCCGTTCAGCGAATCGATCATCGCGCGCAGGCGGCTCCACGCGCGGCGGTTGAAGCGGAACGCGATGCGCGGCAGGTCGCGGTGCTCCTCCTCCTCGTCGAAGGCGCCCACGGAGCGGAAGCCGCCGCTCTCGCAGAGGTCCGCGCGGAAATCGCGGTCGATGCGGTGCAGCTCCTCGTCGGTCACGGGCGTGTTCAGCCGCAGCACGAGCTCCTTGCCCACGAAGCGCATCGAGTGGAAGCGCTTGTAGAACTCGCACACCTCCTCGGCCGCCGAGTGCGCGTCGTAGTGGATCGAATAGAGCCCCGAGTCCTCGGGCGAGATCAGCCTGCGCTTCGCAAGCGGCTTCACGCAGCCGTCTTCCCAGCTGCGCCAGTAGTCGCCGCCCGCATGCTCGATGAGCACCACGGGCACGAGGTTCGACTTGCCCGTCTGGATGAGCGTGAGCGCCTCGAACAGCTCGTCCTGCGTGCCGAAGCCGCCAGGGAACACGGCCACCGCGTTGCTGTGCGCCATGAACATCAGCTTGCGCGTGAAGAAGTAGCGGAAGTTGACCAGCTTCGGGTCGCCGTCGATGACCGAGTTCGCGCCTGCCTCGAACGGGAGGCGGATGCGCAGGCCGAAGCAGCGCTCGACATCGGGGCCCTCGTGGCCCGCCTTCATGATGCCGTCGCCCGCGCCCGTGATCACCATCCATCCTGCCTCGGAGATGACGCGGCTGAAGTCGCGCGCGAGCTGGTAGTCGGGGTCGCTTTCGGGCGTGCGCGCGCTGCCGAAGATCGAGATCTTGTGCGTGCCGCGGTAGGGGTTGAAGATGCGGTACGCGTGGCGCATCTCCTTGAGCGCGCTGCGCACGAGCTTGAGCTGGCCCATGTCGGCGCCGTCGGCCACGAGCTTCAGGCCCGAGAGCATGATCTCGGCCACCAGTTCGCGCGCCTCGAGAGAGGACTGCACGCCCGAGGTCTCGAAGAAGCGGTCGACGGCTCCCTCGATGTGCGAGAGGTCGAGCGCGGGCGTGTTCTGCTGCGGCTTGCCGCCGCCTGAATTCGTCGTCATTGGGTTCCGTTTCTGCCTTGCCTTGCGGCCCGCGACAATACGCGGCGCAGGCGATCCTGTCGCCCGATCACCGTTGCCCGCGATTCTGAGGGGCCGCGGGGGGTGCGCCCTCCTTCGGTGCGTCCGTGGCGCCAGAAGCGGGCGTCGGTACGGGCGCGGGCGCGGGAGGCTGCACGACCTTCGGGAGCGGCGCCACCGCGACCAGCGGCTCGGCCACCGTGCCTGTGACATCGATCGCGAAGAGCTGGTTGGTGACGCCACCGACCACATCGCTGAGGAGCGGCACCGTGCCGCGCGGGAAGAGGCGCAGCCCGATCGCGAAGGTCGGGATGTCGACCGAGCCCGTGCCGTCGAGGCGCACGGTGCCGCTCTCGAGCAGCACCTTGTTCAGGTCGGCCTTGTTGCCGCGGACCTCGAAGTCGACATCGCACGCGGTGATCTCGCCGCTCACGGGCAGCATGAGCTGCGAGAGCTGCAGCACGCGCATCGCGAAGGGCTCGCTGGCCATGGTGGCGTTGCGCACGCCGATGCGGCCGCCGCCCTGGCGCGCGGCCAGCGTCTCGGGGGTGCCGCCCGTCGGCCCGCGCAGGTCGAGCACGCCGCCGATGCGGCCCTCGACGGCGGGGTACTTGGCCGCGGCGGGGTCGCGCAGTCGCGCGAACGAGGTGTCGGCGAGCCGCGCGCGCACGGCGTACTCCTTGCGGTCGAAGTCGATCTCCGACTGGATGTCGAAGCGGCCGCCGTAGAGGTCGCCCGACGCGGTGATGTCGAGCACATCGCCGCCGCGCTTGGCCTCGAGGCGCGCGGTGGCCGAGTTCGTCTCGCGGTCGAAGACGCGTGCGCGTGTGGCGTCGAGCGTGGCGAGGAACTTCACGGGCACCGTGGAGCGCGGCTCGTACTCGAAGTCGAAGGGCAGCGTGCCGTCGACCGCGCTCACCTGCGTGCCGCAGTCGAAGGCCGCGCCCGTGAAGCGCGCCTCGCCGCGCAGCGAGTAGGTGTCGGGCGACTCGAGGTCGGCGCCCGCGCGCCAGCGGCCCTTCGCCGCCGACACCGCAAGCGCGAACGGCCCCGTGCTGGTGAGCGAGATCGCGTCGGCCGAGGTCGAGAGCGGCGACGGCAGCAGCGCGCGCAGCGCGGGCGTGAGCGCCGCCGCGTCGATGCGCAGGCTGGCGTCGAGCAGCTGCTGGCCCTGCGTGAAGTCGAGCCTGCCCGAGACGGTGTAGCGGCCTTCGGCGGCGCCGCGCATGGTGGCGTCGGCGTCGAAGCGCGTGCCGTTCTCGTCGACGACCACGCGGTCGCGCTCGGCGAAGTCGAGCTCGATGCGGTCGCCGCTGCGGCCGACCTCGAGGACGAGCGGCGTGACGGTGACGCGTTCATCGAAGCCGCGGATGTAGCGCGCGTCGAAGGTGCCCGTGGCGTCGAGCGCGTCGAGCGCTTCGCGCACGCCTGGCGCGCGGCGCGAGAGGAGCGCGCGCGTCACGGGGCTCTCGACGCGGCCCGCGCGGATCGACGCCTCGAGCGCGTCGGCGTTGCTCGCGGCGTCCTCGACATCGAGCGAACCCGAAAGGCGCAGCTCGCCGTCCATGCGCTCGCCTGTCGTCAGCTTGAACTGCAGCGCCTCGGCGGTGACGCCGCGGTCGTCGATCGCGATGCGGCCCTGCGTGCGCTCGGCGCGCACGCGGCTTCCCTCGAGCGTGACCTCGACGGTGCGCGGCATGAGCGAACCCGCGGTGCGCGAGCCCGTGGCGCCGACCTCGCGGCGAATCATGCCGTCGATCGCGCCGCTCGGCGCGAACTCGCGGAAGCGCTCGGCGGCGCGCGCGGGGTCGGCGGCGAGATACGGCTCGAACGCGCGGTCGATGGGCAGGTTGCGCAGCTCGATCTCGACGAGTCGCTCGGGGCCGTCGAGCGACGCGAAGCCGCGCGCGACGACCGAGCCGCCGCCGTGCGCGCCCGTGCACTGCTCGAACGACACGCGCTCGGGCACGATGTCGAGGCGCGCGCTGCAGTTCTCGAGCGAGAAGTCCTTCGGCCACGCGAGGCCCTGCTGCGCGAGGTGCTCGCGGCCCGACTCGCTCGGCTGGGCGAGGCCTTCGGAGAACTCGAGCCGCACGCGGAAATCCTCGCTGCCGTCGGCCTTCGTCGAGACGAGGCCGTCGAGCTCGAGTCGCCCCGAAAGCCCGAGCGCCTGCAGCAGCTCGCCCGCGGGCGCGAGGTCGGTGCCAGGCCACTCGGCGGGAACCTTGCCGTCGACCTTCTCCGACGGGTCGTGCGGAATCGCCGCGAGGAGCGCGGGGTTGATCGCGTCGTCGGTGTCGGCGATCTCGATGAGCGGCCGCACATCGCGGCCACCCTTGCCGTCGCGCGGGATGTTCACGGCGCCCTTCACCGTCAGCATGCCGCCCGCGGGCGTGACCGCGCGCAGGCCGTCGCCGCCGATCACGATGGCCTCGTCGAGGATGCTGAGCGCGCCGCTGCGGATGCGCAGCGGATACGGGAAGCGCCCGAAGATCAGGCCTGCGTCGCGCACGCGCACATCGCCTGTCACGATGACGGGCTGGTCGAAGCCCTTGGGCGAGTAGACGCGGATCGTGAAGCCGCAGCGGCCGCCGAGCGTGAACGCGCCCGCGTCGACGCTGCGCTGGAGCCGCGCGCGCTCGTCGCGCGCGCGGTCATCGTCGCCGAGCGACTTCAGGCGCTCGGCCTGCTGTGCGACCGCGGCGGCGTCGGGCAGCAGGCCCGCGCGCGTCAGCGAATCGCGCGCGCGCGCGTCGAACAGCAGCTCGATGCCCGCGCGCGGACCCTCCTCGAACGCATCGAAGAGCCTTCGGTCGATCGGCGCGTCGGCGCAGGTGATGTTCACCTCGATCTCGGCGCCTTCCTTGATGTCCTGCAGCTTGCCCTCGATCGACACCACGGCACCGTCGGCGCCGCGGCCCGTGAGCCGCTCGATGGCGAGGTTGTCGTCGTCGAACGAGATCACCGCGCTCACATCGTCGAGGCGGTAGGGGAACTCGCGATACGCGCCCGACCCGCGCTCGAGGCGCAGCGTTCCGCTCGAGCGGATGGGCGCGGCGGTGCCCGCGCTCAGCGGCGCGCCGCGCTCGAAGGTCGTCTCGACATTGATCGTCCACTTGGTGATGTCGAAGTCCGACAGGATCTTGGCGGCGGCGCGCGGCAGCTGCAGCGTGCGCGCGGCGTCGTCGCCCTCGGGCGAGGAGAAGCGGCGGATGCCGAGGTCGAGGCGGAACGGCGCGACGGCGAGCGACTGCTCGAGCCATGCCTCGGGCTTGCGCCAGTCGCGGTCGCCGTCGGCGGGCCGCGGGATGTCGAGCGTGAACGAGCACTCGAACGGCACGGGCAGCACATCGGTGTCGTTGCCGCGCGCGCCGAGCTCGCCCTCGAGCTTCTCGAGCGAGACGCGGTCGTCGGACATGCGCAGCACGCCTTCGCGCAGCGTCATGCGCGGCTTCGCCTCGAGGTCGACCATGCGTCCGTCGCGGAAGCCGCGCCAGGCCTTGTCGATCGACTCGTCGCCGAAGCGCTCGATCGGGAGGTCCATGGCCAGGCCCTCGACATCGATCTCGGCGGTCGGTTCGCCCTCGCTCGAGGTCGCGAGGCGCGCGCTGCGGATACGGCCCTCGAGGCCGAGTTCGCTCGCGAGCCCGCGCACGCGGAGCGGCGCGACGGGCAGTCGTCCGCCGCGCACCACCACATCGGTCACGGCAAGGTCGATCGAGCGCTGCTTGCCGTCGAAGCTGCCCTCGATCTCGCCGACCGACAGCGTGCCGTCGGCGTTCGGAAGGCCTTGCAGCGTGACGGCGAACGAGTACTCGTCGCCTGGAACGGGCGTGAGCGCGCCGCGGAAGCGGAGGTCGCCGAGCTTCTCGTAGCGGTCGTCGGACACAATGCCGTTCTCGAGGACGAGGCTGTCGATCGAGATCGACGCGGGCCGCTGCGACGGCGCGTCGGAAGGCGCGGGGTCGAGCAGCATCACGGTGAACTCGCCCGGGCGGTCGGCGAACTCGGCCATGCGGAGGTTCAGTGTGCCGACCGAGACGCGGGTGACCTGCAGGTCGCCCCAGAGGAGCGGCAGCAGCTCGAAGCGCACGCGGATGCGGTCGGCGGTCGCGATCTCGTAGGCGTCGCCCGTACCCGTCGAGGTGCGCACGCGCAGGTCCTCGATGACGACCTCGTTGAGCGCGCCGAGGCGGATCTGCGATGCGGAAACCTCGCCGCCGATGTTGCGGGCTGCGTTCGGCAGGATGATGCGCTTGAGGGTCGAGGGCCGCGTCAGGAGGACGAGCACCGAGAGAACGAGCAGCCCGAGGAGCACGCCGAGCCTGAGGAGCTTTCGCGGCTTCGGCTTGGCTTGGGGCTGCGCGTCGGGCATCGGGCTCGGATTCTACGGAAACAGGGGCAGGAAGGTCGCGTGCGGCGGGGCGGGACGCCCTCGACGCGCGCGGCGCTGGCGCTGTTCCGTCGTTTCGGGGTTTGGCCGAACGGCGGGGGCGCGGAGGCGGCGCGCGAGTCCCGTATCATCGGCGCCATGGACCCCTTGCATGCAGCACGAAACGCGGGAATGGGCGCGGTCTCTCGGCGCCCGACGGTGCTCGTCACGGGGGGTGCTCGGCGGGTGGGCCGCGCGATCGCCCTGGAGCTTGCGTCCGCGGGCTGCAACCTGGCCCTGACCTACCGCGCGAGCGGCTCCGAGTGCGCGGCGACCGCCGCGGACGCGCGGCGCGTGGCGCACGATGCGGGGCATGAGATCGACGCGCAGGCGATCGAGCTCGACCTTGCGGACGAGCGGTCGGTCGACCGCGCCGCCGCCGAGGTCGCGGCGATGGGTTGCGACGCCATCGTGCACAACGCGTCCGAGTACCGCGCCACGCCGTTCGGCCAGCTGTGCGCCGACGACCTCGAGCGCATGCATCGCGTCGAGGTGGTGGGGCCGATGCTGCTCACGCAGGCGCTGCGCGGCGAACTGTCGCGATCGCGGATCGCGGGTGGCGGCGCGGTGGTGTTCTTCAGCGACATCTACGCGCTTGGCAGGCCGCGCGCGGGGTATGCGGCCTACCTCCTCGCGAAGGCGGGGGTGCGTGCGCTGTCGGAGCAGCTCGCGCTCGAGCTTGCGCCGCAGGTGCGCGTGAACTGCATCGCGCCAGGCGTCGTGATGTGGCCCGAGGGCTTTCCCGAGGAGACGAAGCAGGCGATCCTGGCGCGCACGCCGCTCGCGCGCGCGGGCGAGCCCGAGGAGGCTGCGCGGCTCGTGCGGTTCCTTGTGCTCGAGGCGACCTTCATGACGGGCGAGACGATGCGGATCGACGGCGGGCGCAGCTTGCGCTGAGCGGCGTGCGTTGCGCGCATCGTGTCGTTCAGCGTGGCTCGGCTGCGCCGCGGATGGCCGCCTCGGCGCGCGCGGCGTAGGTGCCTGCGCCTGGGATCGCGCGGAGCTCGGCGAGTTCCGCGGCGGCGCGCGCGGCGTCGCCCGCGCGGTGAAGGGCGATGGCGGTTTCGGCACGAACGAACGGGTCGGCGGGGTTCGCGGCGCGCGAGAGGCTCCAGGCGCGCGCGGCGCCCGCAAGGTCGCCGAGTTCGGCGAGCGCGAGCGCGAGTTGCTCGGCGATCGCGGGCTTCGCG
>JAJTGK010000005.1 GCA_021297815.1 Planctomycetaceae bacterium
GAGGAGCCGTATCGGCCCGTCGTCGCGGCGGCCACCTCGATGCTCTTCGACTGCAACAACAACGGCCAGCTCGATACCGTCGAGATCGCCAACGGCGCTCCCGACACCGACTCGGACGCGGTTCTCGACTCCTGCGAGTACGCGATCGGCGACCTCAACCTCAACGGCGTCATCGACCAGCAGGATCTCAGCATCCTCCTGGGCTGGTGGGGCGTCCCGAACCCGCAGTTCGGCGACCTCAACTTCGACGGCGCGGTGAACGCGCTCGACCTCGGCATCATCCTCGGCCGCTTCGGCGTCGTGGTGTACTGATCCGCCGCGGTAGATCGCTGCAGCAACAACTCTCGCGAGGCCGGCATGTCGCCGGCCTCGCGTGTTTTTAGGTTGTGTTCAGTCGGGCGGGGCTTTCCGCGGAGGCGCTTCGCGCACACGCGGATCGGCTATATCTCGTCGCATGACGCGCGCTTCCCTTCCGAACCTGATGCTCGCCGCGATTCTAGGATCGGGGCTTTCCTCGACCAACTGCGTGGCGCAAAGCGAGGACGCGCCTCCCGTGGCGGAGCGCCCCGCGCAGGCCGACTCGCCCAAGACGCTGCGCGAAAGGGCAGAGTCGGGGGACTTGGACGCGATGTACAGGCTCGCGGTCGCGTGCGCGCAGGGCCGCGCGGGAGAGTCCGCGCGCGCCGAGGCGATCGTGTGGTACCGCCGCGCTGCCGAAGGTGGCCACGCGCCATCGATGGTGGTGGTCGGCTCGCGGCTCGCCCGCGGCGCCGATTGGAAGAAGGACGAGGTCGAGGCCGCCAAGTGGTATCGCAAGGCGGCCGAGGCGGGCGATGCCACGGGCATGTTCATGTTCGCGGGCGCGTGCGCGCGCGGTGCGGGCGTTGCGAAGGACGAGGCCGAGGCCGTGCGCTGGTACGAGCGCGCGGGAAAGCTCGGCGACGCGCGGTCGCTCACCAGCCTGGGAAGCATGCACGCCCTTGGCCGGGGCACGGCGCCCGATGTCGCGAAGGCGATCGAGTGCTACCGCGCCGCGGCGGACCTCGGCGATGCGCGCGCGATGTCGAACCTCGGAGCGCTCGCGCTTGAAGGCCGCGGGCTGCCGAAGGACGAGGTCGTGGCGATGGGATGGTTCGTGAAGGCCGCCGAACGCGGCGACGGCGATGCGATGCATCGGCTCGCGGTGATCCATGCATCTCGCGATGGCGGTGTTTCCGCGCGCGACGCGTGCTTCTGGGCGACTCTCGCCACCGTGCGTTGCAGGGGCAAGATGCTCGAGGAGGCGACGGTGTTGCGAGACGCGTCCCGCGCGAAGCTCGACGAGGCGGCACGCCGCGAGGTCGACGACCGTGTGGCTGCTTGGAACGCGGCCCGAGCGCGGGGTGGCGCGACGACGGAAGCCGAAGCGCCGTGACGGATCAGGCGATCAACGACAAGCCGCGCCTATGGAGGCGCGGCTCGTCGTGATTCGCGAGTTCGTTGGGCGTCGGTCAGCCGGCGCAGGCGCCCCAGGCGCCGAGCAGCACGGCGAGGTCGGAGCCGTCGGTGGTTCCGTTTCCCGTCACATCGGTCTGGCCGCCCAGACCCCAACCGCCAAGCATGGTCGAAAGATCGGCTGCGTCGACGACGCCGTCGCAGTTGAAGTCCGTGGGGCAGCACGAAGGCGAGGAACCGCCACCGCCCGCGCGGAAGGTGACCGACTGGAAGTCGTCGTTTGCCGGCATGTCGCGCTTGGCAGCGGTGGGGGCCATCTGGCCCGAGGCCTTCGAATCGCCCTTCTCCGCGTACGCGGTGAACGAAACGACGGCGGCGAAACCAAGAAGGACGATGGTGCTGAACTTCGACATCGGGGTCTCCTCGCGGGCTGGACGCGCCCACTCTTTCTGGAAATTAGCCCATGAGTCGGTCGGACACAACCCAGAAGGCCGAGTTTTTCGAGGATTCGCCGGTCGCACGAGCGGTCGAAGCACCAGCGAGATGACTCGCGGGAGTCGACCGTCAAGGGTATTCTCGGACTATGAATCCCTGTGTGACCCTCGATCTCGCATCGTTTCGGTCCCTCGCAGTCGCACTCGCCCTTGCCGTCGTGCAACCCGCACTCGGCGGAGCTGGCCACCTCGGCGACCTTGTCGCGCGGATTCGCGCTTCGTCGCCTGCCGTCACAGCCTCGGCGCCCGCGGGAGATACCGCGACGATCGATGTCGCGACACGCTGGCAGGGGGAAGAGGCGGTGGTCACGGTACGAAACCGCGGCTCGGCGCCGATGGCATTGTCGGAGGTCGTGCTCTTCGACCTCGAGCACGGGCTTCCTGCGGAGACGGCGTATTACGGCGAAGGCCTGCAGATGCTCGCGCAGTACGGCGGATCGCTGGTGGCGCCTGTCGACTACGGCGAGTACCCCGACCGTTCGCACTACCGCTTGCCCGAGCCCGAGGGGTTCCGCCGCGTGTACTCGATGGCGTTGCTCGAGCCGTCGGATGCGCCGCAGGTGCTGCTCGGCTTCACCTCATGCCGCAGGTTCGTGGGTGCGTTCGACCTTTCGCCCACGCGCCTGCGCTGCACGATCGACCTTGAAGGCACGGTGATTCCCGCAGGTACGGAGCTTGCGCTCGAAGGTCTGCTCGTGCGCGAGGGCAGCGACCGCGCGCAGCTGCTCGGCGACCTCGCGGCTCGCCTCGCGCGCGCGCACCCGCGCACGGCATGGCCCGCGCCGCCGACGGGCTGGTGCTCGTGGTACTGCTTCGGCCCGCGGGTCACGGCGCAGGATGTGCTGTCGAACCTGGCGGCGATCAACCGCGACTACCGTGACCTCGAGTTCGTGCAGATCGACGACGGATACCAGCCCACGATGGGCGACTGGCTCGACACAGGCCCTGGGTTCGGCGGTCGGCCGGTGCAGGAGATCCTGCGCGAGATCCGCGCGCAGGGCCGCGAGCCCGCGATCTGGGTGGCGCCGTTCGTCGCAAGCCCCGATTCGAAGCTCCTGCGCGAGCATCCGTCGTGGTTCGTGCGTGGCGACGACGGCAAGCCGATGCCCAGCGACCGCGTGATGTTCGGCGGCTGGCGCCTCGGGCCGTGGTTCGTGCTCGACGGCACGAACCCCGAGGTGCAGGCGCATTTCGAGCAGCTGTTCGCCACGATGCGCCGCGAGTGGGGCGTGCGCTACTTCAAGCTCGACGCGATCTTCTGGGGCATGATGCACGGCGGCCAGCGCTCCGACCGCGCGGCGACGCGCGTCGAGGCCTATCGGCTCGGCATGCAGGCGATCCGCCGCGGCGCGGGCGCCGACGCGTACATCCTGGGCTGCAACCACCCGATCTGGCCGTCGCTCGGGCTGATCGACGGCTCGCGCAGTTCGCTCGACATCGAGCGGCGCTGGCACAGCGTGTCGCGCACGGGCCGCGAGAACCTGCTGCGCGCATGGCAGAACGGCACGCTCTGGTGGAACGACCCCGATGCGTTCGTGCAGACGGGGCTGCCCGACAACGAGGCACGGTTCCATGCGACGCTGATCCACGCGACGGGTGGCGCGGCGCTGTCGGGCGACGACCTGCCGCAGGTCCCCGCGGCACGGACAGGGGTCATGCGCCTGCTGTCGCGGCCCACGGGCGTGGCGGCACGCTTCGCCGATCTCTCGCTCTCGGTCGGCACCATGCCGCTTGCGGGCGGCGCGGTACGGCATGCGCTCTTCAACTGGAGCGATGCACCTGTGGAGCGCACGATCGCGCTTCCAGAGCGCAGCCGCGTGCGCGACCTGCTGACGGGCGAGGACCTCGGCGTGCATGAAGGTCGCTTGACGCGTGCGCTCGGTGCGCGCGATGCGGCGCTGCTCGAGTCGACGCCCGCGCCGGATGCGCGCTGAGCGGGCGGCGCGCGCCTGACGGGCGCATTCCCCATTTCACCGACGATCGCGCGTGGAACGCCTTTGCGGCGCCACTTCGGTGCACATCATCCGTAGTCCGCCTCAGCAGCGCGTTCGGCGCGCCGATGGTTGGCGAGACGGCCGCGGCCGTCCATCGCCGGGCGGGGTGCAGCGGATACCGAATCCATGCGTGCGTTCACGAGTCCATCGATCCCACCGACCCGGCGATTCCGCTCGCTCGAGCGAAGCGTCATGCTGCCATTGCTCGCGGTCTTCGTGACATGCGCGGCGGCGATCACCTATGCGGCGAGCTGCGCCTACGAAGCGCAGCGTCGCGTGCATCTCGAGACTGAGGCGCGGCTTGCCATGGCGGGAATCGAGGCGCTCGGCAGCGCGCAGCTGTCGGGCGGCGCGCTCCAGTCGGCCGTGACAAGGCTCGCGACGGAGACGGAGGTCAGCCTGATCGTGGTCGCGGGTGGTGAGCCGATGCGCGTGATTGCGAGTTCGCGCGCCGAGTGGCTTGGCCTCGGCATGGAAGCGCTTCCGACGGAAACGGTCGCGGCGGATCTTCTTCGTGGCGCCGCCGTGCGACGGCCTGAGATGCGCATGCATGAAAGTGATTCGCAGCTCGACTACACCGTGCCGTTCGGATCCGAGGCGGTGGCGATGGTGCACATCGACGCGAGTGGAATCGCCTCGGGCGCGCTCGCGTCGGCGATCTGGTTCGGCGGCGTGGCGCTTGGCGGGCTCGTGCTTCTCGGTGTGGTGGCGGCCGCCGTGCTTCGGCGCCGCGTGATCGCGCGCATCGAGTCGATCGCGGCGGGTGTGAACGCGGTAGGCGCGCCTTCCGCCGCGGTCGACGGCAGCGAGGACGAGATCTCGGCGCTCGCCCAGGCGATCCGCGATGCGAAAGGTCGCGTGGAGGGCAGCGTGCGCGAGCTCGAGCGGCTGGCGCTGGTCGCACGCAGCACGACCAACGCGGTCGTCATCACCGACCTCGACCGACGGATCACCTGGGTGAACGAGGGCTTCACGCGCATCACGGGCTGGACGCTCGACGAGGTGGTGGGCCGGGTTCCAGGCGACTTCCTTCAGACCCCGCGCACCGATCCGACGGCGATCGCGGCCATGCGCGACGCGCTGAACGATGCGCGGTCGTGCAGGGTCGAGATCCTCAACCGCGGCAAGGATGGGCGCGAGTACTGGCTTGATGTCGAGATCCAGCCCGTCCGCAACGAGGCGGGCGTGGTGACGGGCTTCATGGCGATCGAGAGCGATGTCACGGCGGCCGTCGAGGCGCGGCGCGAGCTCGCTGCCTCGGAGCGAAGGCAGAAGCTGATCGTGGCAGGTGCGGAACTCGGCACCTGGGACTGGCACATTCCGTCGGGCGAGGTGCACTTCAACGAACGATGGTGCGAGATGCTCGGCTACGACCCGAGCGAGATCGAGGCGCATGTGCGCTCGTGGGAGCGCATCGTGCACCCCGAGGATGCGCAGATGGCGTCGGACGCGCTCAAGGAGCACTTCGAGGAGCGCAGCGACCTCTATCGGTGCGAGCACCGACTGCGTGCCAAGGACGGTTCGGTGATCTGGGTGCTCGACTCGGGCAAGGTCTACGAGCGCGACGCAGAGGGCAGGCCCGTCCGCATGGCGGGCATCCATCTGGACATCACCGAGCGCCGCCGCGCCGAGGAGCGGTTCGAGCTGGTCGTGAAGGGTTCGGCTGCGGGCATCTGGGACTGGGACATCCGCACGGGGGCCGACTACTTCTCGCCGCGCTGGAAGCAGCTGCTTGGGTACGCGGAGGACGAGCTGCCGAATGTCGTGTCGACCTGGGCGGAGCTGATCCACCCCGATGACCGCGAGGTCGTCACGCGTGCGGTCGAGGCGCATCTATTGCAGAGGGCGCCGTACTCGCTCGACTACAGGCTGCGCACGAAGTCGGGCGAGTACCGATGGTTCCACGCGGCGGGGCAGGCGGTGTGGGACGACGAGGGGCGGCCGCTCCGCATGGCGGGCTCGCTCGACGACATCCACGAGCGCCGCGTGGTCGAGTCGGCGCGCGCGCGCCTGGCGGCGATCGTGGCGAACTCCGAGGACGCGATCCTCGGGCTGACGATCGATGGACGAATCCAGTCGGCGAACGCCGCCGCGGGCAGGCTGTTCGGAGTGTCGCCCGAGGCGCTCGCGGGGCTGTGCGAGCTTGAGCTCGTGCCCCAAGGCGAGCGCGAGCGCGAGCGGGACGCGCTCGGGCGCATCGCGCGCGGCGAGCGCATGGAGCAGTACGAGACGACGCGGCTCTGCGGCGACCGCGGCGTGGTCGAGGTCTCGGTGGCGCTTTCGGTCGTGCGCGACGAGTCGGGTGCCGTCGTCGGCGCCGCGAAGATCGTGCGCGACATCAGCGAGCGACGCGAGAAGCAGGAGCTCCTGCGCCTCAACGAGCTGCTCGCGCGGCAGAACAGGCGGCTCGAGGAGATGACCGAGCGCGCGCACCGCTTCGTCGACGATGTATCGCACGAGTTCCGCACGCCGCTCACCGTGATCAAGGAGTACACCTCGATCATCGCCGACGGGCTCGGCGGCCCCGTGTCGGACATGCAGCAGGAGTGGCTGCGGGTCATCGATGTGGCGGCGGTCGACCTCAACCAGATGGTCGAGGACTTCCTCGATTCGAGCAAGCTGCGCGCGGGGCGCCTGCGCGTCGACAGGCGCAGCGTCTCGGTGATGTCGGTGGTCGCGGGCGTGCAGAAGATGATCGCGCGCAAGGCGATGGCGCGGCAGATCAACATCGTGCAGCAGATCGAGCCGGGGCTGCCTCCCGTGTTCGCCGACGAGGAGAAGCTGCGCCGCGTCGTGATGAACCTCGTGACCAACGCGATCAAGTTCTCGCCCGAGGGCGGCACGGTGTTGATCGGCGCGCGGTCGAGCGCGCTCGGCGATGTCGAGTTCAGCGTGGTTGACCACGGACCTGGGCTTGCGCCGTCGGACCTGAAGCTGCTCTTCGAGCGCTTCCGTCAGCTGCCGAACGCGCTCAGCCCGAGCGTGAAGGGCTTCGGCCTCGGACTCAACATCGCGCGGCAGCTCGTGTGGCTGAATCTCGGCACGATCTCGGTCGAGAGCGAGCCTGGACAGGGCGCGATCTTTTCGTTCACCGTGCCCGCGATGCGCATGGAGACGGTCATCGACCGCTTCTTCGAGCGCCTGTCCGAGCGCGAGGAGGCGCCGCGCATGGTCGCGTTGCTTTCGGTCGCGCGGGAGTCGGGGAGCGCCGAGGAGCTGCGCAGGCTCGTGGTGGCCGCGACTCGGCCCACCGACATCGCGGTGGAGTCGGCGGACGGCCAGTCGATCGTCGTGTTCGGTCCGACGGGTTCGCCCGAGACATGGCGCGAGCGCCTCGAGGAGGCGCTACACACCAGCGGGGAGGACGGCGCCGCGCCAGCGGTGTCACTCGCGGGCCGATGGGAGTATCCGGCGGAGTGCGCCCGCGCGCGTGCCGCCATCCGCAACGCCATCCTCATGGAGCAAGGCTATGCCGTACCGCGTGCTGGTCATTGACGACGAGAAGGTTCTGTCGCAGGTGCTTGCGATTCGCCTGCGCGCCGCGGGGTACCTTGCGTCGACGGCGAACAGCGGGCTCGAGGGCCTGCTGTCGGCCCAGGAGTCGCGCCCCGACGCGATCGTGCTCGATGTGCGCATGCCCGACATGGACGGATTCGAGGTGCATGCGCGTCTCAAGCAGAATCCGCATCTTTCCGCGATCCCCGTGGTGTTCCTCAGTGCGAATGTACAGGACAGCGCGCGGCACTCCGCCCTTGCGGCGGGCGCCTCGGCCTACCTCACGAAGCCATACGACCCGCACGAGGTGATCGCCACGGTGCACGACGCCATCGTGCGGGGAAAGGGAGCAAGGAGCGTGGCACATGCATAGGCACAGCGGAGCGACGATCCTGGTCGTGGAGAACGACCCCGAGCTGCGGCGGGTGATCTCGCTGCGCCTGTCGGGCGCTGGACACCAGTGCGTCGAGGCGGGCACGGGCGCGCAGGCGCTCAGCGAGTGGCAGCGCCGCAGCTTCGATGTGGTGGTGAGCGACCTCAACATGCCTGGCGGCGACGGCATCGCGCTCGCCGACGCGCTGCAGCGCGACGAGGCCGTGCCGATCATCTTCATCACGGGCTTCCGCGAGGACTTCAAGCGGCGGCTGCGGCGCGTGGGCGATGTGACGCTGCTCGAGAAGCCGTTCGACCCGTCGGTGCTGATCGACCTCATCGAGGCGACGCTGATCGGGCGCGACACGGGAGACGACGGAGTGCGCCATCCGCACGGTGCGGACGGCAAGTGAGGCGGGGACGCGTGCTCGTGCACGCGGGACGAATTGGGGGACACATGTCGAAGCCAGTGATTCTGATGGCGGACGACGACTGCGCGCTGCTCGAGGCCGTCTCGACGCGGCTTTCGGCCGCGGGGTTCGAGGTGCATGCGGTGCAGGACGGCTATATGGCGGTGCAGGCGGCCCGTCGCGTGCGGCCCGATGTGGTGCTGCTCGATGTGGGGATGCCTGCGGGCGATGGGTTCTCGGTGCAGGACCGTCTGCAGAACCTCGAGGCGCGCGACATGCCGCAGTTCGTGTACATGACGGGTTCGCGGGAAGGCCGCGTGACGCGGGAGGCGCGCGCCAAGAACGCATTCGCCCTCGCGCACAAGCCCTTCGACGGGCGTGAACTTGCGGTGGTGCTGCGCAGCGCCGTACGCCAGCGGCGCGCGCGGCAGCAGGCGGCGGCCGATCGCGAGCGCGACGAAGACCTCGGCGATTGGGCGACCTGACGCTTGCGCCGCGGGGCCGCGCGCGAGATGCTCTCGCAGGAGGCTTCATGGACACACGCGAGGTCATCGACGCGGCGCGCAGGCTGGCCGATCGGCACATCGTGCGCGACGGCGCTGGGTTCCGCCTGTCGGAGCACGACCCCGACGATGTGTGGCCGTTCGGCAAAGATGGGAAGGATACCGCGCGCGATCTTCTTGCCGACGGCGTGCGCGTCCTGAGCGAGATGCAGGACATGCTGTACGCGCAGGACCGCTGGTCGCTGCTCGCGGTGTTTCAGGCGATGGACGCCGCGGGGAAGGACGGCGCCATCAAGCATGTGATGAGCGGCGTGAACCCGCAGGGGTGCGAGGTGCACTCGTTCAAGGCGCCGAGCGCCGAGGAGCGTGACCACGACTTCATGTGGCGGTGCACGCGTCTGGCGCCGCGGCGCGGCATGATCGGCATCTTCAACCGCTCGTACTACGAGGAGGTGCTCGTGGTGCGCGTCCGCCCCGAGATCCTGCGGGGCCAGCAGCTGCCGCGCGAGCTGGTGACCGACGCGATCTGGGAGGAGCGCTTCCAGGACATCTGCAAGTACGAGCGCTACCTGTCGCGCAACGGCACGGTGATCCGCAAGTTCTTCCTGCATGTCTCCAAGGAGGAGCAGCGGCGCAGGTTCCTCGCGCGCATCGACGACCCGTCGAAGAACTGGAAGTTCAGCGAGGGCGATGTCGCGGAGCGCGCGCACTGGGACGAGTACATGCGCGCCTACGAGGATGCGATCCGCAAGACCTCGAGCGAGCATGCGCCGTGGGTGGTGGTGCCCGCCGACAACAAGTGGTACACGCGGCTTGTGGTGGCCGCGGTGATGATCGACGCGCTGGCGTCGGTCGACCTGCACTATCCCGAGCTTGACGAGGCCGCGCGGGCGCGGCTTGCCGAGACGCGGGCGCGGCTCGTGGCCGAGTGAACCGCCCGAGAACCGCGCGCGTGGGGTGCGAGGCGGCGTCTCTCGGGCCGAACGCGCGGGCGATGGCGCGTTCGCCGCCACAAGCACCGATTCCTGCGGCAGAATGGGGGCATGTCGGCCTTCATCGCCTCGTGCCTTGCGCTTTCGCCGCTGCTCGCGCCGCCGCTTCGGCCGCAGGGCGGCGCGGCTGACGGAGCTCGACGCGGGGAGAAGGAACTCGTGACCTGCTGCCACCCTGGCGAGCACGGCATGCTCGAGGGCGGGCCGCTCTTGCTCGATGCACCCGAGGCGGTGGCGGGGTTCAGCACCTGGCCCTCGACGACGATCGAATCGAACGGCCCCGTCGCGAACCGCGTCGACATCGTGTTCGTGGGCGATGGGTTCCAGGCGGCGCAGCAGGCGTCGTGGGCGACGCTCGTGTCGCAGCGCTGGGCCACCATCGCGTCGCGCGAGCCTGTGGTGAGCTACCGCCGCTACTTCAACGCACACCGCGTCGATGTGACGAGCGCCGACGCGGGCGTCGACAACGACCCGACGCAGGGCATCGCACGCAACACGGCGCTCGACATGGGCTTCTGGTGCAGCGGCATCGAGCGGCTGCTGTGCGTGAGCACCTCGAAGGCGATCGCGGCCGCGAACTGCGCGCCGCAGTGGAACCAGATCCTCGCGGTCGCGAATTCGACGAAGTACGGCGGCGCGGGCTACCCGACGGCCGATGTGTGCACCTTCAGCGGCTTCGAGTCGTCGAGCCTCGAGGTGGCGCTGCACGAGTTCGGCCATAGTTTCGGCGATCTCGCCGACGAGTACGACTACGCCGACGGCACGACCTACACGGGTCCCGAGCTTGGTGAGGTGAATGTCAGCATCCAGACGACCTCGCAGATGCAGGCTTCAGGCTCGAAATGGGCCGCGTGGATCGGCGTGTCGCTGCCCACGGTCGGCGCGCATGGGTCGTTCGAGGGGGCGCGCTACTACCAGTTCGGCATCAGGCGCCCGACGAGCAACTCTCTCATGCGCTCGCTGGGTGTGCCGTTCAACGGGCCTGGGCTTGAGCAGATGATCGTGAAGCTGCACCAGCAGACGATGATGCTCGACGCGGCGGTTCCTGCGGTGAACGCATCGGTGGTGCGCGGGTCGAGCGTGACGGCCACGCTGAACCAGCCGTCGCTCCACGCGCTGTCGACGCAGTGGTACCTCGGCGCCGAGGCGATCGTGGGCGCAACTGGAAGCTCGATCGATACGCGCGAACTGCCGGTAGGCTCGAGCGGCGCCCAGCTGCGGCTCGTCGTGATCGACCCGACCACGAAAGTGCGCAACGAGGCGCTGCGCACGCAGTGGCTGCGCGAGAACTACAACTGGACGCTCGTGCGCGACGCGTGTCCGTCGGACCTCAACCGAGACGGCCGCGTCGATGGCGCCGACCTCACGGAGTTGCTGTCGAAGTGGGGCACGGCGGGCGTGGCCGCGGGGCGGGCCGACATCGACGGGCTCGGTTCGGTCGAGGGCGGCGACCTCGCGGTGCTGCTCGGCGCGTGGGGTCTTTGCAATTCCTGAACGCAGGGCGGCGTGAAGTTCCGTCTGTGCGGGCGGGTCCGATCTTCATAATCGCGGTGTGCCCACGGCGCGTGATGCGCGGTGCGGCTGCGGTCGATCCTCCACTTCGGCGCGGATTGCGCCAGGGAGACCGTCATGATCCGCCACGCGATCGCTGCAACCGTCCTGTCGTTCTCGTTCACCGCCCTCGGAGCCGCCGAAGGCCCGGCACGCCGTGCGCAGGACGCGACGGCACTTGAGGCAGCGGCCGCGAAGGGCGATGCCGACGCGATGTTCCGACTCGGCGCGATGGTCTCGCGCAAGGATGCCGCCGCGGGCGTCGAGTGGTATCGAAAGGCTGCGGATGCGGGTCACACCAAGGCGATGGTCGCGTTGGCCGCGCGGCACATGCAGGGCGGCGGCGTGGCGCGCGACGAGGCGAAGGCGATCGAGCTCTACGAGCGCGCCGCCGCGAAGGGCGACACGACCGCGATGTTCCTGCTCGGCGCGGCGTTCGCGCAGGGTCGTGGCGTGGCGCAGGACGATGTCGAGGCGTTCGCGTGGTACACGCGCGCCGCGGAGGCAGGCCACGCGGGCGCGATGACGAATCTCGGCGCCGCGCATGCGCTCGGCAAGGGCGTGGCGGTCGACCATGCGAAGGCCGTCGCGTGGTACGCGAAGGCCGCCGAAGCGGGCGACAGGCGCGCGATGTCGAACCTGGCGCTTGCGCACCTCGACGGCACGGGCACGACGAAGGACCTTTCGAAGGCGATGCACTGGCTGCGTGTCGCGGCGGAGTGTGGCGACGCCGACGCGATGGTGGCGCTCGGCGACCACCACGCGCGCGGCGACGAGTCGCTGCGTGACCACGAGGCGGCGTTCCGCTGGTACGCGCGCGCCGCGGAGGCGGGGCACCTGCATGCGGTCGTCAATCTCGGCGTGATGCATGCCGAGGGCCGCGGCACCGCGCGCGACGAGGCGCAGGCCGCGGAACTCTTCACGCGCGCCGCCGACGCAGGCGTGCCCGAGGCGATGTTCAACCTCGCGGGCCTGTACGAGCAGGGTCGCGGCGTGCCGCAGAGCGACGCGCAGGCCTACTTCTGGGCGATGAACGGCAAGGCCGCGCTGAAGGGCGAAACGATGCGCGAGGGCGCCGATTCGTTCGCCAGCCGCCTGGCCGGCAAGCTCGACGCCGACACCCGCTCGGCCGCCGAGGCGCGGCATGTGGCGTGGGTCGGCGAGTCGCGCGCAGGCGCGGGTCGACGCGCGTTTGCCGCCGTGGGTTCTTCGAAGGACGAGCGATAGGCGCAACAATTCGCCACGCTCGCCGTATCCTGCGCGCATGAAGCGAGCAGCAACGGTGTCGGTTGGTTCGGTCGGGCTTGTCGCGTGGGGCGTGTGGTTCGCGCCTGTCGTGCCGATGCTGGCGTGCAGGCCCGCGTGCGGTGCGCCGCTGGCGCAGGCCGTGCAGGAGGCGAAGTCGCTCGTGGTCGACGCGGGCATCGTGTCGGTGACGCTTTTCCGAGAGCGCGCGATGGTGACGCGCGAGGCGGCGCTGCCCGCCGAGATGGGGACCTTCGAACTCGTCGTGAAGGGTCTGCCGCCTGCGGTGGACGGCGATTCGCTCGCGGCGCGCGTCGAGGGTGGGCGCCTGCTCGACATCCGCTACGAGGAGGCGCGTGTTCCGAACGACCCGACGACGAACGCCGAGCTGAAGGCGGCGATCGCGGAGCGCGACGAGGCGCTGCGCACGGCGGAATCGTTCAAGATGCAGCTGTCGCTGCTCGACAGCCAGTCGGCGCTGCTCGATGCGGTGGCGCAGAAGACGGCGGCGGAGAGCGGCAAGGAGCTCGGTTCGAAGGCGCTCGACCCCGCGGCGCTCGCGGCGCAGATCGAGTACCTCGCGGGCGCGCGGCTGAAGGTCGCCGAGCAGAAGCTGAAGCTGACGCGCGATGTGCGCGAGCTCGATGCGGTGCTTGCCGCGCTTGGCGACAAGGTGCGGCGGCTCGGCGGCACGACGAACTTCGAGCGCAGCGCCGTGATCGCGGTCGGCAAGTCGACGCGCGACGCGGGCACGGTGCGCCTCAGCTACCTCGTCGAGAACGCGGGATGGACGCCCGAGTATTCGGTGCGCGCGCTCGACACGGGCGACGACGCGACCGACGCGCTGACCGTCGAGTACGCGGCGCGGATCCTGCAGGAGTCGGGCGAGGACTGGAACGATGTGACCCTGACGCTCTCGACGGCGGAGCCCACGCGGCAGCCGTCGCCGCGGGGCATTCGGCCGCTCTTCCTCGATGTCTTCGTTCCACCGCCGCCAACCACGGCTGGCGCGTACGGAAGCGCGATGAAGGACGGCAGCGGCGGCCTGACGGGCAAGCCCGGCGCAGGCACCGCGGGTGACCCGATGTCGACAGGCGGCGGCGGGGGCAGTGGCGGGTTCGGTGCGGGCCTGATCGGAGACGGCGGCATCATCGGCGAACCTGGCGAAGGGGCCGCGCTCGGCGTCGAGCTCGAGAAGTCGTACGCCGATGCAGAGGCGGTCGGCTCGAGCGTGGTCACCTACACGCTGCCGCGCAAGGTGCGCGTGCCGAGCGACGGCGGCCGCTCGACGCTGCAGCGTGTGGCCGCGATCGACCTGAAGCCCGAGTTCGCGCATGTCGCGCGCCCCTTGGTCGACGACCGCGTCTACCTGCGCGCCAAGACGCGCAACGACTCGTCGTACACCTTCCTCGAGGGCACGGCCAAGCTCTTCGTCGGCGACGACTCGGTCGGCGCGGTCGAGTTCCCCGAGGTGCCGCCTGGCGCGTCGCTTTCCTTCTGGTTCGGCGGCGACCCGCGCTTCACGGCGAAGCAGACGCTGGTGTCGCGCCAGTCGGGCGAGGAAGGCGTGTTCGGCAAGTCGAAGGTCGAGACTGCGAAGTGGCGCATCGATCTCTCGTCGAGCGCCGCGGGGGCGACGAGCATCGAGGTCGAGGCCGCCATTCCCGTCTCGCGCAACGAGAAGATCAAGGTCGAGCTGCGCGACCTGTCGATGCCGCTGTCGACCGCCGAGGCGTACCTGAAGGGTGCGCGCACGCAGGGCGTGCTGCGCTGGGTCGTGCCGATGCCTGGCCGCGGCGCCGACGGCAAGCCTGTCGAGAAGAGCATCTCGTGGACGGCCCGCACGATCGTGCCCGTCGATGTGCAGGTGACGCAGGAGGTTGGCCCCGAGATCACGGGCGACGGCGCGTCGGGCGGTGATTGAGCGGTCGAGCGGCGGGGCGGCAAGGCGAGGATCGTGCGCGAGGGTCGCGCGGCGATCTGCGGTCGCGGCGATTTTTCACTGCTTCCAAAGGAGCCCCTCAACCCCGCCCGTTCTTTGTGGTTGAATGGCCCCCATGAGCCTGACCCGCCGCGAATTCGTCCTGACCTCGCTCGCAACTCCGATCGCCGCGGGACTCGCGGGCCAGATCGCCTCGGCCACGGCGCCCGCGTTCCTGCGCGGCGGCCTGAACCAGAACTCGCGCCTGCGCGTGATCAAGGTCGGCGTGGGCGGCATGGGCGCCTCGGACCTGAACGAGGTGTCGAGCCACAAGATGGTCGACATCGTGGCGCTCGTCGACATCGACCAGCGCCAGCTCGATGCGTGGCGCAAGGACCGCAAGAACGACAAGGGCGAGACCGTCGCGGCCCGCTTCCCGAACGCCGCCGAGTTCCGCGACTGGCGCGAGGCGTACACGAAGCTCGACAAGGGCTTCGACGCCGTCGTCTGCTCGACCGCCGACCACATGCACGCGCCGATCTCGATGGCCGCCATGAACCTCGGCAAGCATGTCTACTGCCAGAAGCCGCTCGCGCAGGGCGCGTGGGAGAACCGCCGCCTGGCCGAGGTCGCCGCGACGATGTCGTCGGTCGTCACCCAGATGGGCACCCAGCGCATCACCACCAAGTTCCGCCGCTACGGCGGCAAGCTGATCCGCGACGGCGTGATCGGCCCCGTGAAGGATGTCTACGCGTGGACCAACCGCCCCGCGGGCTGGTGGCCGCAGGGCAACCCGCGCCCCGCGGGCACCGACCCGATCCCCGAGTTCCTCTCGTGGGACCTCTTCCTCGGCACCGCCGCCGACCGCCCGTACAAGAACGGCTACACGCCGTTCGCGTGGCGCGGCGTGATCGACTTCGGCACGGGCGCGTTCGGCGACATGGGCTGCCACATGCTCGATGTGCCGTTCTACGAGCTCGAGCTCGGTGCCCCGATCTCGGCGAAGTGCATTCCCGTGAAGGCGTCGACCGACCAGTTCCCCGAGAGCGAGTCGGTGGTCGTGAAGTACGCCCCGAACCGCATGACCTCGAAGGACGGCCTGACGCTGCACTGGTTCGACGGCGGCCAGTTCCCCGACTTCAAGGCGATCGGCATGCCTGAAGGCTGGGAAGGCGGCAAGGCGGGCGAGGATGTCGTGAAGGGCGATGGCGGCGTGATCCTGGTCGGCGAGAAGGGCACCATGTGGTTCCCGATCGAGCACGCATGGGCGCGCGTCTTCATGGACGGCAAGGCGGTCGACCTGAAGCCCGAGGACCGCATGAGCCCCGAGGAGATGGGCCGCACGAACCACTGGCACGACTGGGTCGACGCCTGCCTTTCGGGCAAGAAGTCTGCGTGCGTGTCGCGCTTCGAGAAGGCGGGCCGCATGTGCGAGAGCCTGTCGATCGGCGCGATGAGCGCGCTCGAGCCTGGCAAGGTGCTCGAGTACGACGCCGCGACCTGCACCTTCCGCAACAGCCCCGCCGCGAGCGCCGCGCTGCGCCGCACGCCGCGCAAGGGTTGGGAAGTCGCGAACCTCTGAACGGCGAAGGCTGCGGTCAGCCAAGCAACGCGCAGGGCGCCTCGGGTGGGGCGCCCTGTGCGTTTTTGGCGGCGTCGTTCGGCGGTCTCACGCCGCGCGGCGTGGCGGGTTCAGCACGGTCCCCACGCGCCGAGAAGCGCGGCGAGGTCGGCGGCATCGGTGGTGCCGTTGCCGTCGAGGTCGGCGCCAGCCGTGTTCCACGCGCCGAGGAGCGCGGCGAGGTCGGCGGCGTCGATCGCGCCGTTGCCGTCGAGGTCGGCAGGGCACGGCGGGGCGCATTCGTCGGGAATGCCGTCGCTGTTCGCGTCGGGCGAGAGCCCGAGCGCGATGTCGCGTGCGTCGGGCGAGCCGTTCGCGTTGCAGTCCTGCGCGGCGACGAACTCGACGACATAGCTGATCGAGGTGTTGGCGTCGGGCTGGTCGTCCCAGGTCTGCACGGGTCCGCCGCTCGCGCTCCAGTAGCGCGCGCGCGTGCCGCTGTTGTTCGGTTCGCCTGGCGCCCATTCGGTGTAGCTCAGCGCCTCGGTGGTGATCCAGCGCCAGACGCCGCTCGACTTGTACAGGCCGATGAAGGGACCTTGTCCGCCCGACCACCCTGAAGGCGTCGACGCGACGGCGCGCCACACGAAGGCGGCTTCGGCGGCGGAGTTCAGCGTGACCAGCCGCCCGCCGCGCTGCTGTGCCGCGGTGTACGCCGAGAGCCAGTTGAGCGGCGCCGCGGGCACGACGAGCTCGTAGGCGTTGCCGTTGCCGCCGCAGGCGGTGGTCCACCAGGCGATGACGAGGTCGGCGCGCGAGGAGCAGCCGTCGATCAGGCCGTCGCCGTTCGTGTCGGTGGCGACTCCATCGGCCACGGCGCAGTGGTCCGCGCCGGGCTCGCTGCAGCCCCACGACGCGCGCCACGGGAACGCGCCGCACGCCGCACACGAGGTCGTCGTGCTGTTTCCGCCGAGCGATTGATACGCGCCCGAGAGGTTCTGCGGGGTCGACCCGCAGAGCGTCGACTGGCCGACCTGCGCGGCGATGCCGCCCTCGAAGCGCGCGCCGCCGCCGCTCGAGGTCGCGGTGCACTGGTACGCGGTGCTGTCGAGCAGCTTCACGCTGCCCGAGCCCGTGGCAAGCGCGCCGCCGCCCGAGCCCGCGGTCGCGGTGCAGCGGAAGAAGTCGCAGCGCGTGAAGGTGGCGTTTCCTCCCTGCACGCTGGCGCCGCCGCCCGTGGGCGCCGTCGTACGGTCGAAGAAGCAGTCGGTCACGCCCGTCGTGGTGCTCTTGAGCGCAAGGGCGCCGCCGCGGGTGGTGGCGGCGGTGCGGATGAAACGGCAGTTCGAGATCGACGCCGACGCGGTGTCGACGAGAATCGCCGCACCCTCGGCGGCCGACGCGTCGTGGATCGTGAAGCCCGACACGACCGCACCGTTCGCGCTCGCGCCCACGATGGTCACGCCGCGCGCGGCGTTCGCATCGATGAAGGTCGCGTCGGGGCCCGCAAGCGCGCGGAGCCGAATGGGCTTCCCCTTGAAGTCGACCGCGCCGTAGCGGCCGGGCCCCACATCGATGTCGGCACCAAGCACGGGGTCGGCGGTGTCGACGGCCGACTGCAGGCTCTGGGTCAGCGCCGCGCAGCCGCGGCCGACCTCGATGCGCGTGCTCGTGGTCACGGTCACGCGCACTTCGGCCGAGTCGGTGAGGCCGCCCGCGTCGCCGAGCGTGTAGGTGAAGGTGTCCTGCCCGAAGAAGCCTGCGGGCGGCGTGTAGCGCAGCCGCGCGGTGGCGCCCGAGCCGTCGAGGGCGATGGTGCCACCGCGCGAGGAAACCGCAGAGAACGACGCGATCGCGAGCGGCTCGCACGAGTAGTCGGTGTCGTTGGCCAGCACATCGACGAGGGCTCCCGTCGAACCCGCGGGCACCGAGGCGAGGTCGAGCTGCGCGTCGGGCGGGATCGGGTTCTCCGCCGCCACATCGACCGCGAGGCAGCCGACGCCGTTGCGGTGGTTCGTCATGATCGTCTTGTCGTTCGGGCCCATGAGCAGGCACCCGCCGCACATGGTGTCGCACGGCTCGTCGGCGCAGTGGGGCGCGCCGAAGTTGTGGCCGACCTCGTGGCACATCACATTCGCATCGGCGAAACGGGTCATGCCCACGCCGTACGAGTTGCACACCACGCCGACCCAGGCCACGCCCGCGATGCCGTCGGAGTAGCCCGTTCCGCTGAACATGTGCACGAGGTCGCGCTCGTACTGCGTCGTTCCCGTCCATTCGACGCGCGCGCGGTCGAGTACGGCGCCCGCCGCGGTCAGGCCTGCGTAGGGGTCGGTGGCGGGGTCGGTGCGCACGATGATCGCGCTGGTCGCGAAGCTGACGCCCACATGCTTCTCGTAGACCGCGTCGACGGTGTTCATCGTCTGCACGATCGCGGCCGTCGTGTTCGCGGGCGCGGGGCCGTAGGTCGAGAAGAAGAGGAAGTCGCTGTCGACGAGGAACACGCACTCGCGCCTGCAGCCGCCGCCGAGCGAGGCGACGCCTTCGGGCACAAGTCCGCCGTTCGCCTCTTCCCCTGGGAACGAACCGCCATCACCATCGCCGACGCCGCATCCGAACGGCACGCGGTCGACCTCGCGTGCGACGAGGACGGGCGCCGCACGCGGGGAGAACAGCGGAGCGGCAGGGGTCTCGGCGATGCGGAACAGCGTGCCGTCGGCATGGCGCACGATTTCACCGCGGAGCATGCCGCCACACAGCGTGCCGCAGAAGGTGAGGTCTCCCACCGCGCCGCGCACGGCCTGCACGCCGAGCTTGCGCACGGTGGTGCGCTCGACGCCGCGCGCCCCGCGGACCTCGACCGCCGCGTCGGCGAAGCCCTGCTCGGGCGCGAGGTCGAAGCGAACCGTCCCGCCGTCGACGGCCACCACGATGGCGCCGGGCATCGCCTCGCGCGAAGGTGTCGACGGCGCGATGAGGAACGACGCGATCAGGGCGGCGGAGAGCGCGGACATGACGCTTCATCATGACCGTTCTCTCGCGTCCGGGTAGGGGTTCCTTCGGGAACGGCGGCGAATCCATGCGTCCGCATCGCGCTTGGGAGGGCCTCGGAAAAGGAAACAGGCCCGCGGCGTGTGCCGCGGGCCTGGAAGAAGCGAACCTGAAACTCCGATCACCAGGCGCGGTTGCCGACCGCGTCGGCGTCATCGGCTTCCTGCATCTCGGGCTGCTCGCCCGACATCAGGAGCGCGATGTCCTCGCTGTCGACCCAGCGGTCGCCGTTGAGGTCGGCCACGGCGAGGTCGCCCATGCCGAGGCGGCGGAGTTCCTTCACATGGATGCGGGTGAGCGGAGCGTTGCCGTTGAAGCTCGAGCCGCACACCTCACCCATCTGGAGGAAGTTGATGCCGATGGACGCGTAGTCGAAGTTGTTCACGAAGCCGTCGCGGTTGTAGTTGCTGCGGCTGGCGGGCGTCTTGCCCGGGCCGCGGTCGGCGACGAACGCACCGAAGTCGAGGATGTCGACCAGGTCGTCGTCGTTCGAATCACCCGCGATGAGCTCGTACACGCCTGCGGTGGCGTACTTCGTGCCCGACACCGAGACAGCCTGGACATCGGTCAGCGTGTGCGCCGCGTCCTTGATGCCCATGCAGGTGTAGCCCGCACGGACGGGGACCTGGATGTCGAGGATCGCGCCGTTGTTGCCCGCGAAGGACACCGTGGCGTTGACCACATCACCCGTGCTCAGGCTGACGCGCATGACCTGGTTGAACGCGATCGACGGGTTGATGGTCGCGACGAGGTTCACATCCGCCGTAGCCAGCTGGTGGTTCTGGACGGTGTAGGTGATGGTCGTCGTCGCGATGTTGCCCGCCTCGTCGGTGCTGGTCCAGTTCACCGTGTTCACGCCGACGGGGAAGTGCGACGGCCAGATGGTGGGCGTCGAGCTGTCCGAGAGCGTGATCGTGCGGATGACAGGGACCGAGCTGCAGGTGTTGGCCGCGGTCACGGTGGGCTCGACGAACGCCGCGCCAGCCGTGGTGCCCGCGTCGGCGGCGACATTGAAGTCGCTGCCAGGCTCACCCGTGAGCTCGAGGTTGGTGAGCGAACCGATGCGCACGAAGTTCGTGCCCGTGAAGGCGATCGGCTGCGGGATCGCGTCCGCCGTGGTGAGGCGGTTCGTGAAGCCCGAGGTCGAGAGCCAGACCGCGTTGTCCTCAGGGCAGAACGGTGCGATCGCACGGAAGCGCAGGCGTGCCGCGTTGCCCGTCTTCACGCCCACGCCGTCGCCATCGATGTCGACGCCCGTGGCGAAGGTCACCGAGTTCGAGGTCTGGGTCATGAAGATCTGCGTCGGCATATCCGAGCCGCCGTAGTTCGGCTCGCCGTCGCCATCGGGGTCGGCCACGAAGGCGAGCTTCGACGAGTCGTAGAAGACGCGGACCTGGGCGCCGACCGCGAACTGCGGCAGGCCGCTCACATCCACATTCACCACGAACACGGTGTTGGTGGGCACCACCGACTCGGTGCGCAGCACGAGGAGCGAGGTGTTGAGCACCGCGGCCTGCTGCGTGGGCGTCATGCCCGTCGAGTCGATCGTCGGAACCGCGGTCGTCGAGACATTGCCCATGATCTGGGCGATCTGTTCAGGGGTCAGGTCGGCCGTGATCGTGAACGAACCGTTGATCTGATCGATCGCGGCGGGCGCGTTGCCGAGGGCCGCGAGCTGGTCAGGGTTCATGCTCGTCGCGTTCACCATGGCCTCGCCGCTCACCGTGGCGTTGAGCAGGGTCTCGAGCTGCGACGAGTTCTGCGCCGAGGAGAGCGAGAGGTTGTAGATGTCGAACACCGCGGCCTGGTTGGCCGTGGTTCCCGCGCCCGCGACCGCCGAGGCGAGCGAGGTGAGCTGGGTGTTCGACATGCCCTGCGCGTCGACGGTCACCGAAGTGCCGCCCACGAACGAGGAGCCGCCCGAGAGGTCGACCCTGCTGAGCAGGTTCGTGATCTGCGTCGAGCTCAGGCCCGCGTTGATCTGGACAGCGCCCGTGATGCCGTTCGCACGGATCTTGAGGTAGTTGTCCGCAAGCACCGCGAGCTGGTTGCCCGTGGCCGAGCTCATGCCCGTCGCGTCGGCGGCGGCGCTGGCCACATCCGACTTGCCGAGCAGGTTGGTGAGCTGGCTGGCGTCCTGCGCCGAGGTCAGCGCGTAGTTGAAGGCCGAGTCGACCTTGGTGATGTTCGCGGCGAGAGCGTCCACGCGCGCCTGGTCCCAACCGGTCGCGTTGACATTGACGATGGCGTCCACACAGGTGCGCGAGAGCAGCTGCCCGAGGTTGGCAGCGGTCACAGTGGTGCCCGACAGCGTCATGGTCCCGAAGACGCCGTTGGTGTCCACTGCTTCGAAGTTCGCGCCGAGCGTGTTGAGCTGCGACTGCGACATGCTGGTCGCGTTCGCGGTCACGAGCACGCCGCATGTCGGGCAGCCTGGATCAGGCTCGCTGAGCGCGTTGCCGAACGCCACGAAGAACTGCGTCGTCGTGTTGGTGTTCGTGAGGTGGTTCGCTCCCGCCGTGCAGTTCGCATCGGCGAATGCGGGCATCGTGGCCGCATAGGTTGCGAAGGCCGCGATCGACATCGTCGAAGCGGCGACAGCGCGGAGCTTCCCCAGGACACTCGTATTTGCAAACGACATGACGCTCTCCTCGGAAACAGTCCCGACCGTCACGCTGCGTGAAAGCAGAGTTTGGGACCCGTGACGGACCGAAAATGAACTCTCGACCGCTCCAGGGACGTCTGGAGCGGCCTCTGAAGGTCGATCAGAAACTGCCCTCAGGCAAACCGCAGGGCCGATTCGGGGCGAAAACGCGTGACAAAGTTGTGGAGTGATCGGAACCTGCCTGCGCGGTCGATCGGCGAGAGGCGACGATCGCGCGGGCAGGTGTGTCGAATAATCGTGTCTCCGAAGCGCGCGTGGTATCGGTCGCATCGATGCGTCGCGCGGTTCGATCGACGATGAGTATGAGGTCGGCCCCGCGAATGATTTGGCGAAACGTGCCGTTCGGAAGGTTTCGTTCTCCGATAACTCGGCGCGCGCAGCAGAGCGAGTCCTGCGATCGATGCGATCTGTGACGGCTTCGCGGGTTTCGATGCGTCGCGAATGCGCCGCGCCGGTTTGCGCGGCGCCGAAGACGGGCGCAGAATCCGTTGCTTCGACCGCCTAGACAAAGAGGAGAACGATGAGGGGATCGCCTCGACGCTTCATGACGCTGCTTGTGCCCGCGATGGCGGGTGCGTGGTGGGTCGCGTCGCATGCGGCGGCCGCGCCGAGCGCGGACCTTCGCGTTCCGCCGATCTACCCGCGTGATCTCGCGCTGATCGACCGCGCGCTGTTCCTCGACGACGCGCAGCGGCCGATCATCGAGGCGCTCGTGCTCGAGCTCGAGGGGGCGCCCATCGGCGACCGCGACGCCTCGGAGCGTTTCGTCGAGGCGCTGCAGGCCGTGCTCGAGCCCGCGCAGGTCGCCAAGATTCCCGCGATGTGCGATGCGATCCGTATCGAGCGCCTCGAGGCAGGGGCGTCGGTCGCGGGTGAGAACATCGAGGTCGCACGCGTGCTGGCCATCTCGGTCGGCGAGGTCGAGGCCCCGAAGGTCGTCGGATTGCTGGCCGAGTACGGCCGTGCGCTCGACCCGCTGCTCGATGCGAGGCCTGCGGGCGACCCGCGGCCCGCCGAGACCGCGGCGTCGCTGGCGGTGCGGCTCCGTATCCGCGACCTCAACGACGCAACCGTGGCCGAGGTCGCTGCGGCGTTGCCCGCCGACAAGGCGAAGCGCTTCGTCGACCGCGCGCTGGCGCTTGGTTATCCGACCGCGGTCGGCTCGACCGACGGCGTCGACCTGCTCGAGGCGCTCATGAAGGATGTGTCGGTGTCCGAGCTCGCCGAGTTGCATGACTCGGCTTTGACGAAGGCCTCGACGGTACGCGCCCGCTGCGTGGCCGCGATTCGCCAGCGCGACGCCGCGCTGTTCGCAAGCGATGCCGTGCGCTCCGCCGCGCGGGCCGCGATCGAGTCGGCCGAGAAGGAACTCGAGCAGTTCGACCGCTGGCTCTACCCCGCGATCATGGCGGCTGTGCCCGCGCAGCAGCTGGCGGCGACCGCGGCAGGCCAGTCGATCGTGGCGCGCGCGCAGTTCGACGCGCAGGTTTCGGCCGTGCGCTGGGGCGACCAGGAGGCCACGCTGCGCGAGTTCGACGCCGACCGCGACGGCGACCTCAACGGCGAAGAGGCCTCGCGGATGATGGCCGCGTTCTCGAAGAGCGTGGGCAAGCGCCCGCGCTGGCGGCTCTGACGACCGCGCTCAGCGGCCGAACAGCCGGCCGAGCACGCCCGTGCCGTGCTTCTCGTGCTTGATGAGCATTTCGAGCTCACCCGCATCGAAGTAGATGCCGCCGCACGAGCCGCACTGGTCGACCATCACATTCTCGAACTGCTTCTCGGCCATCTTGCCGCCGCACTTCGGGCAGCACATCCAGTGCGAGGCCTTGGCGGCGCCCGCCTCGGTGGCCTTGCGCTTGGCGTCGAGGTCGGCGCGAAGCCTGGCGAGCTGCTCGAGCTCCTGCTTCTTGAAAGCGGCCTCTTCGTGGTTGTAGCCGGAGGGTTCGGTCATCGCGCTCATGGGGTGCCTTCGTTCTGGTGGCGGGAATGCCCGCGGGGGCAGGAGGATAGCGTCAGGCGGTACGCGCTGCCGTTGGGCATTTGCCCGAGAACCAACGGCGCTGCGCTTGCCCGAGATCCGTGCGGCAGTACCTTTCGTGTGCGAGGTCGCTCGGCGCCGCTTGGGTCGCGCCGCAGCCTCGCGTGCGAGGCCGCCCATGAGATGTCATGCCGCGCCCTTGTCCCTCGTCTGCGTCGCCGCAGCCTTGGCTGCGGTGGCGCGTGGCGCTTTGGCGCAGGCCTTCAGCGAGCAGGCGGCCGCGCGCGGGCTCTCGTACTTCGTGACGCAGGGCGAGTTCGGCGGGCTCGGCCAGTTCGGCTGCGGCGTCGCGGTGGTCGACCTCGACGGCGACGGCGACGACGACATCGTGTGCACGGGCAATGCGAAGGACCGCCTCGGGTTCTTTCAAAACGACGGCGCGGGCACTTTCACCGATGTCAGCGCGAGCGCGTACGGCGCGCTGCCGCAGAAGGCCTCGGGCATCGCCGCAGGCGACTACGACGCCGACGGCGACCTCGACATCGCGGTGACGCGCTGGCTGAAGGCGACGCTGCTCCTCCGCAACAACGGCGACTTCACCTTCACCGATGTGGCGTCGGCGTCGGGCATCACGGGTGTCGGCGCGGGCGCGGGCTGCGCGTGGGCCGACTACGACGGCGACGGCTGGATCGACCTCGCCGTGGCGAACCGCGCGGGAACGAGCGCGAACCAGACGCGCAACAAGCTGTGGCGCAACAACGGGAACGGCACCTTCACCGAGGCCGCGACCGCGCTCGGCATCGACAACGGCGGGTTTCCTGCGTTCATGGTGTCGTGGTGCGACCTCGACCTCGACGGCGACCAGGACCTGTATGTCGGCAACGACAAGGGTTCGTCGTCGCCGCGCTACAACCGCCTGTACCGCAACAACGGCAACGGCACCTTCTTCGAGGACATCGACTGCCGTGCGGGCGTGGCCTGCGACGCGATGGGCACCTCGTACGGCGACCTCGACGGCGATGGGCAGCCCGAGATCTTCATTCCGAACATCCAGCTCGGCAACTTTCTGCTGCGCTCGGGCAACGGTGGAATCTCGTGGACCGATGCCGCCGCGGCCGCGGGCGTGCAGTCGTTCGGCACCTGCTGGGGCTCGGTGTTCCTCGACGGCGAGAACGACGGAGACCTCGACCTCTTCGTGGGCGCGATGATTCCGTCGCTCAACTTCTACTACCTGAACTCGGGCACATGGCCGCTGGCCGACGCGACCTTCGCGAGCGGGTTGAGCAATCCGAACGACACCTACTGCGTGGCGCAGGGCGATGTCGACGGCGACGGCGATCAGGACATCCTGGTGCAGGACCGCATGGCGCCCGTGCGGCTGTACATGAACAACGCGGTGGGGCAGCCGAATCGGCAGTGGATCAAGCTCGATGTGCAGGGCCGCGGCGCGAACACGCGCGGCATCGGCACGCGCCTGGTGGCGCAGTGGGCGGGCAAGACCGCGTGGCGCGAGGTGGCCGCGGGCACCGACTACAAGAGCCAGAGTTCGTACAGGCAGCACATCGGCCTCGGCGCCGCGACCACGCTCGACACGCTGACGGTGACCTTCCCGAAGGCGGGCGCGCGGTCGGCGGCCACGCGTGTGCTGACGGGGCTGCCCGCGGGTTCGACCTGGCCGATCTGGCCGCCTGAAAGGCTTGGCGATTTCGACGGCGACGGCGTGCGCGACGCGGGCGACCGCGCGGCGCTGAAGGCGGCGATCGGGGCCGCATTCGTGCCTGCCCTTGCCGTGCTCGACATGGATGGAGACAGCGGCGTTGCGGCCGATGATCTGGCTGCGTTCGACGAGGCGCAGTGCGACCTCGACGGCGACGGCGCGGTGGGTGCGGCCGATCTTGCGGCGCTGCTCGACGCGTGGGGCACGGCTCGCGCCGACTTCGACGACGACGGCACGACGGGGGCGTCGGATCTTGCGCTGCTCCTTGTCCGCTGGGGTTGAGCGGGGTACCGTCCCGCCCCCATGATCGTGATGCGAACCGCGACCGTCCTTGCCCTTGCCGCGTGCGCGTGTGCCGCGGTCTTCATGCTGGCCGCCGCGCGCGCGGCCGACGAGCCGAAGCCGCGCGAATTGCCTGGCCTGCACAATGTGATCCTGTTCCACGACGGCCTCTATTCAGGCAGCGCGCCCGAGGGCGATGCCGCGTTCGCGGCGCTCAGGGACCTCGGCGTGAAGACCGTGATCTCGGTCGACGGCTCGGTGCCCGAGGTCGAGCGCGCGAAGCGCTTCGGCATGCGCTATGTGCACCTGCCGATCGGCTACGACGGCTTCGACGACGCGCGCAGGTCGGAGCTCGTGCGCGCGGTGCGCGACCTGCCCAAGCCGATCTACCTGCACTGCCACCACGGCAAGCACCGCAGCGCGGGCGCGGCGTCGACGATCGGCGTGTCGCTCGGCTGGTTCGACAACGCGCGCGGCAAGCGGTTGATGGAGATCGCGGGTACGGCCGAGGGCTACAAGGGCCTGTGGTCGTGCACGGCGAAGGCGGCGCCACTGGCGGCGGCGGTCATCGACGCGGCGCGCGCGGACTTTCCCGAGGTCACCAAGCCCGATTCGCTGGTCGAGGCGATGGTGGCGGTGGATGTGGCGTTCGACAACCTGAAGCTTGCCGAGAAGCACAGCTGGAAGGCACCGAAGGACCACCCCGATCTTGCGCCGATCGCCGACGCGGGGCGCTTGGCCGACCTCTACCGCGACATGCAGGGCGATGCCCATGTCGAGGCGCTCGCCGAGGGCGATCGCGCCGATTTCCGCCGCTGGCTTGCGTCGGGTGCCGACGCGGCGGCGCGGCTCGAGCGGCTGATCGAGGCCGCCGACGCGGCGCGCGCGCGCGGCGAGGCCGACCCGCTCGGGGCGTCGAAGGGCGAGATGAAGGCGCTGTTCGACGGGCTGGCGCGCGACTGCAAGGCGTGCCACACGCGGTTCCGCGACTGAGCGGCGCGAGAATTCACGAGAACGCCTTCGGAAATCGGCGGAAGCGTGCGTCATGGGACGGCGGGCGGCCGTGTGGCCGTCGATTGTGCAGGTCGGGGGCGCCGCGTGCTTGCGCGGCGGAGCATTGGCGGCGACAAATGCGGCGCGCGCCGCGGGAAAGGACAGCGGTCACCATGCCTGCACAGGGCGACACGATCTTGGAGAGAGGCTCGAACTTGATGGACGCACAGACGGCGCGCTTCACCACCACCGAACTCGACGCCGCGTTGCCGCTGAGCGAGGCGCTGGCGCGCGTGGTGCTCTCGGGCGTGCCGCGCGATGGTTCGGTGCTCGACCTCGAGCGCACCATGGTGCTGGTGCCCGCGGGGCGGCTTGCGCGCGCGGTCGAACGCAGGCTGCTTGCGGCGGCGCGTGCGCAGGGTGTGCCCCTCATCGCGCCGTCGCTCGTCACGCCTGCGCTCTTCGTGAAGCGCTTCGTGCGGCCGACGCGGCCTGTGCTTGGCGACCTTGGCGCGCGTCTTTCGTGGCGCGAGGCGGTGTGGGAGTACGCATCGCGCGGCGCCGCCGAGCGCGCGCAGCTCGGGCAGATCTTCGGCCCCGTGCAGTCGCGCGCCGACATCGACGCGGGCCGTGCGGTGTCGGAAGCGTCGCTTGCGACGATCGCGCGCAGGCTCCAGGCGCTGGCGCGCGATGCGGCGGGCGCGATGCGTTCGTTTGGCGAGATCTCGCAGGCTGTCTCGCAGGGTTCGCTCGGCGCCGCGTCGGACGATGCGCAGGGGCGCCTGCGCGCGCGCTGGGAGTGCCTCGCAGCCATCGAGAAGATCCGCGGCTCGCTGCTTGAGAAGGCGAAGGTCTGCGATCGCGGCGAACTGCAGCGCGACGCGGTGCGCGCGGGTGGCGCCGCCGTGGTGCGCGGCGACCTCGAACGCCTCGTGGTGCTGTTCGCAGACCCAGAACCCGTGCAGCGCGAGCTGTTGCGCGCGCTGGAGCGGGAGGGGGTTTCGGTCGAGGTGTGCGTGCATGCGCGCCGCGATGTCGATGGCGAGGGCTTCCCGATCGCCGAGGCCTGGAGCGCGCGCCGCTTCAGCGAGGTTGAGGTGCCGTCGTCAGCGATCCTGGTCGCCGATGGGCCCGACGAGGTGGCCGACGCCGCGGTCGAGGTGGTGGCTTCGCTGCCCGAGCCGCGCACGACCGAGCAGGTGGCGCTCGTCGCGTGCGAAGACGAGATGCGCGCGGCGCTGGCACGCGCGCTGGCGGCGCGTGGCGTCGCAGTGGCGGCCGATGGACGGCGCCCGATGTCGACGACGCGTCTTGGCATGCTGGTCGAGCGGCTGGCCGCGCTCTTTGGGCGCGATGGCGGCGCGCCGAAGCCCGAGGCGTTGGCCGAGTTCGTGCGTCACCCCGACGCCGAGGCGCGCTTTGCATCGACGCGCAAGGATGGTTTGCGTGCGGTGCAGGAGTGCATGGTGGCGAGCTACCGCGCGACCACGCTTGCAGCCGACTGGAGCGACGCGGCGCCTGAAGCGGTGCACGAGGCGAGGGCCTACGACGCGCTGCGCGCGCGCGTGCTGCGGGTGGTCGAGCCGCTCGAGGCGCCGCGTGCGGCGCACTCATGGGCCGAGCCGCTGCGCACCGCGCTTGCGGCCATCGTGCGCAACGATCGCAGCGGCCCCGAGGGCGAGCGCGTCGAAACCGTGCGTCTGCTCGACCGCGTGCTGGGCGAGCTGTCCGAGGTTCCTGCGGAGTTCGCGCATGCGCTTGGGCCGAACGAGGCGCTGGCGCTCGTCGCGGGCGAACTCGCGAAGCTCGAGGTTTCGGGCGACCGCGTGCATGGCGTCGACCCGATCGGCTGGCTCGACGCGGGAGTGGCCGACGAGCCGAACCTCGTGTTCTGCGGCTTCAACGACGGGTTGATTCCCGAGGGCGCGGTGGTCGATCCGCTGCTGCCCGACGCGTGGCGCGCGGAGCTCGGCATGCCGTCGTCGCGGCGCCGCGCGGCGCGCGATGCGTGGATTCTCGACTCGATCCTGTCGCGGCGGCCGAACGCGCGCGGCGTGCGCTTCATCGTGTCGCGGCGCAGCGCCGAGGGCGACCCGATGAAGCCGTCTCGCTTCCTGCTGCAGGCGACGGGCGATGCGCTTGCGGAGCGCGTGAAGCTGTTGTTCGGCGAACTGCCGCCGCGCGCGCCCGAGGCCGATGCGGGCGATGCGCTTGGCGCGCTCGGCGCCGCGCCGCGCGGACAGGCGTTCATCAAGACGCCGCCGCCTGCGGTCGAACTGCCGCCGTTCACGGCGATCTCGGTGACGAAGTTCAAGGACTACCTGAAGTGCCCGTATCTCTTCCTGCTGCGCCACCATCCGAGCCTGTCGCTCGAGGTGCGCGACGAGGAGGTCGCCGAGCTCGACGCGGCGGGATTCGGCTCGCTGCTACATACGGTGCTCGAGGACTGGGGCCGCCGCGAGGCGGAGCGCCCCGATCCGACGGCCGATGAGGATGTGATTCGCGCGGAGCTCGACGCAATCCTCGACCTGGTGGCGCGCGACAACTTCCCGCGCTCGAGGCGCGCCGCGGTGCGCGTGCAGATCGAGCTCGCGCGCCAGCGACTTTCGCGCTTCGCGACGATCCAGGCCAAGGAGGCGGCGGACGGCTGGCATGTGCGCTTCGTCGAGCTTGAGTTCGATGAGCGTTCGAGTGGTGATGCTGCGCGCAACGACGGCGTGGTCCGCCTCGGCGCGGTCAAGCTCGCCGCCGAACCGCTGGGCACGCTGCCCGCAGGCACATCGATCCTGCTGCGTGGGCGCATCGACCGTATCGACTTCAACAAGAAGCTCGGCCGCTGGCGCGCGCTCGACTACAAGTCGTCGTCGAAGGGCGCGTCGCCCGCGTCGGAGCACTTCTCGCCAAGGTCGAAGAGCTGGAAGGACCTGCAGCTGCCGCTGTACCGCCATCTGCTCTCGCAGATCAGCGCGGAAGACCGCGCGGCGCATGGCATCGACGAGCCGATCCTGCTCGACGACACGGGCATCGGCTATGTCGTGCTCGGTTCAAGCGTGGCGGCCACGCGCTTCTCGTTCCTCAGCGAGACGAAGCAGCCGCTTGACCTCGACGACGCGGTGCGCGAGGCGAAGCGCATCGTGGCCGCGATCTGCGAGCGCAAGTTCGAGCCGACGACACGCTCGGCGGTGAAGGCTGGCGACCCGTATGCGCCGATCTGGGGCCTTGGCCTGCGCGGCATCGACGACGACGAGTCGGCGGGTGGTGAAGACGGTGGCGAAGAGAGCGGGGGTGGGGAATGACGCAGGGAGACGATGTGAACTCGCGGGCTGTGCCTGCGCCCTACATGCGGTCGATCGCGATCGCGAACGCGGGCTCGGGCAAGACCTTCACGCTCGCGAACCGCGTCATCGCGTGGTCGGTGGCCGAACTGCGCGCGGGCCGCGCGCCCGAGCCTGAGCGGCTGCTGGCGGTGACCTTCACGCGCAAGGCGGCGGCCGAGATCCTGGCGCGCGTGCTGCTGCACGCGGCGCGCGGGGCGCTCGACGCGTCGGCGCGGCAGGAGTTTGGCGCGCTGCTTGGCGCGGGCGAGCCTGTGCCGACGGCCGAGGAGTACCGCAAGGTGCTCGAGGCGCTGTGCGCGTCGCTCCATCGCCTGTCGATCGGCACGATCGACGGCTACTTCCACCGCGTGGCGTCGGCGATGCCCGCCGAACTCGGCCTTCCGCCCGAATGGACGGTGGGCGACCCCGCCGAACTCGCCGAATTGCGCGCGGAAGTGGCGGCCGATCTGCTTGGCCACGAGCGCGCGGCGGAGTTCATCGCGCAGCTCGAGCTCGGTGCGCCCAAGGCTTCGGCCATGGCGGCGCTGCTCGAGGTGCTCGGCACCGAGCGCGGCGGGCGCACCTCGACGCAGAGCCTGCTCGACATCTATCGCGCGACCGTGATGGGCGCGCGCGACGGTCGTGAACGCGACGAGCGTGTCGAGCGCGCATGGCACTGGGCCGCGCCGCTCGCCGAGGAGTACCCGCGGCTGTCGCGCGATGCGTGGGCCACGCTTGCCGAGCGACTCGAACGCGCGGATCTGCCGAGGAAGGACGACGGGACGCCGCGCGTCGTCTGGGAGAACGCGCGCACCAAGATCGCGGGCCTGCTGCGGCAGGGCGACTGCCTGCAGCTTGCCAAGGAGACCCTCATCGCGAACATCTCGCGGGGCGCGACCTTCGACAGGGTCGATGCTCCCGACGAGGTGAAGGTGCTCGTCGGTGAGATCGTCGCTGCGATGCGCGCCGAGTTCCTGCATCTGATCGCGCAGCGCATGGAGGCTGCGGCCGAAGTGCTTCCTGCCGCCGATGCGTCGCTGCGCGAGGCGCAGGCGGCGGGCGGCATGTACGGGTTCGGCGACCTGACCTCGCGCATCGCGTCGGCGTCGGCCGATGGTGCGCCGCTTTCCGACCCTGCGGCGGTTTCCGCGGCGCTCGGAGTGTCGGTGCGCGACCTCGCGATCGACGAGGCGCAGGACACGAGCGTCGACCAGTACCGTTCGCTGCTGCCGCTCGTGCGCGCGGTGCTCGCGGGCGGTGGCGAAGGCCGCTTCCTGCTGGTGGGCGACACGAAGCAGTCGATCTACGGCTGGCGCGGCGGAACACCTGGCCTGGTCGAGGCGATCCGCGACGAGTTCGAGCATGCGCTCGGAGCCGACGAGAGGCTTGCGGTGAGCTACCGCTCGTCGCCGCTCGTGCTTGGGTTCGTGAACACGGTGTTCGGCGATCTCGCGAAGACGCTCGTGCCGCTGGCGCGGCCCGACGATGCGGAGGAGCTGGTCGAGCTCGCGTCGTTCGTCGACAAGCGCGGCCTGCAGCCGAGCTTCACCGCGAATCCGCTCGCGCGCGCCGTGGCGCAATGGAAGTTCGAGCGCCACGAGGCGGCGAAGGACCTGCCGGGCCGCGTCTACGCGTACCTCGTCGGAACCGAGAAGCCTGAGAAGCCCGCCGCGAAGAGCCGCAAGAAGAAGGGTGCCGATGACGCGGCGGCCGCCGACGCTCCAGGCGACGCCGCAACCCCCGCGGCACCTGCGCGCGAACCTGTCGAATTGCCGCCCGAGGAGTGCGCGGCGAGCATCGCCGAGCGCATTTCGCGCGAGTTTCCCGCGCGCACGGTGGCGATCCTGACCCGCACGAACAAGGAGGTCGCCGATGTGGTGGCGAAGCTCCGCGCGCGCGGCATCGACGCAAGCGACGAGGGCCGCTCGACGCTGCTCGATTCGCCTGCCGCGGTCGGCATCGTGATGCTGCTGCGGCTTGTCGACGACCCAGGCGACCGTGTCGCGCACTTCATGGTGTCGCGCGGTGCGATGGCCGCGGTGTCGGGGCTCAGGCCGGTCGAGTCGCACGCGTCGACCGCCGAGGCGCTCGATGCGGCGGCGGCGCTCGCGCGCACGCTGCGTGCCGAAGCCGTCGACCGCGGCCTGCCCGCGCTTGTCGGACGGCTTTCGGCCGCGCTTCTCGAGCAGGGTGTGTCGGCGCGCGACGCGCTGCGCCTCGGGCGCCTGCGCGCGATCGCCGAGCAGTTTGCGCTGCGCACGCCCGCACGCATGCGCGAGTATCTGCGCGCCGTCGAGCAGGACACCGCCGACGCAAGCTCGACCTGCAAGGTGCGCGTGATGACCGTGCACAAGTCGAAGGGCCTCGAGTTCGACGAGGTCGTGCTGCTTGCGCTCGACCAGGGATGGGGCCAGAAGCTCCCGAACTGGGGCGTGCTCGCGAACGGGCCGAAGCACCCGCCCGCGCTCGTCGCGCCGCTCTGGAACGAAGAAGTGCGCCAGCGCGTGCCCGAACTCGAGCTGTTCGCGCGCGAAGAACGCCGTCGCCGCATGCTCGACGAACTGTCGGCGTTCTATGTGGCGCTGACCCGCGCGAAACACGGCATTCACCTCTTGTTCGACATCGCGTCGGTCGCCTCGGGTCCGTCGAGCGCGGAGCTGCTGAAGAGGGCGTTGGCGGCCTGCTCCGCGGCCAACGGCGATGCGGCAGAGGGGGCCGACACGCGCTTCGGCGGCTTCACCTCGGCCATCGCCGCGGTGTCGGTGCCTTCCGACGAGCCGTTCTGGAAGGTCGAGCACGCGGACACGGCGGCTGTCAGGGCGCCAGGTCATCGCGCGGCCGCGCCACGCAGCACGCTTTCAGGAGACGCATTGCTGGCGCCCGGCCGCCGCGCGCAGGTTGCCGCGGCACCATCGTCTGCCGCAGGCGGCGGCGGCACCGAGCCGCAGGAAGGCGGCGATGGCGACGAGGCCGCGTCGGAGCCGACCGAACTGCCACTCTGGGCCCTGAGCCCCTTCGATGACGGCGACATCGCGCTGCGCGGCGTGCTCGTGCACGAGTGCTTCCGCGACATGCGCGCCATCGACGAGTTCGCCAGTGCCGCCGCGCGCACCGCGGCGGTGGCTGCGGCCACGGCCCGCGCCGAGGTCGACAAGTGCGAGCCCGTGGCTGCGGGCCTGGCAAGCGAAGTCGAGGAACTGCTCGCGCAGCTCGCGTCACCCGCGAGCGCCGTCGGCCGCACGCTGCGCCCTTCCGACCGCGAGACGGTGCGCGCCGAAGTGCCGTTCGTCTCGGAACGCGCCGACGGGTCGCTCATCCGCGGCCGCATCGACCGCCTCGTGCTGCGCGTCGAGCAGGGCCGCGTGGTGGGCGCCCACATCATCGACTTCAAGACAGGCGCGAAGAAGCACTCGCGCGCGCGCATGCAGGCGCTCGTCGAGCACTACGGCGAGCAACTCGCCGCCTACCAAGCGGCGGTGGCGGCGCTGTGGAGCCTCGATCCGAGCACCGTCACCGCCGCGCTTCTCTTCGTCGACCGCGACGAGGTGGTCGAACTCGGCGCGCTCGCCACCGCGTGACCCAAAAAAACAGCTGCCTCGGCGTCAACCGAGGCAGCTGTTCGATGGCCTGTCGCGAGTGAGTGGGAATGCGACAGGGTGTGTGTGTTCAGGCAGGTGCAGGCTCGGGGCTTTCGCGCGTTTCACCGCGGAAAGTGGGGGGAAGGGAGCCCGCCAAGTGGGGGAGATAAAAGGGGGTAGTGGGGGTCTCTCTACCTGAACACCATCTTGGATCTGAAGTCATGACGCGTGGCATCGCTTGCGCGCCATCACGCGCGCCGACGCCTTGGAAAGAGTCCTGCGAAGCCGAGGATCGCGATCGCCCCGGGGGTTGGGATGTTGAGCGTGAATGTCGCGTCGTTCACGAACTGGACGCCGCCGCCCTGGCCGTTGCTGTAGCCGAGCTTGAGGCTGATGACCGTCGGGCCCTCGTTGGAGGCGACGACGAACTGGCCGAGCTTCACGAAGCCGTCGGCATTGACGCGGCCCTGGAGGTTCGGCGGATTTCCGTTGTACCAGCCCGGTCCGCTCGTGAAGTTTCCGAACGGGATCTGGGCCTGGTTGAACGCGGCGGCACCCCAGTCGGGGTCTGCGGCCGTCGTGTTGCCTGAAGCGAAGCCGATGCCGCCACCGATCATGACATACGAGTCGAACGGGTTGGCCTCGAACGAGAACTGCGGGTTCCACGAGCCGACGGAGGTCGAGTGGACGCCGTTCGTCAGCGCATCGCGGTGGAAGAAGGTCGCGTTGCCCGAGACCTTCGTGATCTGGAACGCGTTCAGCACCGTGTCGGTGGCGCCGTTGAAGCGGGCGAACAGTGCATGGCGCGCCAAGCCGCCATCGACGGTGCGCGCGACGACGAATTCGACGAACGCTCCGTGGGCAGAGAGGGAGACCGCAGCTGCGGCGAGGGCCGCAGCGCTGGCGCGATGCATGCTCATGACTGGTTCCTTCACTCGCGGGGCTGGCGCGCGCGGTGCGCTGCTGGCCGGCCCTGGTCGAGGATCACGGGAGATCCGACGACCGCTGTGATGGCTGGGGATGCTTGGGACTTCTTCGGGGGACAGAAACCGCTTCGTTTCGCATCCTGCGGGAGGGGATCCGCAGGAGCCGAAGTGTGAAGGGAGCCTCGGCCGTGTTGGCGACCGAGGCTCCCTTTCGTTCACATCTTCGGCAGGGAGCCGTCAGTCGCGATCAGCGGCGACGACGACCGGCGAGGCCCGCGAGGCCGAGGAGCGCAATGGCGCTCGGAGCGGGGACGCCGAGGGTGAAGGTGCCCTGGCCGAACTCAACCGCGCCGCCCTGACCGTTGTTGAAACCGATCTTGAGGAAGAGCGTGGCAGCCGCGTCGCTCGAGCCGAGCACGAACTGGCCGAGCTTGACCTTGCCGTTCGCGTCAACGCGACCCTGGAGGTTCGGGGGATTGCCGTTGAACCAGCCAGCACCCGAGGTCTGGTTGCCAGCGGCAAGGAACGGAACCTGCGCCTGGTTGAAGCCAGCCGCGCCCCAGTCCGGGTCGGCGTTCGTCGAGTTGCCCGAGGCGAAGCCTTCGCCGCCACCGATGCAGACATACGAGTCCATCGCGCCGGGGGCGAGGACGAACTGCGGGTTCCAGGTACCAGCGACGGTCGAATCGACGCCACCGTTGAGCGCGTCAGCGTGGTGGAACACGGGGGTGCCGCCGCCGACGGTCAGGTTGAAGTGGAAGGCGTTGAGGACCGTGTCCGTCGCGCCGTTGAAGTTCGCGTAGACGGTCCACTTGGTCAGGCTGCCCACGGTGCTCGAGGCCACCGAGTAACCGGTGAAGGCGGCCGAAGCCGAGCCAGCAACAGCGAGGGCGGCGAGGGACATCACGCTAGCGTTGATACGGTTCATTTTCACTCACTCCTACAGGTTGGGAAAGGAACGAAACAGGGACACACACAAACACACCATCGAAGTCGTGCGGCGACGAGCCGAACGACATTTGGTCGGGGGGTCGTGTGTTTTCGAGTCGTTGTTCCGAGCCTTGGCTCGAGCGGGGCCAGACGCCGGCGAGCAACGCTCAGCCAGGCATCCGTCTCTCGCGAGGCCTGCTTGCGCAGGCACGCCGGGTTTCCGGCGCAGTTGGCGGGGAGCCAAGCTGCTCGTCACGACCTGGGGGCAGGGCATGACTCGGGAAGGGGGAACGGGACTCGTCCTCTGGTGCTGCATACGACTTGCAGTCAGCCTTCGGACACACGACGGAATGTGCTGTGAAGCAAGGCTTCGAACTCAGGAGCCACGCGACGGTGGGCTGGCGCAAGCGCGGGGGCGCGATTTGCAAGGTTCGCTCGCACCGAGGGGGCGCGAGCAACAGCCCGAGGGTTCCGCTTTCCATGCGGTCGTCGATTGTTTCCTGTGGCCACGGCGTCTCCAACGCCTGACCCATCCTTTTCTCACTCGACCTCGAGAGCTTTCCTTCTCTACCTCTGAACCTTTTCTCTCGCTCTCTCGGCCTTTTCCATCACTCCAGCCTTTTCTTCACACACACCTTCCAGCGACTTGCTTCAGACCACCGAAGCTTGGGCTTCGACGCCATCCACTCGCCGCTGACGAAACAATGCTGCGGGTTGGAGGGGTTGGAAGGGACACTTCCCGAGATTTTCAAAGAATCTTCCGAAGTCCGTGTTTCCCAAAGGGTTTGGGCCTATGGAAAACCCCGTTAGACTCGCGGCATGGCGTCTTCCAGAGTCGGATTCCTGCTCCTGACGGCCTCGATGGTGGGCCTCGGAGCCTTCGCCCTTGCGGGTCGCACACCCGTTGGAAGTTCGGCGTCGCCGCGCGGAAACGCTGCGGAATCGCCACTCGCCTCGACGCGGGAGCCCGTGCGATATGGCCGCGACATTCGGCCGATCCTCTCCGACCGCTGTTTCCTCTGTCATGGGCCTGACCGTGCGACGCAGCAGGCGGGGCTGCGCCTCGACAGCTTCGAGGCCGCGACTGCGGCGCGTGAGGATGGCGCGGCGATCGTGCCTGGAAAGCCCGACGAAAGCCTCATCTGGCATCGCATCAACTCGCACGACCCAGACGAGGTGATGCCGACGCCCGAAAGCAACAAGAAGCCGCTCTCCGTCGAGGAGCGCGAGCTCGTGCGCCGCTGGATCGAGCAGGGCGCGGCGTATGAAGACCACTGGTCGTTCGTCGCGCCCGCCGCGCACTCCGCGCCCGCGGTGCGCGATGCGGGCATGGTGCGCGGCGACATCGACCGCTTCGTGCAGGCGAAGCTCGAGTCGCTTGGAACCTCGATGAGCGCCGAAGCCGATGCCGCCACGCTGGTGCGCCGGCTCTACCTCGATCTCACGGGCCTGCCGCCCACGCCCGAGGAGACGGACGCGTATCTCGCCGACACGCGCGAAGATCGCTACGAGCGCCTCGTCGACCGCCTGCTGACCGAGGAGCCGTACGCCACGCGCACCGCCGAGCGGCTGAGCGTGCCGTGGCTCGACCTTGCGCGCTACGCGGACACGAACGGCATCCACATGGACGCAGGCCGCCAGATGTGGCTCTGGCGCGACTGGGTCATCGAGGCGTTCCGCGCGAACAAGCCGTACGACCGCTTCATCGTGGAGCAGCTCGCGGGCGACCTGCTGCCTGGCGCCACGGTCGACAACCAGATCGCAAGCGGCTTCAACCGCGCGCATGTCATCACCGACGAGGGCGGCGCGATCAACGAGGAGTACCTGCTCGAGTACGCGGTCGACCGCGTGAACACGACGGGCACCGCGTTCCTCGGCCTTTCGGTGGGCTGCGCGCGCTGCCACGACCACAAGTTCGATCCGATCACCGCCGAGGACTACTACTCGCTCATCGCGTTCTTCAACTCGAACGAGGAGCCTGGGCTCTATTCGCAGGCGCCCGATCCGTATCGCGCGTTCGAGCCCGCGATCGAGGTGCCGCGCGGCGCCGACAAGGAGCGGCTGTCGCTGCTCGCCGAGGCCGAGCAGCGCGCGCGCGCCGAGCAGGCGAGCGCGGGCGAGGCCGACCGCGCCGAGCTCGACGCGTTCGTCGGCTCGCTGCGCGAGGGCTTCTCGTTCGCGAAGTCGAGCGTGGTGCGCGCGTCGAGCGCGGCGGGCGCGACCATGACGGTGCAGCCCGACGGCTCGGTGCTCGCCGCGGGCGAGAACCCCGACGACGACGACCACGAGCTCGTGCTGCGCACCGACGCCACGGGGCTGCGCGCGCTCATGCTCGAGGCGATGACCGACCCCTCGCACGCGGCGAACCGCGTGGGCCGCGCGCCCAACGGCAATGCGGTGCTCGACTTCATCGAGGTCGAGGCGGTGTCGGTCGCCGATCCCTCGCGGCGCGAGAAGGTCGACCTCGTGTGGGCGTGGGCCGACTACGAGCAGGAGAACGGCGACTATCGCGCGGTGAACGCGCTGACCAAGGACGAAGGCCGCCAGTGGGCCGTGCGTTCGCACGAGGTCGACGGCCCGCGCGCGGCGATCTTCGCGGCGGCGAAGCCCTTCGGCTTCGAGGGTGGCACCGAACTCGTGGTGCGCCTTCACTACAAGTCGCCGTATGCGAAGCACATCTTCGGCCGCGTGCGCCTGACGCCCGCGGCGGCAAGCGACGCGGCCATCGCGCGTCTTCCCGAGGCGACGAGCAGCTGGTACATCGCGGGCCCCGTGGTGGGCGCGCCAGGTGCCGCGTACGACGCCGAGTACGGGCCCGAGAAGGAAGCGACCTTCGTGCGCGGCAAGCGCTTCACGACCGCGGACGGCGCGAAGATCGAGTGGCGTCATGCTCCTGGCGTGGTCGACGGCCAGGCCGTGGGCCTTGCCGCGAGCGTGGGCGCCGAGTTCGTGGCGCGGCAGATCTACTCGCCCGATGCGCGCACGATCGAGCTTTCGCTTGGTTCGGACGACGGCATCGCGGTGTATCTGAACGGCCGCAAGGTGCATGAGAACCGCACCGCGCGCGCGGTTGCGCCCGACCAGGAGCGCGTGTCGCTGGCGCTCGAGCCTGGACAGAACTTCCTCGTGTGCAAGGTGGTGAACACGGGCGGACAGGCGGGTTTCTACGCGCGGCACCTGCCGCGCGAGGGCGCGCTCGACCGCGCGTCGGTGGCGCTGGTGGCGCCCGAGGGCTCGATGCGCGCCGCCGCCATCGAGGACGCGCGCAACGCATGGCGCATCCGCTTCTCGCCGAGCTACATCCGTGCGTCGCAGGAGATCGCGCGCGTCGAGCAGGAGCGCCAGCGCATCATCTCGTCGACGCCGAAGACGATGGTGATGAAGGAGCTCGCCATGCCGCGCGAGACCTTCGTGCACGAGCGCGGCGCGTACGACCACCCGAACCGCAGCCGCCCCGTGAAGCGCGCGGTGCCCGCGGTGCTCGGCCAGCTGCCCGAAGGCGCGGCGCAGAACCGCCTCGGCCTTGCCGAATGGCTTGTTTCGAAGGAAAATCCGCTCACCGCGCGTGTCGTGGTGAACCGTTTCTGGGAGATGTTCTTCGGCAACGGCATCGTGCGCACGAGCGACGACTTCGGCCTGCAGGGCGAGTGGCCCGCGAACCCCGAGCTGCTCGACACGCTGGCCGTGCGCTTCCGCGACGGCGGCTGGAACATGCACGCGCTGATCACGGAGATCGTGACAAGCTCGGCCTACCGCCAGGCGTCGCGCGTGCGGCCCGAGCTCGCGGTGGCCGATCCGATGAACCGCCACCTGTCGCACTTCCCGCGCCAGAGGCTGACCGCGGAGCAGATCCGCGACCAGGCGCTGTATGTCGCGGGCATCCTGCGCGAGCAGCCGGGCGGCCCGAGCGTGAAGCCGTACCAGCCCGAGGGCCTCTGGCAGGAGGTCGCGATGCTGCAGTCGAACACGCGCATCTACGAGCAGGGGATGGGCGACGACCTCTGGCGCCGCAGCATGTACACCTATTGGAAGCGCGCTGCGCCGCCGCCGTCGCTCCTGACCTTCGATGCGCCGACGCGCGAGTTCTGCACGCCGCGCCGCCTGACCACGAACACGCCGCTGCAGGCGCTCGTGCTGTGGAACGACCCGCAGTTCGTCGAGGCCGCGCGCGTGGCCGCCGAGCGCGTGCTGCGCGCCGAAGGCAACGACGCGACCCGCATGCGCGAGCTGTTCCGCCGCGCGACGGGCGAGGATCCGAGCGAGTCTGCGCGCACTGCCATGCAGGCGGCGCTCGACAAGAGCCGCGCGCGCTACAAGGCCGCGCCCGAGGACGCGATGAAGCTCGTCGAGATCGGCGAGGCGCCGCGCGCCGAAGGCGTCGACCCTGCGGAGCTCGCGGCGTGGACCATGCTTGCCAACGCGGTGCTCTCGAGCGACGCGACCATCGTGAAGGACTGAGGAGGACCGATGTCGAAGCACAAGATCACCGCAACGCCCGCCGACGGACTCGAGGAGTACCTCCTCAACATGACGCGGCGCAGGTTCTTCGGAAATGTGGCGTCGACGATCGGCGCAGGCCTCGGCGGCGTGGCGCTCTCGAGCCTGCTCGGCCGCACCGCGTCGGCGTCGCCCGTCCTCGGCGCGAACGGCCTGCCTGCGGGCGATGTCGGCTTCCGCCCTGGGCCGCACTTCGCGCCCAAGGCGAAGCGCGTCATCTACATGCACATGGAGGGCGCGCCCAGCCAGCTCGACCTCTACGACTACAAGCCCGAGCTCGTGAAGCGCTTCGACGAGGACCTGCCCGACAGCGTGCGCAACGGCCAGCGCATCACGGGCATGACGAGCGGCCAGTCGCGGTTCCCCGTCGCGCCGACCAAGTTCCGCTTCGACCGCTTCGACAACAACCAGGACGGCCTGTGGCTCTCCGAGCTGCTGCCGCACACGGGCAAGATCGCGAAGGACATGTGCCTCATCAACTCGATGCACACGCAGGCGATCAACCATGAGCCTGGCATCACCTTCTTCCAGACGGGCACCGAGCAGCCCGGCCGCCCGAGCTTCGGCTCGTGGATGAGCTACGGGCTCGGCAGCATGAACGCGAACCTGCCGAGCTTCGTGGTGATGATCACGCAGGGCGTCGGCAACATGCAGGCGCTGAGCGCGCGCTTCTGGGGCAGCGGCTTCCTGCCGAGCGAGCACCAGGGCTGCCGCCTGCGCTCGGGCCGCGACGCGGTGCTCTTCCTGCGCGACCCCGACGGCGTGAGCCGCGAGGACCGCCGCGAGATGCTCGACCTCGTGGGCAGGCTGAACGAGGAGGAGTTCGCCGAGAGCCTCGACCCCGAGGTGCGCGCGCGCATCGCGCAGCACGAGATGGCGTACCGCATGCAGATGTCGGTGCCCGAACTCACCGATTTCAGCGACGAAGACCCAGCCACGCTCGAGATGTACGGGCCCGATGTGCACAAGCCAGGGTCGTTCGCGGCGAACTGCCTGCTGGCGCGGCGACTGGCCGAACGGGATGTGCGATTCATCCAGCTCTACATGCGCGGCTGGGACCAGCACGGCAACCTGCCCGGCGAGCTCGGCGCGCAGGCGAAGGCGGTCGATCAGGCGCAGTCGGCGCTCGTGCAGGACCTCAAGCGCCGCGGCCTGCTCGACGAGACGCTCGTCCTCTGGGCGGGCGAGTTCGGCCGCACGGTGTACTCGCAGGGCCAGCTCTCGCGCGACAACTACGGCCGCGACCACCATCCGCGCTGCTTCTCGGTGTGGGTCGCGGGCGGCGGCTTCAAGGGCGGCATCACCTACGGCAAGACCGACGAGTACTCGTACAACATCGTCGAGAACCCAGTCGAGGTGCACGACCTGCACGCGACGATGCTGCATCTCCTTGGCCTGAACCACGAGCAGCTCGTCTACCGCGCGCAGGGCCGCGACTACCGCCTGACCGATGTGAAGGGCAAGGTCGTGCGCGACATCCTGGCGTGAGCACGCGCGACGCATGCTCTCGATGATCCTCGACCTCTTCGCCACGCTCGTCGAAGCGGTCGTGGGCGCTTCGCAAGGGCCTCGTTCGCCGCGCTGGGCACGCGTGCTGTGGGTCGGGTGCTGCGTGCTGCTCGCGCTGGCCGCGGTCGCGGCCGTCGCCTACCCCATGTTCGCCTGACGGGTGACTGGGCTCGCGCCCAGCCGATTCGCGGGAAACCGCTTCGTTTCATTGTGGGCCTTTGCTAGGCTTTGGTTCGATAACGGGAGTTACCTCCCGACGCCATGCCGCCCGTCCAACCCAGCCAGCGCTCCGAGAGCGCCTTCACCGACTTCAAGTTGCCGCTTCTGCGGGACGCGGCTGTGGCCGAGGCGAACCGCTGCCTCTTCTGCCACGACGCGCCGTGCATCAAGGCGTGCCCCACCGCGATCGATATCCCGCAGTTCATCCGCAAGATCGCGTCCGACAATGTGCGTGGCTCGGCGAAGACGATCTTCGAGTCGAACATCCTCGGGATGAGCTGCGCGCGCGTGTGCCCCGTCGAGGTGCTCTGCGTCGGCGCGTGCGTCTACAACGACCTCGAGCAGCCGCCGATCGAGATCGGCAAGCTGCAGCGCTACGCGACCGACGCCGCCTACGAGGCAGGCTGGCGCTTCTTCGAGGCGGGCAAGCCGACGGGGAAGCGCGTGGCCCTGATCGGCGCGGGCCCCGCGAGCCTGGCCGCGGCGCACGAGCTTCGGCGGTTCGGACACGCCTGCACGATCTTCGAGAAGCGCGCGGTCGTGGGCGGACTGAACGCGACGGGCGTCGCGCCCTACAAGATGCGCGCGGACCGCGCCATGACCGAGGTCGAGTGGGTGCTCTCGATCGGCGGCATCGAGGTGAAGACGGGCGTGGCGATCGGAACCGACATCGCGCTCGAGGCGCTCGA
>JAJTGK010000176.1 GCA_021297815.1 Planctomycetaceae bacterium
CCGCGCATCGACGGAATGCGCTCGGCGCACGCCACCGCCAGCTCGAGCAGCCGCGCCTGCGTGCGCGGCGCGCGCTCGGACGGCTTCACCACGACTTCGTTGCCCGCGACGACCGCCTGCACGAGCTGCACGCCCACCAGCTGCACGGGGTAGTTCCAGGTCGCGATGATCAGCACACGACCGACAGGCAGCCTGTGCCGCGACGCATGCGTTCCGAGCCCGAAGAGATGCAGGCCGAAGATGCCACCGCCACGCACGCGGCGCGGCCCAAGCAGCCGACGCGCATTCTTCAGGTGCCACGCGCACGACGCGAGCAGCGGCATGATGTCGGCCGTCAGCGCCTCGAAATCCGTCTTGCCGACCTCGGCCGACTCCAGCGCGCGCAGCTCGGGCTGGTGCCTGCGGATCTCGTCGCGGAAGGCCCGCAACCAGTCGAGGCGGTCATGGATCGGCGGAGGAAATCTCATGGGAATCGGGGGCGCGCACCCTTCGCGTTTGTGCAGTCGCTAGATTCGCCGCTCGCAGCCAATTTCGCAAACGCATGATTTCCACCCCCCCCCCCCGAATCCACCCCCTGCGACACCCCGAAACGGGCCCCATGCATCTTTCACCGAGCCATCTGGCCAGCTCCCGCACCCGCAGCGACCGCCCATCGGTCGCCGTCATCGGCGCGGGTCCAGGCGGCCTGTCGGTGGCGATGCTCCTCGCGGGCGCTGGGCTTGATGTCACGGTGATCGAGTCGCAGAAGGTCGTGGGCGGCCGCACGCGCCGGCTCGAGGCGGGCCCGTATGCGTTCGACTGCGGCCCGACCTTCTTCATGATGCCGTATGTGCTCGAGGAGATCTTCTCCGCGGTCGGCATGCGCGTCTCGGACTTCGTCGAGCTCAAGCGGCTCGACCCGATGTACCGCCTGCTGATCGGCAACGACCGCGGCACCGCACCGACCCAGATCGACACGACGGGCGACCTCCAGAAGATGGCCGCGCAGCTCGAGCGCGTACAACCTGGCGATGGCGCCGCGTTCCTGCGGTTCATCGCCGACAACCGCAAGAAGCTCTCGCTGATGGAGCCGATCCTGCGCAGCCCGATCCGCGGGCTCGCCGACCTGATGACGCTCGACGCGATGAAGGTCGCACCCGTGCTACGCCCGTGGGAGTCGATCTACACGCATCTCACGCGGTACTTCAAGAGCGAGGAGTCGCGCCTTGCGATGAGCTTCCAGTCGAAGTACCTCGGCATGAGCCCGTTCGAGTGCCCGAGCCTCTTCTCGATCCTGCCGTTCATCGAGTACGAGTACGGCGTGTGGCACCCGATCGGCGGCTGCAACGCGCTCGTCGCGGCGATGGCCGAGGCCTGCACGCGCCTCGGCGCGCGCATCGAGACCGCGAGCCCCGTCGAGCGCATCACCTTCAGCGGCCGCCGCGCCACGGGCGTCGTCGTGCGCGGCGAGGAGCGGCGCTTCGACCATGTCGTCGTGAACGCCGACGCGACCTGGGCGCTGAAGAACCTGATTCCCGCGGAACTCCGCCGCAGCGACCAGCAGGACAAGGCCATCGACGCGAAGCGGTATTCCTGCAGCACCTTCATGCTCTACCTCGGCATGGACGGTGAGATCGATCTCCCGCACCACACGATCTACACCTCGACGAAGTACCGTCAGAACCTGGCCGACATCGGCGAGGGAAGGCTGTCCGAGGACGCGTCGTTCTATGTCTGCAACCCGAGCCGGCTCGACCCGACGCTCGCACCCGCGGGAGACAGCGCGCTCTATGTGCTCGTGCCGACCGCGAACACCAAATCCGCGAAGGACGGCGCCCCCATCGACTGGGCGAAGGCGGCGCCAAGCCTGCGCGAGGAGACCCTCGCGCGCCTCGAGAGCGTGATGGGCATTCCCGACGCCGCGAAGCGCGTGAAGGCCGAGATCATGTTCACCCCCGACGACTGGCGCGCGCAGAACATCAACCACGGCGCGACCTTCAACCTCGCGCACAACATCACCCAGATGCTCCACTGGCGCCCGCAGCACAGGCTGCAGGGCTTCGACAACCTGTGGACCGTCGGCGGCGGCACGCACCCTGGCTCGGGGCTTCCCGTCATCTTCCTCGCGAGCGAGATCACGAGCCGCCTGCTGTGCGCCGAATGCGGCGTGAAGAGCCCGCTCGACGCGCCGCTCGCGCGACGCCAGGCGCCCGCGGCTCTCGAGCCCGACCGTGATGGGATGCTTGCGGGTGTGTGAGGATTGGGCGTGTTGGTGCGCTGCAGGCGACGATCTTTGCGGTCGAGTGTCGTGATTTGCGAGCAGTTGCTCGCCGTGCGGTAGCGTCGGCTGCATGGAGACGATGCCACGGAAGGAAATGCGCCGCCGCGGCGCGAGGGGCGAGACGCGGTTTCTGACCTGCTCGTGCGTCGCGGGGCGGCGCTATCTGGAGGGAGGCGAGGCGCGGCGCGGCATCGTGCGAGAGATGGACGCGCTGGTGCGGGACGGGTCGATCGACCTGCACGCCTGGGTCGTGATGGGGAACCACCTGCACCTGCTGGCGACGCCTCAGTGTGCTCAGGTCGAGCGAACGCTCGCCGTGCTGAAGTCGAATGTGGCGCGCAGCGTCATCGGCCTGCGTGGTGACACGCATCAGATCTGGGAACGCGGCGGTGGTTTCGATCGGCTCGTCTGGTCGACACGCGCGTACTGGAGCATCTTCGACTACATCCACTTCAACCCCGTGAAGGCGGGGCTGGCCGCGACACCGATCGACTGGCAGTGGAGTTCGGCGCGGGACTGGGAGCGGCAGCGAAGGGACACACCTGCCGTGCGGCATCCGGATTGGGTGATGGCGTGAAGTCGCGGTGCTCGCGCGGAGCAGTGCGGAGCACAGCGACGCGTGGCACGCTCGGCGACCGACAGAGGAGCGCCGACGAGCGCGGAGCGCAGTAAAGCGCGAGCAGTTCGCATCCGCCGTCGCCGATCCTTCGTGTGGCATCACCTCTGGTGATGGCGCGACAGAACGCACCGGATGCAATCGACCTGCAGGCGAAGGCTCAGTGCGCGCGATGGCCGCCACCACCTCCTGCTTCGCAGGAGGTGGTGCCACACGAAGGATGGGCGACGCGGACGCGCGATGGCCGCCACCACCTCCTGCTTCGCAGGAGGTGGTGCCACACGAAGGATGGGCGACGCGGACTCCGGGCGCTCAGGCTTCGCTGCGCTCCGCCTTCGTCGGCGCATGGCGACGCATGGCATGCATGGCATGCATGGCCGCACACGCAGGATCGCAGGCCCCTACGGACGAGCGCGGAGCAGCACATAAAGGCGCGGAGCAGCACGGACGAGCACGGACGAGCGCGGTGCAGCACGGACGAGCGCGGACGAGCGCGGACGAGCGTGGAGCAGCACGGAGCAGCACGGACGAGCGCGGAGCGCAGCGAAGCGCGAGCGGTTCGCATCCGCCGTCGCCGATCCTTCGTGTGGCATCACCTCTGGTGATGGCGCGACAGCACACACCAGATACTCGCGGCCTACAGCGCGCGTCGCAACATTCCCGCGCGAATCCACGCGCAGCGTCGGCACGAGGCGCGCTGCGCACGACGGGCCTCGCGACCGAGCTCGCGCCCGCCTGCGCCTTGCCATGCGCAGGCTCAGCGCCTGCCACCTCGCGAGAATCCGCCCGCGCGGCCGAATCGCCCGGCCGAGCCGCCGGAGTTGGCCGAGCGCTGCGCCGAACCGCTCCAGCTGTTCGACTGATACGCCGAGTCGCCGCTCGACCAACGACCCGACTGATCGCTGCGCCAGTCGCCATCGGCGCGCGTGTCGGCCTGCTGTCGCAGCGAGTCGCGCGTGGTGCTGTCGTTGACCTCGTTCCAGCCCGAGCGGTCGTACTGCTGCCAGGAATCGGAGCTGTCGTTGTAGCGGTACACGCTTCCGTCGCTCCGCGCGTACACATTGTTTCCCGCCGAAACCACGGTGCCGTCGGAGCCGTGCGCCACGCCCCACGCGCCGTTGTCGGTCTTGACGCCCGCGGCGGACGCGCTCTGCCCCGTCTTCGTGTTCGTGACGCTGCCCGCGCCCGCGACCACATCGGTGCCGTTGGCCGTGCCCGCCACCACCACGCCGCCACGCGCGGCATTTCCCGTCTCGGGGTTGTACGCGGCGCCGCGCGCGCCTTCGGCCCAGTTGCCCGTGTAGACATTCTCCACCGAACCACGCTGACCGACCGCGCGCGCGCCCGTCGCCGAGTTGTACGACGCCGCGGTGTGCGTCGACCAGGCGTTCCCCGTCCACGCGTTGTAGCCCGCGCTCGTGCGCGACATCGTCGTCACATCGCCCCAGTGGTGGTAGACATTGCCCGTGGTCGCGGCCCAGCCGCCAGGGCCCCACGCATAGGCGCCGTGCGGCCCGAAGCCGCCGCCATACGGCCCCCAGTACGGGTACGGGCCGCAATGCCAGGTGCTCTCGCCGATCGCCCATCCGACGGCCATTCCCGCGCCGAAGCCGAAGGCCCAACCCGCCCACGGGTTGTACCACATGGATGCGCCGCATCCGTAGGTGACGGGCACGGGCACCCATGCGGTCGTGCAGTACGGCATGTACCAGTAGCCCGTGCCGTACACCACGACTCCATCCTGCACATACGCGCCGAAGTAGCCGGGCGTGTAGCCCGTGACGACATAGTCGCCCGTCGAGCTGTAGACGCGCACGAAGGTGGCGTAGTAGTACGGGCTCGACGGCGGAATCGTGTAGAGCGCGGGCGCGACCCACAGCGCGACCTTCCACGGGCCGTTGAGCGCGGGCGCGGTGAACCAGACGCCCTTCTCGACCGCCCACAGCGTGCCCTTGTCGGTGCGGAAGACCGCGGTGGCGCAGTTCGAGAGGACTTCGACCGTGCCCTGGCCCGTCGTGCCCGAGATCCTGCGCCACTCGGGTGAACCGCCTATCAGCGTCGGCGTCGGCAGCGTCTCGGTGAGGGGAACGCGCGCCATCTGCGGAACGCTGTTCGCGATGGCCGCCTCCTGCGCCTGCCCCGTTCCAGGAATCGACGCGAGCACATTCTCCTTCGGGCTGTCATGCGGGATCAGCATGAACGCGCCAGGCAGTTCGGCGGCGGGCACGAAGTTCCACGGCCCCGCGAGCCCGCTCGATGTGAACCAGCGCCCCGAGACGAGCACATAGCACGCGCCCGTCGCATCGAGGCGGAAGATGTTCGCGCTGGTGTTCGACACATAGGAAAGCCCCGACTGGCCCGCGGGAACCCACGACGGATCACCGTCGGTGACGAGGATCTCGGCGGGCGCGGTCGACACCACGATCGTGGGAGCCGACTGCACGAGCGAGACCGTCTGCGACTGGTTCGACTGCTCCGAGGCGCCGCTCGCGGCGGGCGCAAGCAGGTTGATCGACGGCTGCGACGCGGCCCACTTCGTCGCGGCGTCGAGGTCCGCGTTCGAGGTGCCCACGGTCCACGGACCCACGAGCGAACCCGCGGTCATCCAGCCGTCGGCGATCTTCAGCCACCAGTTGTCGGCGCCGTCCTCGACGAGCAGCATCGGCGTGTTCAGCACGCGCTGCAGCGAGGTGCCTGGCACGGGGCCGAGGCTCGGATCGCCCTGGATCGGAACGAGCACCGTCGGCGTCGACACGATCGAGAGCCGCGGCGGACTGTTGAGAAGCGGCGCCGTCGGCACGCTGGGCGCCGAGGTCATGGTCGGCACCGCGGCCTCGAGCCGGTCGAGCGCGATGCGCAGCGTCTTGCCCTTCCCCTGCTCCTCGATCTCGCGCTCGAGTCGGTCCTGCGACGCGGGATCGGTCGGAAGCGAGACGCCCTGGATCTCGATGCCCCGCAACTCCACCACGCGGTTCAGCTTGTCGACCTCGGTGCTCGCGGTGAAGGCAAGCGTGCCGAAGACCTGCGACTGCACGCCGCTCTTCGCGACCGAGATCGCGCAGGTCCCCGTCAGCGTGTCACCCGACCATGACTGGAAGGTCGGTGGATAGACCGTGATCGAATCGCTGCCCGAGGTGAACACGCGCGGAAACGAGTCTTCCTTCGGGGCGCCCGATGTCGCGGCGACGGGCGCCGAGGCCTGTGGCGAAGCGCCCGGGCCGCTTGCGCTCGGCGCCTGCGCGAGCGCTGCACCGCAGGCCATCAACGAGGACGCGAGAACCATGGGCATGGCGCGCGCCGCAGACACGAGTTCACGCGCAAACCGCGCCCGCGCGGCATTCGACCAATTGCTCTTCGACATGGAGCCTCCAGGACTCGAGATTGTACTTGGCGGCGCCGAGCCGCGAGCGAGAAACCGCCGCACCCGAGGTACC
>JAJTGK010000063.1 GCA_021297815.1 Planctomycetaceae bacterium
GCTTCACCGCGCCCGGGCTCCACTCGGATCTCGCCGAGGCGCTGCCGCTCTCTGCCTCGGTCCGACCGCTTCAGATCGGTTTCATGGGCTGTTTCGGCGGCGTGGCCGCCTTGCGCGCGGCACGCAATGCGGCGCTCGCCGACCCCGCGGCCGTCGTGCTCGTGGTCGCGGTCGAGCTGTGCTCGCTCCACTTCCGCCGCTCGCATGCGCCCGATGCGCTCGTCTCGTTCGCGCTCTTCGCCGACGGCGCGTCGGCTGCGGTCGTCGCAGGGCAGGACGCGGGCCTCGCACCGCTCGCCGCGCTTGAGGAACCGCGCACGAGCCTGCTCGGAGGCCGCCGCATGATGGGCTGGACGATCGAGGACGACGGCTTCGCCATGACGCTCGGGAAGGCCGTGCCCGGCGAGATCGAGCGGTACTGCGTCGAGGCAGCGGGGCGGTTCGCACCGTCGGTCGCCGTGCATCCAGGCGGCGCGGCGATTATCGAAGCGGTCGAACGCGGCTCGGGCAGGGCGGGTGGTACCGACTTCGACGATGCCCGAGAAGTGCTGCGGACGACGGGGAACACGAGTTCGGGCGCGGTGCTGCGGGTGGCCGAGCGGGTGATTTCGCGGAACCTTGCGCAAACCGCCTGCGAAACGGCCCTGCGAAGGACATCGGTCGACAGGCGGAAAGTCGACCTCGTGGCCTTCGGCCCAGGTCTGGTCGCGGACCATATCGGGGCGGTCGCGGTGCCCGCCTGACGACGACGGCGGGGTTCCTGCGAAATCGCGTGCGATTTTCGGTGTGCACGCGCATGTTGGTTTTGGACCTGCGTACTTGGTTTTAGACTCCGCGCACGGCGACCTCTTCGGCATGCAAGCTGCATGCAAGCCGAAGGCGTCGTGCGAGAGGGTCTTCCGAAAGGACTCGATGCCGCGAAGGGCCTCGTACAGCCTGGCGACCATCCGAGCGCTTCCTGCGCAGACGGTGTACGCGTCGGCCGATGCGACGCTGCGGCACATGCTGGCGGCCGAGGCGCATGTGCGCGAGATCGACCCCGCGTGCGAGTACGCGCTTTCCGACACGATCGAGCGCATCGTCGGCGCGCGCATCGGGCTTGGCGCGGGCGAGGTCGTGGTGGGCCGCGAGCTGCGTGCGAACCTCGCGACGCTCGTCCTCGATCTCTCCGAGCGCCTTTCGCTCGACGGGTCCGAGCGGGACGGCGGCGCCGCGACGCCCGACGAGATCGCCGCCGAGATCGGTGTTGCCACCAAGACGCTGCAGCGTTGGCGCGCCGCGGGCCTGTGCGCGCACTGGATCCGCGAGCATGGCCGACCGCGCGTGGCGATCTACCGCGCGTCGCTGCGCGAGTTCGCCGAGCTGCATCCTTCGGAGTTCGCGCGCGCGCGCAGCTTCCGCCGCTTCGATGCGATGGAGCGCGCGGAGCTCCTGGCGGAGGGCCGTCGGCTGCTTTCCGAGGGCTGGACGCTGAACCTTGCGGCCAAGGAGCTCGCGTCGCGCTTCCATCGCTCGCACGAAGGCGTGCGGCTCCTCTTCCTGCGCGAGCTCGGCAATGTGCCGCGACCGCGACGCAGCAGCGCCGAGCGCGCGGCGAGGTTCGCCGAGACAGCGTGGCGATTCGGCATCGAGCCTGCGCGCATCGCCGAGCGCCTCGGCAAGAGCGAGTCGCTCGTGCGTGCGCTCGTCGACCGGCGCCGCGGCGAGGTCCTGCGTGGCGTGCAGCCCGCCTGGGTCGAGCTCTCGACCTTCACGCTTGCGGGCGCCGACGAGACCATTCCGAACGCGCCCGCGGCCCGCAAGTTCCAGCCGCTTGGTCTTGAGGACGGCGACCTTGTGCGTGCGATCCACTCGGCGCGCGAGATCCGCCGCCTGTTCGCCCGCGACGCGCGCGCGGCCGCCGATCGCGACGAGACCCGCGCCGCGGCCATGCACTTCCTGCTGCGTCGCGCGTCGCGAGCGATCGATGCGCTCACGAGGTGGCCCGACCGCTCGCGTCTCGATGAGATCGAGACCGACCTGCGCACCGCGCTGCGGCTGCGCGCGCTGCTTGTGGAGCGCGGCCTGGTGATCGCGCTTGGTCGCGCCGACCAGTACTGCGAGGGTGGCCCCGAGCGGCTGCCTTCCGACGAGTTGCGCGCGCTGGCGCGGGCGCTCGTGGCTTCGGTGCTCGACACGGTGTCAGGCTTCGATCCTTCGCGCCAGAAGTTCGACCGCGCGGTTTCGCTCGCCGCCGACTACGCGCTCGCCAAGGCCGTGCGCGCGCCGTCGCCGCGCCTGGCGCACCGTGCCGCGGCGAAGCATGCCGCGGGAGTGCCGGTACGCCTGCTCGGCTGCGTGGCACGCTGGCAGCACGCGGTCGATCCGCTCGCGCATCACGCGGAGTACATCGCGATGCATGCCCGCGAGCGCGCGTGCGACCTCGTGGCGCGTCGCTACGGGTTTGCAGGAAAGGCGCCGCGCACCGTCGAGCAGCTTGCGGCGGAGGAACGCACCACGGTGGCGCTCCTCACCAAGCGGCTGCGCGAGGCCGAACTCGCGGTGCGCCGCGCGGCGCGGGCCTGACCTCCTTGCTTCGCAGGCGTCATCGCGAAGCCGCGGCGGCGGTACGCGCCGCTCCGCCATCGCGCCGCCCCGCCATCGCGTCGCTCGACGACGCGCGCTGCCGTGCACGAACTGAGGTGCGAAAAGAAACAGGAGGCACCTTGCGGTGCCTCCCGTGGATTTCGGATTGGACCAGCGATCAGCGCTTGCTGAACTGGTAGCGGCGACGGGCGCCGGACTGGCCGTACTTCTTGCGCTCGACCTTGCGGGCGTCGCGGGTCAGGAAGCCGTGCTCGCGGAGGATCGGCTCGAGGGTCGCGTCGTAGTCCATGACCGCGCGGCCGAGGCCGAGGAGCGTGGCGCCGCACTGGCCGGTGGTGCCGCCACCGCAGGCGTTGACCTTCACATCGACCTTGCCCTTGAGGCCCGTCGTGTCGAGGACGGCCAGGATGTTCTGCCTGTCGCGCTCCTCGACGAAGAACTCGACGAAGTCCTTCCCGTTCACCTCGAAGTTGCCCGTGCCAGGCTTGATGCGCACGCGGGCGACGGCGGTCTTGCGACGGCCGGTGCCCCAGGTCCAGCCCATCTTGTCGGGGCCGCGGGAGATGCGCGTGGCGGGAGCAGGAATCTCGGTGGTCTGGTCGGTCATGGTGCTGGCTTCATTTCCGCGCGGCGCTTGCCACGCGCAAGGTGCGTGTGTCTCGGTTTACTTCGCGGCGGCCTTCTTGGCCTTGTTGCGGGTCAGCGGCTTCGCGGGCTTCGCCTTCGGCGCGGGCATCTCGTGCGCCGCGGCGGGGGTGGCGAACTCGATCGGCGACTGCGACGAGTGGTCGTGCGTCGCTCCTGCGAACACGCGCAGGCGCGAGTGCAGCGAACGGCCGAAGCGGCCCTTCGGGATCATACGGAGGATCGCCTCGGAGACGAGGCGCTCGGGGCGAGACTCGAGCTCCTGGCGGTACGAGCGGATCTTGAGGCCACCCGGGTAGCCCGACCAGCGGCGGCGCGTCTTCTGATCGAGCTTGCGGCCCGTCAGCACGACCTTCGCCGCGTTGGTGATGATCACCGCGTCGCCGGTGACGACGCCGGGGGTGAACTCGGGGCGGTGCTTGCCCATGAGAACCGTGGCGACTTCGGTCGCAAGATGGCCGAGCGTCTTGCCTTCGGCATCGACGTGGCGCCACACGGTCTTGACTTCACCGGGCTTGGCAATGTAGGTCTGGCGGGGCATGTCTCGATCCAATCTCATTCGGCGCCGCGTGCACGCGCGAGGCGCAAGGTAGGCACGGGACTCCGTGCGGAGAATCGGCGAGGATAGCAGGAACCCCTTTGATGTCAATGCTTCGGGGCGGGTGGCGCAGCCGCTTGGTCGCTCGGGATTTCTTGCTGCCCGATATGCAGGCAAAGCCGACGATGGTCGCAGGCCCGAGATCGCTTGGGTGTTCGTGCAAGTTGCGTCCAATAACAGGTGCAGCATGTCGCCAATCTCCATGCTTCGGCTTCGAACGGTGTTCATTGCGCTCGTCGTGCTCGCGATCAGCGGGGGCGCGGTGCTGCTCCAGTCGCAGCGGGGTCCCGAGGGCGATGCGGAGGCGGGCGAGCCCGAACTCGAGGCCGTCGGAACGCAGGCGGAACTTCTCGGCAAGATGATCGATGGCTTTGGCGAGCTCTCGATGCCGCGTTCGCAGCTGTCGTCGCAGATCGAGCCGCTCGAGAAGGGTCCGCTTTCGGAGCGGCTTGCCCATGCGGTGCTTGTGGGCGAGATCTTCACCTTCGACGACGGTGCGACGAAGGCGCACGAGCTCGAGCTCAGCGATGACGAGAAGGCCGCGGGCGGAGAAGCGCTGCGCGACGCGGTGGCCGCGATGCTCGATGCGCGCGCCGCGGGCGGCGATGGCGCGGCGGCTGCTGCTGCGGTCGACGCCGAGCGCCTCGCGGTGGTCGACGCAAAGCTCGGCTACTTCTCGCGGATGCTCAAGGAGGAGACCGCGGTCGAAGCGGTCCGCGCGCTGGTCGTGCTGCTCTCGGTCGTGGGCTGGTACATCGTGGTGTTTCTCGGAGGATCCGTCGGGCTCGTGGTGCTCATCGTGTTCCTCGCGAGCGGCCGCACCCGCGCCACGCTTGCGCCCGCGTCGGACCTGCGCGTCGGCGTCGTGCTCGGCGAGACCTTCGTCCTGTGGTTCGCGCTGTTCCTCGGCCTGACGGTCGCGATGCAGTTCGTCGGTGGAGGGCTCGGCACCGAAGGGCGGCTCGGGCTTTCGCTCTTCGCGATGTTCGCGTCGCTCGCCGCGCTCGCGTATCCGATCATGCGCGGCATTCCTGCGGCAGAACTGCGCCGCGCGATCGGGCTGCACGCGGGCACGGGGCTCCTCCGCGAGGCGGGATGGGGCGCACTCTGCTACTTCACCGCGGTGCCGCTGCTCGCGGTCGGCCTCGCCATGTTCGCGCTGCTCTCGTGGATCAGCACGCAGGTGTTCGGCGAGCAGGCCGAGCCCTCGCATCCTGCGGTCGAGATGCTTGCGGGGAGCTCGGCGCTGCGCATCGTGCTGCTCTACACGCTTGCGAGCGTGGCGGCGCCGATCGTCGAGGAGATCGCCTTCCGCGGCGTGTTCTACGGGCATCTGCGCGCGGTGTTCGCGCCGCATCGCCGCCTGCTCTCGGCATTCGTCGCCGCGGCCTTCTCGAGCTTCGTGTTCGCGGTCATCCACCCGCAGGGCGTGCTGTTCGTGCCCGCGCTCGGCGGGCTCGCGATCGGGTTCTGCCTGTATCGCGAGTGGCGAAGCAGCCTCGTCGCGCCGATGGTCGCGCACGGCATCAACAACGCGGTCACGATGACGATCGGCCTGCTGCTCCTGTCCTGACGGCCGCGGGCAGCTCAGTACATGAACTGCTCGCGCACGATGCGGCCATTCTCGACGGTGTAGACGCCCGACTCGCGCATGTCCGTGCGCTTGCCGTCCTTCGTCTCGACGGTCATCGAGAAGATCACGGTGAAGCCCGTCGAGCACACGAACGGCCCCTCGGCCTTCGCGCTCACGATCGTGTGGTTCGAGGTCCACCACGCGCTCTTCTCGGCGACGCCCTTGACGCCGTCGAACACGCTGCCATCGGCCTCGATCGACTCGATCTTGCGGTGGTACCAGGTGCTCTCGGCCTCGTCGGCCTTGCCCGCGTTGAAGAGCGCGACCAGCGACTCGCCGATCTCGCGAGGCGTCGCACCCTTGCCGCTCGAGAGCTTCTTCTTGCGAAGGTGCTTGAAGGCAGGCGGCCTGGCGTCCTTCTCGGCCTGCTTCGCGGCCTTGCGCGCGGCCTTGGCCGCGTCCTTCTCGGTGCGCGCGGCTTCCTTGGCGACCTTCTCCGCGGCCTTGGCCGCGGACCGCTCGGCCAGCTTCGCCGCTTCCCGGGCAGCCTTGCGATCCTTCTTGCTGGGCGTCGGCGTGGCGTCCTCCAGGGTGGCGACGGCGGTCTCCTCGGCCTCTTTCTTGTGCTTCTTCGACATGGGTGGTTCCTCGCGCGGTGCGGCGCGGGCCGCGATGCTACTGAGCCGCGATACGGGAAAGGGCGGTTTCCATAGGGGAAACCGCCCTTCTTCACATTCGATTCGGACCTTCGCGCGGCGCGCGGCTCAGTCTTCCGACAGCTCGACCGTCCAGTAGGCCTCGTCGAGGAAAGCCCGCCACGACTGGTACTTGGGGCTGCCGAGCCGCAGCGAGATGGCGGGATTCCGCTTCGGCTTCACGGGCACCTTGATGAGCCGCATGCTCGCCTGCTCGGGGGTGCGCCCGCCCTTGCGCATGTTGCACTTCACGCACGCGCACACGAGGTTGGTCCACGAGTTCTCGCCGCCCTGCACGCGCGGACGCACATGGTCAAGCGTGAGTTCGCGCGTCGAGAAGGTCTTGCCGCAGTACTGGCAGCGGTTGCCGTCGCGCGCATAGATGTTTCGGCGGTTCAGCTTCACCTGCTCGCGCGGCAGCCGGTCGTAGCCGAGGATGCGCACGATCTTCGGCACGGCGAGCGTGACGCGCGCGGTGCGCACCCAGTCGTGCTGGTCGGGCTCGAACTCGCGGCGGAAGTCGCTCAGTTCGCTCCAGGTCGAGAAGGGGTAGGTGACATACGCGCCGTCCTCGACGGCGACGACCTCGGCGACTTCCTTCGAGAGCAGGACGAAAGCACGGCGCGCGTCGATGACGCGAATGGCGGTGAAGAACCGGTTGAGTACGAGGACCTTCGCGTCGAGCCCGCTCGCGGGGCTGCTTGCAACCGCCGACATCGACTCTCCTGTGTCGCGGCATCCGTTCCGCAGACAGAGGGATCGTAGCCCTTGCAGCGGGGGGCGCAATCGAACCGCAAGGATTCCGCAAAGGTCGGCGTGAGGTCAGGCGCCGAGGGCCGTGCGCTGCGCGTCCACCGAGCCTGGCAGCAGGATCACGGGGGTTTCGGCGGGAACATGGTCGGCGAGCAGCCGCGCGACCAGCGCGTGGGGCAGGCGGCCTTCGCCGAACCGAACCATCTCGAGCAGGCCCGTCTCGGGGGTCGCGGGCGTTTCGCGCACATCGGCGACGAGCACCGCGGCCGCCATCGGGCCGAGGTGCGCGAACATGCGCACGAGGTGGTCCTCGGCCTGCGGCAGCATCGCGGCCGCCAGCATGTCGGCGGGCGAAAGCAGCACTTCGAAGGGGCCACCTGCGCGCTCGCGCAGCAGCCGCGCGCAGCCGTGCACATCGCCAAGCACATGGCGATGGTGGGGCCGCAGGCACAGGCGGCGGCGGTGCTGTTCGAGCGACGGCGCGATGCCGTCGAGGAACGCGGCGAAACGCTCGTGGCCCGACTTCATCCAGGTGCGGGGTTCGTCGTCGAAAAGGCCTTCCGCCAGCGTTCCGCTCCACGCGACGATGCGCGGCGTGGGGATCTCGGCGTCGACGAGCCAGCCTTCGGCGAGCGGGTTTCCCTCGACGAACGCGGCGAAGGCGCTCGGTGCGCCCTCGGTCGACATCGCGACATGCGTGCAGCACGGCATCTCGACGGCGAGCATGCGCGCGAGCGCGCGCGCGTCGTGCAGGAGGTGGAAGGGGCGCGTGGCCATCGCGTTCATGCGCCGCGGTACTCGCAGCGGCTCGTGCAGGTCTCGCACACGACGACTTCCGCGAGCAGCGGCAGCGTGGGCTTGAGGCGGTCCCAGATCCAGCGCGCGAGCAGTTCGGCGGTCGGGTTCTCGAGGCCCGCGATCTCGTTCAGGCAGCGGTGGTCGAGCGCGTCGTGGACGGGCGAGATCGCCTTCTTGATGTCGCCGTAGTCGACGAGGTATCCACGCGCGGGGTCCATCTCGCCCTCGACGACCACCTCGACGCGGAACGAATGCCCGTGCATGCGGCGGCACTTGTGGCCGTCGGGGAAGCAGGGCAGGTAGTGGGCGGCCTCGAAGGAGAAGCTCTTGCTCAGGCGGACGCGCATGGAGGCCGCAGTGTAGGACGGTTTGCGGCCGAAAAAACACGCAGGCCGCGCGGGGCGGCCTGCGTGGTTCGGTCGGTTGCGTGCGCGGCTCGATCAGCCTGCGGCGCTGGCGCCACCCTCGGTGCCCTTGAGGCCACGGCGCTGGTCGCGAAGGCGGCGGCTCTTGCCGAAGCGGTCGCGGAGGTAGTAGAGCTTCGCGCGGCGCGCGTCGCCACGGCGCACGACATCGAGCTTCGCGAGTCGCGGCGAGTTGAGCGGGAAGGTGCGCTCCACGCCCTCGTTCGCCACGATGCGGCGCACGGTGATCATCTCGTGGATGCCGCGGCCCGTGCGGGCGAGCAGAACGCCCTGGAAGACCTGGACGCGCTCCTTGTCGCCTTCGATGATCTTGTAGTGCACGTCGATCGTGTCGCCGACGCTGAACTTGGGGAGTTCCGACGCCGGCTTCATCTGCTCGGCGACGACGCTCTCAAGGACCTGGGTACGGTTGAGCTTTGCCATGGTTCGATTCCTCATGCGCCTTCTGGCGCGGCTTGCCCGTGCAGCCCTGCGTCTTCGGACGCCGTTCGCCGCGTGGGACCTGCGACATGCGCGTCGGCCTTGTTTCCGGCCGCGCGCAGGGGTCGCTCATGTGCGAGTGGAGACTGTTGGAGCAGGTCGGGGCGCCGCGCGCGCGTGCGCGCGATCCGCTGCTCGTCCCGCCAGCGCGCGACCGCAGCGTGGTCGCCCGACAGCAGGACTTCCGGCACTTCGCGCCCGTTCCACTCGCGGGGACGGGTGTAGTGCGGACAATCGAGAAGATGCGCGCCCTCGGGCGAGCGCACGCTGAACGAGTCCTCCGCCGCGGAATCCTCGTGACCGAGGACGCCTGGCTGCAGGCGCGCCACGGCATCGATGACGACCATCGCGCCGAGTTCGCCTCCCGAGAGGACATAGTCGCCGAGCGAGATCTCGAGGGGCTGCAGTTCCTCGATCACGCGCTCGTCGATGCCTTCGTAGTGGCCGCAGATGAGCACCAGGCGCTTCTGCTGCGCGAGCCACTCGACGCGAGGCTGCGTGAGGCGCTCGCCCTGCGGCGAGAGCAGCACGCGCACGGCGCCGCCCGCGGTCGCCGGGTCGTGCGACTCGGCGGCTGCGTCGGTGGCCTTCACGGCGTCGAAGATGGGCTGGCACATCATCACCATGCCTGGACCTCCGCCGAACGGCCTGTCGTCGACCTTGTGGTGGCGGTTCGCCGCGTAGGCGCGGATGTCGTGCACATGGCACGAAAGCGCGCCCGCCTCGATCGCGTTCGCCGGGATGCTCGTCGAGAGAAATCCCGTGAACAGGTCGGGGAAGATGGTCAGCACATCGATTCGCATGGTTCTCACGCGGCGAGTGCCGTTCCATCGCGGCGCCGCCGGTCGTCCGGCAGCGTTCGTCGGTTCACTTCATCAGGACTTCTTGCCGGGGGTCGGATCGATGCCGACCTTCTTGAGCAGGTTGGCCGCGGTCTCGGACGGCTGCGCGCCGACCGAAAGCCAGTACTTCACGCGCTCGGCGTTGAACTGGTACTGCGCGCCGGGCTTGCCGACCGGGTTGTACCAACCAAGGTTTTCGATGACGGCTCCGTCGCGCGGGTTGCGCTTGTCCATGGCGGACAGACGGTAGAACGGTGAATGGGCGCGGCCCATTCGCTTCATGCGGAGGACGACCATGTCGTCGACCTTTCGGAAAGGCGCCCCTCGGTCCCGCCGGCCTCAGTGGCCGGCTCTTCAGGACTCTGACGCGCCGTGGGGCGGGAGTGACCGCCGTGCGACGCGCCTTCGGTGCGCGGTTGCGAGTCGGGAAAGGTAGGGGATCGGGCGGTCAGGCGCAAGGAAGCGCGCGGCACGACGCTCACAACGCGCGCGAATCGCGGCACTTCTGGCGGATAACCGTCAGGCGACCCCGCCTCCGGTCACGCCTGCCACGATTCCTGCCCACACGATGCCCGCGGTGATCGAGGCCTTGGCGCAGAGCGTGCTGAGGCCTGAGAAGAGCGCGACGAGCACGACGAAGAAGCCAACCGTCTGCACCCGAGGGTCGTGCATCCAGCGGTAGTAGGTGCGCGAGAAGCCCGCGACCACGCTCGCGCCGTCGAAGGGCGGCAGCGGCAGCATGTTGAAGATCGCGAGCAGGCCGTTCAGCATGCCGCCGATCTGCAGGAAGTTCATGGTGTTCTCGAGAAGCGGCGGGTTCTCGGCGTTCTCGGCGAGATCGAAGGTGCCCGTTCCGACCAGCACGCCCCAGATCGTCCAGCAGAGGAAGGCGAGCACCGCGTTGCTCAAGGGGCCCGCGCCCGAGACGACGATGCGCCCCTGGCGTCCCCAGCGGTAGCGGCTCGGATCGGTGGGCATCGAACCCCACGCGATGCCCACGAGCAGCAGGCAGATGATCGAGTAGATGCCCATGTGCACCATGGGGTTCCAGGTCATACGGCCCTGCTCGCGCGGCGTGCGGTCGCCTTGCCAGAGCGCCGCCCAGCCGTGCGCGAGCTCGTGGAAGGTGATCGCGAAGATGATCCAGAACAGGTACGCCGCGGCGCCTGCAGGGCCGAGCGATTGGTAGACGGAGTAGATGCCCATGGTTTGGTGCTCCTCGCGCCGTCGACGGGTGCGCGGCTAGGCGCGCAGGATAGGGGTTGCGGCGTGCACGGTGCGGCCCGCGACGATCGTGGCCTCGACCTGCGGAAGCTCGCGGTGCCAGTCGAGCTCGAAGGGCGAGCGGTCGAGCACGACGAGATCAGCGGCGCGGCCTTCGCGCAGCATGCCGCCGGGCAGGCCGAGCATGTCGGCGGCGTTTCGCGTGTAGGCGGCGAGCGCGTCGTGCACCGAGATCGAGTGTTCGGTCGCGAAGGGGCGGCCGTCGAGGTCGAGGCCCGTGACCGCGGCCCTGACGCCGAGCAGGGGATCGGGCGAGACGATGGGCCAGTCGCTGCCGAACGCGAGGCGCGCGCCGTGCGCGAGGAGCGCGCGGAACGCGAAGAAGCGCTCGATGCGCGCGGGGCCGAGGCGCGCGGGCGCGAGGCGCGCGTCGTCGGCCTTGTGCAGCGGCTGCATGCTGGCGAAGCGGCCCGCGAGGCGCGGGATGTCGTCGGCGTGCAGCGTCTGCGCGTGCTCGAAGCGCGGGGCGGGCGTGTCGGCGCACGCGTCGAACGCGTCGAGGAGTTCGCGCGCGGCGCGGTCGCCGATCGCGTGCACGCTCGGCGAGAGGCCCAGGCGCTGGACCGCGCGCATCCACGCCGCGAGTTCGCCGCGCAGGAGGTGCTCCATCGCAAGGCCCGCGGTGTGCGGCGCGTCGTGGTAGGGCTCGAGCATCCACGCCGTGCGCGAGCCGAGCGTGCCGTCGGCGAAGCTCTTCAGGCCGACGATGCGGAAGTACGGGCTCGATTCCTGCGGCAAGGCGGGGGGTGCGTCGAGCGGCCAGTCGCGGTCGAGCACGGTCGCGTGCACGCGCAGCCCGAGCGTGTCGCGCGCGGGGAGGTACACATCGCGGATATCGCGGAGGTACTCCATCGAGCCCACCGAGCCGACGCCGAGCGTGTGCAGGAAGGCCGTCGCCTTCGCGAGGTTCGCGCGCTTCGCGGCGAGCGATGGCGCGGGAATCGCGGGAATCACGCGCTTCCACGCCGCCTGCTCGCGGAAGATGCCGCGGTCGCGCTCGATCTCGCCGCCGTCGATGGGCGATGTGTCGAGGCGCGCGAGGGCCGCGTCGTTCACCACGCACGAGTGCTGGTCCATGCGCCACGCGACGGCAGGGCGCGCGCCTGCGGAGGAAAGCCACGCGCGCGTGGGCGCGTCGCCGCGCCAATCGGCTTCGTTCCAGCCGAAACCGACGAGCCACGCGTCGGCTTCGCCCGCGGCGTCGAGCGCGCGCGCGTGCTGCGCGATGCGCCGCTCGAACTCCTCGCGCGTCGCGCTGCCCGACAGGTCGCACTGCGAAAGCGTGGCCGCGCCGAGCGTGAGATGCAGGTGCGCGTCGATGAACGCAGGCCCGACCCAGCGGCCGCCGAGGTCGATGGTCGCGCCCTCGTGTATGCCCTCATGCATGCCGTCGATCGCTGCGATCGCGCCATCGCGCACAGTCACGCTCGTCGCGTGCGGCCGCGCGGGGTCCGCGGTCCACACGCGGGCGTTGACGAGGGTGAAGGTGCTTCGGGGGTCGGTCATCGGGCGGGCTATGCTACGGCCCCATGAAGATGCCGCGCGCCTGCGTGAATGTCCTGCTCGCCTCGATGACCCTCGCATGCGCCGCATCGTGTTCCGATGCGCCTGCGCCGAAGCCGCCCGCGCCGATCGTGCCCGCGGCGCCCGGCGCCAGCGCGCCCGCTGCGGGCTCTGCGCCTTCGGCCGCGCCCTCGGCCAGCGCGCCGACCTCGAGCTCGCCGTCCGCCGTCGCGGCCTCGGGCGTCGATCCGAGCACTTGGAAGACCTCCTCGAGCGCCGATGATCCGGCGGTGCTCGAGGTCGCCGGCCTGCGCGCGCCGAAGCCCGCGAGCTGGGTGTGGACGAAGCCGACGATGCAGTTCCGCACGCTGCAGTACGCCGTGCCGGGCGAGGGCGACTCGACGAAGGGCGCGGAGCTCATCGTCAGCGTGTTCGTCGCGGGCGACGGCGGCCCGCTCGAGGCGAACATCACCCGCTGGAAGTCGCAGTTCCGCGTGGGTGACATGCCGCCCGAACCGAAGCGCTCGCAGAAGGAGATCGGCCCGCTCAAGGTCGAGTTCGTCGAACTCGCGGGCGACTTCATGGCGATGGGCGCCGCGGCGCCGAAGAAGGACCACCTGCAGCTCGCCGCGATCGTGCAGGCGGAGG
>JAJTGK010000177.1 GCA_021297815.1 Planctomycetaceae bacterium
CGCCGTAGCCGTAGAGGAGCGTGGGCTGCGCGCCGTCGCGCGGGGCATCCTTGCGGTGCGCGATGAACATCGGCACGCGCGTGCCATCCTTCGATGCGTAGAAGACCTGCTCGACCGCGTAGCGCGACGCATCGAAGTCGATCTCGGTCTTGCGGAGCACGGTCGACGCACCCGTGGCGAGGTCGAGCCGGTAGATCATCGCGGGCTGGTTGAACGACTCGAACTTGTAGAAGGTCTCGGTGTCGCGGCGGCGCCCGCGGAACCCGCCCGCCGAACCGATGCCTGGAAGCTCGACCTCGCGCACGCGCGAACCGTCGGCGCGCAGCATGCGCACGAGCGGCTTCACATCCTTCAGGTACTGCGCGAAGAAGTAGTCCCCCACCAAGCTGGCGTTCTCGAGCACCTCGGCCTGCTGCGGCACGAGTTCGCGCAGCGAGCCAAGGCCTTCACGAACATCGAACGACACGATGCGCTTGCGCGGCGCCTCGAAGTCCGTCACCGCATAGAAGGTCGTGCCGTCGTTCCCGAGCACCGACCAGAGATTGGCGAGGTCGCCGACGATCGTCGCGGGCTTGGCGTCGGGCGCCGCCAGGTCGCGCACGAAGAGCAGGTTCTTCGGGTCGGTGCCCTCGTAGCCCTCGATGACGAGGTAGCGGCCGTCCTCGGTCACGCTGGCGCCGAAGCCCCAGGTCGGGTGCTCGGGCGCGGAGAAGACCAAGGCATCGTCGCCCTGCGGCGTGCCGAGGCGGTGGTAGCGCACCTCGTGGTTCAGGTTGAGCGACTGGAACTCCTCGCCCTGCTTCGGCTCGGGGAAACGGCCGTAGAAGAAGCCCTTCTCGTCCTTCGACCACGCGACCGAGCCGAACTTCGACCAGCGGATCTCGTCGGGCAGGACTGCGCCCGTCGCGACATCCATCACGCGCCAGCGCTGCCAGTCGGAACCCGCCTCGCTCTGCGCGAACGCGAGCAGGTTGCCCGAATCCGAGAACGACATGCCTGCAAGCGCCACGGTGCCGTCGGTCGACCAGCCGTTCGGGTCGAGCAGCACGCGCGGCGTGCCGTCGAGCGAATCCTGGATGTAGACGACCGACTGGTTCTGCAGGCCGTCGTTCTTCGTGAACACATACCGCGAGCCCTGCCTCGACGGCACCGAGTAGCGCGGGAAATCGAAGACCCGCTCGACCCGCGCACGGATCGCGGCGCGCTCGGGAATCGAGGCCAAGAACGCGTCGGTCACCTTGTTCTGCTCGGCGACCCACGCGGCCACCTCGGGGTCGACGCGCACATCGTTCTCGAGCCAGCGGTACGGATCGGCGACCTTCGTGCCGTGGTAGTCGTCGACCTGCTCGACCTTGCGCGTGGCGGGGTAGACCAAGGGCTGCGGTGCCGAGCACGACGGCAGGAGCGCCGCGAGGCACGCGAGCGGAAGGAGACCAATGCGGGCGATGGATGCGGTGCGATGCATGGGCCAATGCCGACGGAACGCACGCGCATCGCGGCCCTCGAGGCCAAGTTCGCAGAGGTACGCCGCGACTCAGAGCGGGCGATCGCGCAGGTCGACGCCGCGCGGTTCCGCCGATCGCTCGACGGCGACACCAACTCGCTGGCCGTCATGCTGAAGCATGTCGGCGGCAACCTGCGTTCGCGCTTCACGGACTTCCTGACCGAAGACGGCGAGAAGCCGTGGCGTGCCCGCGACGGCGAGTTCATCGACGACTTCCCCGAAGGCGAGGCGGGGCGCGAGGCCGCGATCGCCGCGTGGAGCGACGGCTGGAAGGTCCTCGAGGCGGCGCTCGCGGGACTCTGCGACGCCGACCTCGGGCGAACCGTGCGGATCCGCGGCGTGCCGCACTCGGTGTTCGAGGCGCTCGTCCGCGCGCTCTCGCACCTGTCGTACCACCAGGGGCAGATCACGCTCGTCGCGCGCATCCTCGTCGGACCGTCGCAGTGGAAGACGATCTCGATCCCTCGCGACGGCACACAGCGGCGGCACGACGAGATGGGATTCGACCCGCAGTGTCGACCGCGCGGCTGAAGTGCGCGAGGTTGTTCGGCGTGAAGCTGCGCTGTGCCGCGACGGATGCGTCCGAAGGGTTCGATCAGGCTCCGCCCCGCTCCTGTCACCGTTCCTGCCACCGTTCCTTCGGCCCCTGCTTCTCCATCCAGATCCGCTCGGGCGGAAGTCGTCGGTAGCCGAACTTCTCGTAGAGGCCCTCCGCGTCGCGCGTGGCGAGGCACCAGCGACGCACGGTCTGGAGCGACGGGTGACGCTCGAGTTCCTCGATCAGGCGGCGCGAAAGCCCCTGCCCGCGCCATGGCTCGAGGACAACGACATCGCAGAGCCACGCGAAGGTCGCGCGGTCGGTGACGACGCGCGCGATGCCGATCGTTACTCCCGTCGTGTCATCGATCGCGACGGCGGCGATGCTGTTGCGCAGCGCCTCGGCGACGACCTCGCGACGGATGTCGGGCGACCAGTAGGTCCCCGCGACGATGCGATGGATGGCGTCGAGGTCATGACACGAGGGATCCGTGGAGATGGTGATGGGCATAGGGGCCGCTCGGCGAAGATGCGGCGATTCTCGCATAATGAAGGCATGTCTGAACAGGCCGATCCGCTTTGGATGTCGCTCGAGCACAACGCATGGGCGACGCGCGAGGTGCTGCGCGCATGCGCGGCGCTCGACGACGAAGCATGGCACCGCCGCTTCGAGATCGGACCTGGATCGCTGCACGACACGCTCACGCACATCGTCGGGGCGATGTTCCGCTGGGCTGATCGCATCGATGGCCCGCCGCGTGCTGTGCGGCCGTCGATCGAGGATGGCTCGCGACGGACGCCCGCGGAGCTGCTGGCGCTGCTCGACCTCGCCGCCGCGGACCTCGCGGCGAGCGCGACGCGGGCACGGTCGCGCGGACTCTCCACCATGCTCGAGGTGACGCTCGGCGGCACGCCCTACTGCTTCTCGCTCGGCGCGATGCTGATGCATGTCGCGACCCACGGCGTGCACCACCGCGCGCAGTGCCTGAACATGCTGCGGCGGCTCGGCGTGCAGGGCGTGAGCGACCGCCTTCCCGACATCGACCTGCTCGAGTGGGAGGCGACGCGCGGCGGACCTGCCACGCCGAGCCGATGATCGCGTCGACCTCGGTCTCGAACCTCGCGCGCAGGTCGGCAAGCACCGCTTCACACATCGTCGCCGCGTGACGGAAACCGCCAAACGCCGCGCCATGGGTCTTCGCCACGAGCGGCGGTCTTGCAAGACATCAAAACGACTTCTGCGGAGCGGAGCGGATCGAATCCAAGATCTTCGATGCGTGGCGCATCTGCATGGCGACGCACCTCGTCGTCGAGCGCCCCGCGCCCCCCGCACCTCGATGCCGATCGGGAGTTCCAGGCGCCTGATGCCACCGAAAGCCTACGCCGTCGCGTCGCCGAAGCCTGCATTCGTCATCGACGACTCCTGCGGCACGGCGAGCGTGTTCCACGCGCATGCATCGAGTTCCCGCGCATCCGCGACATCGCCATCGAAGAGCTTGTAGCGGTGCCGCTTCAGGATCTCGCCCACCTGCGCGCGCTGCTCCTCGCCAACCTCCACATAGAGCGCGGGGCGATGTTCGGAAAGCAGGCGTTCGGCGCCCTCGAGCACCATCGCCTCCGCCCCCTCGACATCGATCTTCACGAGATCGGGTCGCGCGAACTCCGCGAGGAGCTGGTCGAGCGTGATCGCAGGCACGACCTGGACATACCGAACGCCACCCGCGGTCACGCGCGCTCCCGCTTGCTCGAGGGCATTGCTCGAGCGTCCACGGGCCGCCACATTGAACCTGGCAAGTCCGCTCGCAGAACTGGCGGCGGCGCAGAGCACCGAGATCGACAGGTCCTGGTTCCGAGTGTGCAGCACCGTTCGCTGAAGGAGCGAAGCGAGAAACGGATCCGCCTCGACCGTGATCACGCGCCCTGAGGAGCCCGCGCGATGGGCGGCGGCAAGCGCAAACACGCCGACATTGCCGCCGATGTCCCAGACGCACGCACCTGGCCTCACATAGCGGGTCGCGGCGCTGAAGAGATCGTCCGAGGCGGTCCACGATGCCTTGAGATAGCTCAACGCAGAATCGGGCGACACATAGATGGGGCGACCGCCGAATGACGCGGGAAGCCGACTGCGGAAAGCACGCCCACGAGCGAATCGTTCGAGGAGGAGCCGGATCTTTGCGTGCATGCGCACGAGAGTTTACTGAACTCAGGGAGCGCGCGGTAATGCTCTCCGCCGCATTCCTACAGAGGGGCCGTTGCGTCAAGCCGCCATCGGACCCTTGCCAGTACTGCGTCCGAGCGATCACCCAACGCCCGATGCGGGTGAACCCGTCGACTCGCCACGCGCTGCGCACGAGGTTCGCGTGCCTGAGCATGCACGCGATGTGCGCCAGATCTCGCGTCGGCCGCAGGATTCCGCGCATCAGGCGAACCTGCCTCGGAACCATGAAGCGA
>JAJTGK010000064.1 GCA_021297815.1 Planctomycetaceae bacterium
CGCCGCGCCCGGTACGGGCGTCATCGCGGGCGCCGCGGTTCGCGCGGTGCTCGAGATGATCGGCGTGCAGGACTGCCTCACCAAGGTCTACGGTTCGAGCAACCCGAAGAATGTCGTCAAGGCGACGCTCGGCGCCCTCGAGACGCTTCGCACCCGCCAGCAGGTCGAGGCGCTTCGCGGCGTCACCCTGCCCGAGACGGGCGTCGAAGAGGCGATCAAGCGCGGAATGGCCTTCATGCCGCAGACCAAGGGCGGCGAGAAGATGGCCGCTCCGAAGAACACCGTCGGCGAGGAGAACCGCCGCGGTGGCCGCGGTGGCCCGCGTCGCGGCGGACCGCGTCGCGACCGTGGTTCCGAGGGTGGCGGCGAGGCCGCAGCGCCCGCGGCTCCGACCGCGTGAGCCAGGCAGGCTTCGCAGCGTGATTCGCCCGTCGGCCGTGAAACGACCGACATCAGTCGAACGACGCGACGGAGTGTGCCCAGCGTCAGGAGCAGCATGAAAGTGCTGCGAGAACGAGACACGAGCCTCTGCGAACGCCCGCACGACCGGTGCGGCGCGCGCGGAGGCGAGAACAGGCAAGCCAGCGAGACGAACGCAGATTGCCGGATCGAACCGATCCGGATTGGAGAGTTCCAGCCATGATGATCCACGACATCACCGCCAAGGTCGGGCCGCACAAGAAGCGCAAGCGCGTCGGCCGTGGCGAGGCGAGCGGCAAGGGCGGCACCTCGGGCCGCGGCCACAAGGGTGCGAAGAGCCGCGCCGGCTGGAACAGCCGTCCGTCCTACGCCGGCGGTGCGACGCCGTTCGCGCGTCGCTTCCCGAAGCGTGGCTTCTCGAACGCGGGCTTCCGCGTCGAGTACTACGTGGCCAATGTCCGCGACCTCGAGAAGAACTTCGAGTCCGGCGCGACGATCGACATCGACGCGCTCGTGAAGCTCGGCCTCGTGCCGAACGCGAAGATCGGCCTCAAGGTGCTCGGCACCGGCGACCTCAAGAAGAAGTTCACCGTCGTCGCCGCCGCGTTCAGCGCGAGCGCGAAGGCGAAGATCGAGGCCGCCGGCGGCACCTGCACGGTGGCCGCCTGATCGGTTGAGAGCCGCGCGGTCCGTCTGACGGGCCGCGCGGTGTCTTGAGATGCACGGATGGAGCGGGGGCCCCGTCGAGGGGCCGCAGAGCACGACGAGATTCAGCGCAGAGATCCAGCCACGATGCTGCAAGCCTTCGCGAACATCTTCAAGATCCCCGATCTGCGTCGCCGCGTGTTCTTCACGCTCGGCATGCTCGCGATCTATCGCGTCGGCTTCGTCATTCCGCTCGTCGGCGTCGACCAGCTGCAGCTGAAGGAAGCGGCCGAGAAGGCCTCCGAGGGTTCGTCGGGCTTCGGCCGCATCCTCGAGTACGCGTCGATCTTCTCGGGCGGCAGCCTGCAGCAGTCGACGATCTTCGGCCTCGGCATCATGCCGTACATCACGGCGTCGATCATCTTCCAGCTCCTGACGACGGTGTACAAGCCGCTCCAGGACCTGAAGAAGGACGGCGTCTCGGGTCAGACCAAGATCAACGAGTACACCCGCTACGCGGCCGTCGGACTCTGCTTCCTGCAGGGCCTGATGTGGCTCTCGTACCTGCGCAGCCAGGGCCTCGTGCAGGCGAACTTCCTCACGGGCGGCGGCATGGTGGTGTTCTACGCCGCCGGCATCGCGGGCCTGACCGCGGGCAGCCTGTTCCTGATGTGGCTTGGCGAGCAGATCGACAAGTACGGCATCGGCAACGGCATCTCGCTCATCCTGACCGCGGGCATCCTCGCCCGCATGCCCGATGCGATCTCGTGGGTGGTCGACAACTTCCAGTGGTCGATCCAGACCGAGCCGGGCAAGCTCAGCCCCATCGGCCTGATCCTGCTCATCGGAGGCTTCGTGTTCGTGGTCGCGGGCGCGGTGATCATCACCGTGGCGCAGCGCCGCATTCCGATCCAGCAGGCGAAGCACACCCGCGGTCGTCGCGTGTACGGCGGCCAGCGCCAGTATCTGCCGCTGCGCCTCAACCACGCGGGCGTCATGCCCATCGTGTTCGCCAGCTCCCTGATGATCTTCCCCTCCAGCATCTTCGCGTGGCTCCAGGCCCGCGCGGTCGCTGGCAACTGGCCCGACTGGATGCAGTCGACGACGAGCTTCCTCGCCGCGAATGTGCAGATGGGTCAGTTCCCGTACATCTTCCTCGAGATCGTCCTGATCTTCTTCTTCAGCTACTTCTGGACGACCGTGCAGTTCAGCCCCGACGAGATGTCGAAGCAGCTGAAGCAGCATGGCTCGTTCATCCCTGGCTACCGCCCGGGTCCGCGCACCGCGGAGTACCTCGAGACCGTGATGGAGCGCATCACCTATGTGGGCGCGGGCTTCCTCGCGGCGATCGCGATCATCCCGACCGTGGTGTCGTACAGCATGGGCATTCCTCCGAATGTCTCGCAGTTCCTCGGCGGCACGGGCCTGCTCATCGTGGTGAGCGTCGGACTCGACCTGATCCAGCGCATCGAGGCGAACCTCCTCATGCGCAACTACTCGGGCTTCCTCGCCGACGGTCCCAACGACCCCAAGGCTCCGCGCATCCGGAGTAGGCAAGGCTGACATGAACCGCGGCGATTCGACCATCGCCCTCACGAACGGCGCGCGTGCCCGCGAGGGCAAGCGCGCCGTGTCGCCGCGCCCTGTGGTCGCGCTGCGGTCGGTCGAGGAGATCGTTGCGATCGCGAAGGCCGGCGAACTCGCTGCCCGTGCGCTCGAGGCCGCCCGCTCGGCCTGCGTTGCGGGCTGCACGACCGCCGACATCGATCGTGCCGCGCGCGCGGTGATCGTCGATGGCGGGGGAGAGGCGCTCTTCCTCGGATACCGCGGTGCAGGCCGCGCATCGGTCGAGCGCAACGCGTATCCCGCGGTCACCTGCATCAGCGTGAACGAAGAGCTCGTGCACGGCGTGCCTGGCGCGCGGGTCGTGTGCGAGGGCGATGTGGTCGCGATCGATGTCGGCGTGCGTCTCGACGGCTGGTGCGCGGACTGCGCCACCACGGTCGGGGTCGGCACGATCGACGCTGAATCGATGCGACTCCTCGCGTGTGGCGAGCGCATGCTCGATGCCGCTGTCGGCATGGTGGTTCCCGGCCGTCGCTGGAGCGATGTCGCGCGAACCGTCGAGGCGATCGCCAGCGATGCAGGCTTCGCCGTCGCCGTCGACTTCGTCGGCCATGGCATCGGCCGCGAACTGCATGAAGCCCCGCAGGTTCCGTGCGCGCTCAACGCCGCGTACCTCGAGAACGGCGACTTCACGCTGCGCCCGGGCATGGTGCTCGCGATCGAGCCCATGATCGTGTCGGAGCGCCCCTCGCGGAACGAGCGTGGCGAGCTTGTCGGCCCACGCGCCACGCTTTCGAGCGACGGCTGGACCGTCCGCGTCGACTCTGGCGCGCGCAGCTGCCACTTCGAGCACACGATCGCGGTCGGCCGCCTCGGCGCGACCGTGCTCACCCCATCGAACAACACCGTTGCCGCCGCGGCCCTGCGCCGCGCCGGCTGATCCAGTCAGTCACCCCAGAAGAGAAACACCGAGAACGCAAGGTCTGCACCGAAGATGGCCAAGGAAGACAAGATTACGCTCGACGCGGAAGTGACGGAGGCGCTGCCGAACGCGATGTTCAAGGTGCGGCTCCAGAACGACCAGGAGATCCTGGCCCACGTCAGCGGCAAGATGCGGAAGTTCTTCATCCGCATCCTTCCCGGCGACAAGGTGACCGTGGAGATGAGCCCGTACGACATGACCAAGGGCCGCATCGTCTATCGGTTCTGAGACCAGGCCGAGAACCTCGCAAGACACGCGCCTCCCCAACGGGAGCCGCTCGCCAGACGACCGTGAGACTTAGGAGAACGCCATGAAGGTTCGCTCAAGCATCAAGCGCCGCACCCGCGATTGCCAGATCGTTGTCCGCAAGGGCAAGCGCTTCGTGATCAACAAGAAGAATCCCCGGCTCAAGCAGCGCCAGGGCTGATTTCGGCGGAGATTCCGCTACCATGTCCCATTCCCCCTCGGTCGACCCCGAGGGGTCCAGCCGCATGACCCGCGGCTTTGACGGAGCCTGAAATGCCTCGTATCGCTGGTATCGACATCCCTGACAAGAAGAAGATCGGCGTCTCGCTGCGCTACATCTTTGGCATCGGTCCCAAGGTCGCGCTCGAAATCCTGCGCGAAGTTGGCATCGACCCCGAGACTCGCACCAACGAGCTCAAGGAGCAGCAGATCGCCCAGATCGCGGGCATCATCGACGCGAAGATCGTGGTCGAGGGTGCGCTGCGTCGTCAGATCCAGCAGGACATCCAGCGCCTGAAGGACATCAAGAGCTACCGCGGCGACCGTCACCGCAGGTCGTTGCCTGTCCACGGACAGCGCACGCGCTCGAACTCCCGTACCCGCAAGGGCAAGAAGAAGACCGTCGCCGGCAAGAAGGGCGTGAAGGGCTGATCCTTGCGGCCACGGGCGCCTTTGGCGCGCCGCGGCCCACGGAGGTCTTCGGTCGCGCCGCCTGACGGCGCTCCGAAGCCAGTGCCTAGAACCGTCCGACACGGCAGAGAAAGACAAGCAGAGATACGACGATGAACACGCCAACCCCGGCATCAGCAGGTTCGACGAAGAAGAAGGTCCGCAAGAACGTGACGCGAGGCATCGTGCATGTGAACGCGACCTTCAACAACACCCTTGTGACCATCACCGACACGAGCGGCGAGACCATCTCGTGGGACTCGGCCGGCACGGTCGGCTTCAAGGGCGCCCGCAAGTCGACTCCGTTCGCGGCAAGCCGCGCCTCGGAGAAGGCGGTCGGCAAGGCGAAGCGCGTCGGCCTCAAGGAGGTCGAGGTTCGCGTGAAGGGCCCAGGTCCGGGCCGCGAAAGCGCGATCACCGCGCTGCAGGCCAACGGCCTCAAGGTCACCGCGATCGAGGATCACACCGCGATCCCGTTCAACGGCTGCCGTCCCCCGAAGAAGCGCCGCGTCTGACGCGGCCGTGAAGTGGACGCAGGCCGCGCCCATCGGGTGCGCCCGCGTCGAGTAAACCAAGTTGCTCCTGCGCACAGCAGGGCACCCGTCTTCCGGCAGGAGCGGGCCGCCCGACAGGCGCAGGGAGTCTCGAGCCAGGCGCTTGCGCCTGCACAGGCCTGCCGGAACGCCCCCTGTGGGCAATGGAGCGAATGTGATGCATCTCAGTTGGCGCGGGCTCGACCTTCCCGCATCCGTCCAGGTCGATCAGCGGAGCCGCACCCAGACCTTCGCCCGTTTCACGGCGGAGCCGTTTGAGCCGGGCTTCGGCACCACCGTCGGCAACAGCCTCCGTCGCGTGCTGCTCTCGGCCATCGAGGGCGCGGCGATCACGAAGGTGAAGATCAAGGGCGTCACCCACGAGTTCTCGACGATCCCGGGCGTGCTCGAGGATGTCGTCGACATCATCCTGAACATCAAGGGCGTCGTCATCGCGATGGACGGCGACGGCCCGAAGACGATGCGCCTCTCGGCCGAGGGCCCAGGCGATGTCACCGCCGAGCTCATCGAGTGCGATGCGTCGATCCAGATCCTCAACCCCGACAAGGTCATCGCCACCCTGACCGACAAGATCGACTTCGATGTCGAGTTCACCGTCGAGAAGGGCCGTGGCTACCTGCCCGCGAGCGAGCAGATCGCGAAGGACGGCATCGAAGGCAAGGATCAGGTCGTCGGCGAGATTCCGATCGACGCGATCTTCTCGCCCGTGCAGCGCGTGCGCTTCTCGACCGAGGACACCCGTCTCGGTCAGCAGACGAACTACCAGAAGCTCATCCTCGACATCTGGACCAACGGCACCGTCACCCCCGAGATGGCGCTGGTCGAGGGCGCGAAGATCCTTCGCAAGCACCTCAACCCGTTCGTCCAGTTCGACGAGCTGGGCATGACGCAGGTGTCCGACGAGGTCGCCGCGTCGAACGAGCAGGATGACGAGATCATCCGCAAGCTGCGGGCGCCCGTCAGCGAGCTCGAGCTCAGCGTGCGCGCCTCGAACTGCCTTGAGACCGCCAAGATCCGTACGGTCGGCGAGCTCGTGCAGCGGAGCGAGGACGACCTGCTCGGCGTGCGCAGCTTCGGCAAGACCTCGCTGCGCGAAGTGAAGCAGGAGCTCGAGAAGCTCGGGCTCCACCTTGGCTACCCCGTCCCGGACGGGCTGCTGAACGGCTGATCGCCGCCGGCAGTTGGATCGTGAGTTCCCGCGCGGAGTGCCGCGCGGGTGAATCGAGAGAATGCGGGCCAGGCCGAGAGGGCCGCGCCCAGATAGGAACGAGTCATGCGTCACCGAGTATTTGGCAAGCAGCTCTGCGTGAAGGAAGACCACCGTCGCGCCATGCTCCGCAACCTCGCGGCCGGTCTCTTCGAGCACGGCCAGATCGAGACCACGCTTCCCAAGGCGAAGGCTGTCCAGCCGTTCGTCGAGAAGCTGATCACGATGGCGAAGCGCTCGGGGCTTGCAAGCCGCCGCGCCATCGCCTCGCGCATCAACGACCGCGCGGTCTTCGCGTGGGTCGCTGACGACAATGTCAACGAGGAGAAGAAGGCCTCGCACCCGCTGTGGGATCTTCCCGCCAAGGATGCGATCGAGTTCAACCGCTACGGCGAGCTCCGCAAGGCGCCGCGCCTCGTGCAGCACCTGATGTCGCGCGTCGCGCCGCTCTACGCCGAGCGTGCGGGTGGCTACACCCGCATCGTGAAGCTCGACAAGCGCCGCGTGGGCGACCAGTCGGATCTGGTCATTCTTCAGCTCGTCGGCAAGGAGGACGGTCCGCAGGTCAGCGGTCGCCGTTCGAACCGCCGCCGCACCGCCGACAAGCGCACCGCGTTCGCCGCGGAGCGTCGCAAGGCCGGTGGGGCGACCGCGGGCGAGGCGAAGGCCGAGGCCTGATCCTCCGTCGCGCGGACCTGTTCGCGCTGCTTTGATCGCTTTCCGCCGCCCCGATTCGTCGGGGCGGCGGTCTTTTTGCGTCGTCACACCACGAGGCACCGCCCGCCCGCGAGCCGCTGGCCGGCCATCGCATGCAGGCGAGCGTAGAAGCGCATGTCGGCGGCGTTCAAGCGCGCGATGAGGTCGCGCGTCGATGCGGGCAGCGCCGTGGAGTCCGAGCGCTCGGGCGCGCGATTCGACTGCCCGAGCTCGACGGGGCCGAGGAGCCCGAGCATGTCGCGCCAGCGCTCGAGACCGCGGTAGAGGCGCGCGGCGCGCCGCACGGCGCCTGCGAAGGCCTCGAAGCGGTCGAGGAAGCCGACGACATCGAACTCGCGTGCCAGGAAATCGATTGCAGCATCGACCGCCGCGTCTGGGTCGCGGTCGATCTCGTCGCGGGGGATCCGCGAGAGCTGGTAGCAGTAGTAGTTGCGAGTCTCGGGAGTGACGCCACTCGTCAGGAAGGTGTCGAAGTCCATGTTCGCATCGCTTACGGCGCGATGGCGTGGATGCATCTTCTCGCGACGCGTGTATTGGAACAGCGACACAAGCCGCTCCGCAGGCTCGCGGAAGCAAGTCACACGCACGGCATCCTGCCGCGTGCACGGGAAAGCGTCGCGCGCGGCGTGCCCGATGACAAGCTCGATCCGCATGCGCTCGGTTTCGGAGCGCTTCGCAAACGCCTCCACGATCGCCGCGTTGTTGCCTCCGTCGAGCTCCAGCGTCTGGTCCGCGGCGTAGAACCTCCGCAGGTACTCCGTAAACGAAGACCCGCCGCACTTCGGCATGTGATCGAACGCAAGTGGTCGCGGCATCGACTAGCGCGTCGATGCTACAGGAACGATACGACCGAGGAACTCCGCATCGTGGAAGCCCTCGCTGCCTGTCAGCAGGCCGAACCGCACGATGACGAGCCCTTGCGCAGGCAGCACATAGAGCCGCTGCTTGCCCTTTCCCGCGGCCATGAAGCCGTCGATCGGCTGTTCGACCAAGGTGCTCGCCCGCGCCTGGGCGTCTTCGGCGCGGTCGCGCGCGGCGGAGGCCAGCCGCTCGCGGATGGCGCGCCGTACGAGGCCGTCCGACTCCTCGGGCGCGAGGCGCTCGGCGGCGATCGCGGGCGCAAGCTCGTCCTCGGGGTTCGCACCGTCGGCACCGCCACGCAGAAGCCACCAGCTCAGCCCGTAGCGGGGGTTCGGTCCGTGCGGCGAGAGCACCTCGGCAAGCACCTTCGGATCGACCAACGGCATGCCGTTCCAGCGGCCACCATCCAGGACGAACAGGCCGAATCGGGCCCAATCCTCGGCGCACAGCCGCACGCCCCCCGCGAAGTTCGGGTTGTCAGTCTCGTCACGCATCACCACGGGCGCGATGCCGAGCGGCGTGAAGATGCGGCGCTTCAGGTAGTCGGCCATGTCGCCGTCGGGGGCGCCCGAGGCCCGCAGCTTCCGCTTCATCAATTCCCCGAAGACATAGAACGAACTCGGGCCGTAGATGAACCTGCTCCCCGGCTCGGCGAGCAGCCGCGCAGCGACGGAGGCGGCCGCGCGGTCGCTGATGCCCGCCGCCTTGGCGTTGCGCGGGTTGTCGATCTTCGCTCCGAGCGACTCGAGGCCTGCCGCAAGCGAGAGCAGCTGGCGCACGGTGATCTCGCGCCGCTTCGGATCGTCGCGCCACTCTTGGATCGTGTCCGAGACCCGTTCGTCGAGGTCGAGCAGCCCGTCTCCGACCGCGAGTGCCGCCGCGATGCCGCAGAAGCTCTTGCTGCCGCTCGCGAGTGCGTGCGGCGTGCGCTTCGTGTACGGCGCGCGGCCCTCTTCGAAGAGCACCTCGCCGCCGCGCATGACGAGCATGAAGTCGCCGTCGTGCCTCAGCGAGTAGGCGCTCGCGGCGCGGCAGGCGTCGAGAAGCGCGGCGTCCTCGGACACAGCCGCCGTGGAGGCGGCCGACGGTTCGGAGGGTGGCGTGGCGGTGGCCGCGACGGCGCCCTCGGCCGAGGCAGCTGCAGTGGTAGCGTCCGCCGAGGCGCGCGCCGCTGCAGGCTCAGCAGTCGGTGCGCACGCAGCAAGCAGTGCCAGCGTTAGCGTGGGGACACACGCTCGGAGGGCGACGGGCCAGAACTGCAGGGAGGGTTTCGTGCCGCGCATCGGACCGACGAACGCCTCGCCTTGAGGCCCGATTGCCCCGCGGGAACGGCATTCTTCCACTCGTTAGAGTATCGGAATGCTTGCCGAACTCGACTCCATGGAGCAGGAGGCCATCTCCGAACTCGCGACGGTCGCCGATGCGGCGGCCCTCGAGGCCTTCCGCGTGCGCTGGCTGGGCGCCAATGGCCGCCTGCGCGCCGCCATGGACGCGCTGAAGACCGTTCCCAAGGACCAGAAGCCTGCGGTCGGCAAGCGTGTGAACGAGGTCAAGGCCGCGATCGAGGGCGTGTTCAACGCGCGCAAGGATGCGTTCGCCGCGGTGCCCAAGGGCCCGCTCGTCGATGTCACCGAACCCGGCCTCCCGATGGGCGAGGGCGCGCGCCATGTCGTCGCGAAGACGATCGACGGCATCGTCGAGGTCCTCGGCCGCATGGGATTCTCGGTGGCCGACGGCCCCGAGCTCGAGGACGAGTGGCACAACTTCAACGCGCTCAACATCCCCGAGAGCCACCCCGCGCGCGGACCCGCCGACAACTTCTTCCTCGGCGGTGAGGTCGCGGGCAAGCTCCTGCTGCGCACCCAGACCTCGACCGTGCAGATCCGCGCGATGGAGACCATGAAGCCGCCGCTCAAGATCTGCGCCATCGGACGCGTGTACCGCCCCGACGCGCACGATGCGACGCACTATTCGATGTTCCACCAGGTCGAGGGCCTGTACATCGACCGCCATGTGTCGATGGTCGACCTCAAGACGACCCTCGTCCAGTTCGCCAAGGCGTTCTTCGGCCCCGAGGCCGAGGTGCGGCTGCGCCCGAGCTTCTTCCCGTTCACCGAGCCGTCGGCCGAGCTCGACATGAAGATGAAGATCATCCGCAACGGCAAGCCCGAGTGGAAGTGGATCGAGCTCGGCGGCTGCGGCATGGTCGACCCGAATGTGTTCCGCGCGGTCGGCATCGACCCCGAGGAGTGGACGGGCTTCGCCTTCGGCCTCGGCATCGAGCGCGTCGCGATGCGCAAGTACGGGATCGGCGACATCCGCCTGCTGTTCGAGAACGACGCGCGCTTCCTGCGGCAGTTCGCCTAGGCGCCGCGTTCACTCGATGCGGAAGCGCGCCACGCTGCTGCGGAGCGCCTCGACCTCGGTCGCGCTCTCCTTGGCGGTCGATGCGACCTGCTCGCTCTGCCCGGCGGCCTCCTGCGTGGTCCGCGAGATCTCGGCAATGCCCTGATCGAGCTGGGTGATGCCCGACAGCTGCTCGTCCTGCGCGTTCGCGATCCACTGCACGGCCGTCGCCACCTCGGTGGAGCTGTCGAGGATCCGGTCGAGCGTCGTGCGCACGGTCTGCGAGTAGCCGACGCCGCGTCCGACGCGCTCGACCGCCGAATCGACGAGTTCCGTCGTCTTGCGCGCGGCCTCGCCCGAACGCGTGGCCAGCGCGCGGACTTCCTGTGCGACGACCGCGAACCCGCGGCCCGCTTCGCCCGCGCGGGCCGCCTCGACGGCCGCGTTGAGCGCCAGCAGGTTGGTCTGGAACGCGATCTCGTCGATCACGCGGACGATCTGGCCGATCTCCGCCGCGGCGCGATCGATGTCGCCCATCGAGCGCTCGAGCGCCTGCACGGCCGATCGTGCCTCGTTCGCCTCGCGGTCGCTCGACCGCGTGGTGTCGCGCGCGCGCCTGCTCTGCTCGGCGGTGCGCTGCGTCTGTTCGCGAAGCTCGGTGACGGCTGCCGACATCTCCTCGATACTTGCGGCTTGTCCGCTGGCGACCGTCGCAAGCGACTCGCTCGCGTGGGTCAGGGTGCCTGCCTCGCTGCCGAGGCGATCGGCGCCGTGGCGCACCGAGTCGATCGAGGTCCGCAGTCCGCGGATCACCTCGTTGCACCGCACGGCGATCGCCGCGAACTCGTCGCGGGCCACCACCTCGAGTTCGGTCGAGAGATCTCCTGCAGCCACGCGCCCGAGCCCATCGACCACGCTGCGCGCACGCCGCGAGATCGAGCGGGCGACCGGCAGCGCGACAAGCGACACCACCGTCACGCTGAGCGCCGCCACGCCAACGATCCACCATTGCAGCGTCCGCACGGGTGCAAGCACCTCGTTCATGTCGATCGTTCCGAGGATCGCCCACTTCTGACCGAGGAAATCGAAGGGCTGGAACGCTGTGAGCGTGGGCGTGCCCGCCGCATCGGTCGTGGTGCTGCCCGACTCGCCGCCCGCCGCGCGCTTCGCGACCTCGGCAAGCACCGACGCGGTGCCCACGGTCGGCGTCTCGGAGAGCCGGCTGTTCGAACGGAGCCGTCCGTCGGCACCGACGAGCACCACCTCGCCCGACTCGCCAAGCCCTGCCGCCAGGCCGCACATCGCGTCGATGCGGTCGATGGGGACCTGCACCGCCAGTGCGCCGACGATCTTGCCGTCGCGCATCACGGGCGCCGCGATGAAGCCCGCCTGCGCCCCGTAGCTCGGCGTGTACGACGCGAAGTCGCATGCCTGCGCGTTGCCACCCGCGTCGAGCACCTGCCGCACGAGCCGCGCGAGGTTCGAGCCTGCGAACGGCCCTTCGCGCATCGAGGTCGCGAAGTCCGACTCCTTGAACACGGTGTAGACCGCATGGCCCTGTGCGTCGAAGAGGAAGATGTCGTAGTAGCCGAACGCCTCGAGCGCGGTGCGGAAGCGCGGATGTTCGCGCGCGTGCACCTCGTCGTAGGCGAGACCCGCGGTCGAGGCCTCGAGCAGGTGCTTCGAGCCGATCGGGTTCGGGTTCGCGACGATGTAGGCGTCCTGCAGCGTGCGGTGTTCGTCGTGGTGTGCGGCGATGCGCGCGCGCGCGGCCTCGGCGCTGGTCGCGCCGCTGGTCCCCACCTGGGCGAAGGCCTCGGTGAAGGCCTCGACCGCCGTGGTGGTCGACGGGTCCGTCGCCAGCGTGGTCACATGACCGCGAAGGGTCGCGAGGTAGCCTTCGAGACTCGCGGCGCGTGCCTCGAGCGTGGCCGCGAACGCCTCGCGGCGACCCTCGACAAGCGAGTCCGAGGCGAGCCGCGTGGACGCATAGCCGATCGCGACGCTGGTCGCGATGATGGCGGTAATGGTGCCGACGAAGGTCCGTATCCCGATCGAATCGGTGCGGCGGGAGAGCGGGGGTTGGTGCGAGGGGCTCGTCGAAGTCGGCATGGCGGCTGGATCCACGAAGTGGTGCGGTCGACCGAGCAAGTCGGCTTGCGGGTCGTGGCGATCCAACGACCCGTGGAAGCGCGCCGAAAATTGAACAATCGACGCCGTCGAACCCGCGGAATGGGGTAGACGCCGTAGCCGCGGAACCGCGGCACAGCCACGCTCCTTGCGGCGCAAGCGCGCACGACTCAGGTCGTGTAGTCGGCGTTCAGCCGCACATACTCGGTGGTGAGTCCGCACGAAAGGAACTCGTCGGAGTTCGTCTCCGCGGCCTCGCCCTCGGTCGCACCGAGCGACAGCTCGACATCGACATGCGAGCCGTTGAAGACCGCGCGCACCGCATCCTTGTCGGCGTGAAGCGGCTGGCCGTCGGCGAAGATCTCGATGCCGCCCACGGTGAGGCGCAGGTCGCTTGGACGGAAGGCCACGCCGGCACGGCCTGCGGCGGCCACGATGCGTCCCCAGTTCGGGTCGCCACCGGTGATCGCGGTGCGGACAAGCAGGCTCGACGCGACCGTCTCGGCGACCTTCAGCGCGTCGGCCTTGGTCGCCGCGCCCGTCACGCGCACGCGCAGCGAGCGCTCGAAGCCCTCGCCATCGCAGACGATCATGCGCGCAAGGTCGCAGGCGACCTCGCGGAAGGCCTGCGCAAGCGCCTGCTCGTCGCACGGCCCGGCGGCGCCCGAGGCGAAGGCGAACACCGAGTCGTTCGTCGAGGTGTCGCCATCGACCGAGATGCGGTGGTAGCTCGCATCGGCCGCACGGCGCAGGATACGGTCGAGCGTGCGCGCGTCGACCTCGGCGTCGGTGGCGAGTACCGAGATCATCGTCGCCATGTCGGGGCGGATCATGCCTGCCCCCTTGGCGACGCCCGAGACGCGCACGGTGCGGCCGTCGCCGCACTGAACCGCGCGCGAACTCATCTTGGGCTTCGTGTCGGTCGTCATGATCGCCCGCGCGAAGGGCTCGAGCGGGCCGCCGTCGGCGCTCTCGGAGAGCCGCGCGACCATGTGCGGGATCTCGGGCGCGATCCGCTCCATGGGAAGCTGCACACCGATCACGCCCGTCGAGTTCACGAGCACCGCCTCGGCGGCGCAACCGAGCGCGAGGGACACGAGGTCGACGCATTCGACGGCGCTCGCCAGGCCGCGCGGGCCCGTGGCGGCGTTCGCACAGCCCGAGTTCAGGATGAGCGCCGAGGCGTGGCCCTTCGAGTCGCGAAGGTGCCTGCGCGAGACCTCGATGGGAGCCGCCGCGAACAGGTTGCGGGTGAAGATGGCCGCAGCGGTGGCGCCCGAGGGCATCGTGAGCAGCGCGAGATCGTCGCGGTGCGCCTTCTTGATCGCGGCGGCGCCCACCGACGCGCGGAATCCACGCGGCCAGTCGAGGCTTGCGTTCGAGACGGCGTCGGAAGCGGCGGTGGTGGTGCTGGTGCTCATCGGGGCTTGCTCACTTCGCGTCGGGAAGCACGGTGTCGTGCACGAGCGCGATCTCGTCGCAGTTGGTGTTCTTCGGGCAACTCGAGCAGTCCTTGAGCACCTTCTCGGGCAGGGAGTTGATCGAGACCTTGCGGAAGCCGCACTTCTCGAAGAAATCGGGAGCCCGCGTCAGCACGAACAGGCGGTCGATGTGGAGCTGTCCCGCGACCTGCTGGAAGTGCCGCACGAGGCCTTGGCCGATGCCGCGGCCCTGGAATTCCGTATGGACGCCGAGCGAGCGGATCTCCGCGAGATCGGGGTTGTAGATCCACAGCGCCGCGCATCCGACCACGCGCCCGTCGATCACCGCGACGCCGAAGTCGAGGATCGCCTTCATGATGTCCTCGCGCGAGCGGGGCAGGTTCTCCCCATGCTGCGCCCAGTAGTCGACAAGATGGACGATCGCGTCGAGGTCGTCCATCCGCGCCTGGCGGAACTCGACCTCGCCGCTTCCCGCAGGCACCGCGCGTTCGCGCAGCATGCGGCGAACGCGCTCGATCGCGCTCTCGACCGCCTTCGGTCCCGTCCCGCCCGTCACGCCGCGCTTCTCGAGCGTGGCGCTGACGGTGAGCTGGGTGTAGATGTCGCTGTTCGCGCGCGGCGCCTGCTCGCGGATCACTTCGATCGGCAGTTCCTCGAGCGACGAGTGCGCCTCGATCGCCTTGCGCACCAGGCGGCCCGCCTGATGGTGCGCCTCGCGGAACGGCACGCCGAGCCGCACGAGGTAGTCGGCGAGATCGGTCGCGTTGGTGTAGCCCTCGGCGGCCGCGACGAGCGCGTTCTCGCGGTTCACCTTGATGCCCGCGACCATCGGCGGCAGCACGCGAAGGCACATCGACAGCTGCCGCATCGCGTCGAAGAGCGGCTCCTTGTCCTCCTGCAGGTCCTTGTTGTAGGCCATCGGGAGGCCCTTCACCGTGACGAGCAGCGTGACGAGGTTGCCGATCTGGCGGCCCGTCTTCCCGCGGAAGAGCTCGAGCGCGTCGGGGTTCTTCTTCTGCGGCATCAGCGAGCTGCCCGAGGTGAACGCGTCGGGCAGCTCGACGAGCGATGCCTCGCTCGTCGAGTAGAAGATCAGGTCCTCTGCGAATCGCGAGAGGTGCACCGCGCACAGCGCGCACGCGGAGAGCGTCTCGATGACGAAGTCGCGGTCGCTGACCGCGTCGAGCGAGTTGGATGTCGGTGCGCGGAACCCGAGGTCCTTCGCGAGCAGCTCGCGGTCGATCGGGTACGCCGTGCCCGCGAGCGCGCCTGAGCCGAGCGGCGACAGGCGCACGCGCTTCAGGCAGTCGGTGATTCGCTCGAGATCGCGGCGGAACATCTCGACATACGCGAGGCACCAGTGCGCGAACAGGATCGGCTGCGCGCGCTGCAGGTGCGTGTAGCCTGGGAACGGCGTGGTCTTCTCGCGCTCGGCGAGGTCGACGAGCGCGTTCATCGCGGCCCTGAGCTCGCTCTGGCGCAGCTTCAGCTGCCGCGCGGTCCACAGGCGGAGATCGGTCGCGACCTGGTCGTTGCGGCTGCGGCCCGTATGCAGCTTCTTGCCGAGGTCGCCGACGCGGGCGATCAGCTGTCGCTCGACCCACGAGTGCACATCCTCGTCCTCGGCGTCGAGGATCGACGACGGGTCTTCCTGCGCAAGCGTAAGGATCTCGCCGAGCGCCGCCTCGATCTCGCGCTGCTCGTCGGCGCCGATCACGCCCGCGCGCATGATCGCCTTCGACCATGCCACGGACCCCTCGATGTCCTCGCGCACCAGCGCGCGGTCGAAGGGAAGCGAGTCGTTGAATTCGCGGAAGAGGTCGTCGGCCTTGCCCTCGAGGCGGCCTGCCCAGATCGCGGTGGACATCGGGTTCTGCCTTTGGTCGGAGTGCGTCTGTCGGAAGGGCCCCGCGCCCGGTCAGGGGCGCGGGGCCAGGTCATGTCGATGCGTTCAGGAGTGCTGCTTCGCGGCGTGGGTCGCGCTGCCCGAGGCCTTCGCCGCACCAGCGATCTTCGTCGCGTCGGGGTTCAGCCCGAGCAGCGCGCGGATGCGCAGCGGCAGGCTGAAGAGACGGATGAAGCCCTCGCTGTGCTTGTGGTCGTAGACCTCGTCCTCGCCGAAGGTGGCGAAGCCGTGGTGGAAGAGCGAGTTTGGCGAGCGGCGCTTCACCGCCTCGGCGCGGCCCTTGTAGCAGCGCACGACGACATCGCCGTCGAGGACCTGGGCGATCGCCTCGAACGAGGCCCACATCGCCTCGCGCGTCGGGCTGAACCAGGTGCCGTTGTAGATGATCTTCGCGAAGTCGAGCGCCAGCTTCTCGCGGAAGTGCAGCGTCTCGCGGTCGAGCACGAGCTGCTCGAGCCCGCGCACCGCCTCCATGAGGATCGTGCCACCTGGCGTCTCGTACACGCCGCGGCTCTTCATGCCCACGAGGCGGTTCTCGCAGATGTCGACGCGGCCGACGCCGTTGCGCCCGCCGATCTTGTTGAGCTCGGTCAGGAGCGACACGGGGTCCATCGCCTTCCCGTTCAGGTGCGTCGGGCGGCCCTTCGAGAAGGTGAGCATCGCGTCCTCGAACGCGTCGGGCGCGTCCTTCGGGCTGACCGAGATCATCCACACATCCTCGGGCGGCGCGTTCCACGGATCCTCGAGCTCGCCGCCCTCGTGCGAGATGTGCCACATGTTGGCGTCGCGCGAGTAGATCTTCTCGGCGCTCGCCGCGCAGGGGATGTTGCGCTCCTTGAGGTACGCGAGCATCGCCTCGCGGCTCTTCAGGTTCCAGATGCGCCACGGCGCGATCACGGGCAGCTGCGGCGCGAGCGACGCGTAGGTCGACTCGAAGCGCACCTGGTCGTTGCCCTTGCCCGTGCAGCCGTGGCAGAGCGCGTCGCAGCCCGTCGCGAGCGCGACCTCGACCTGCGCACGCGCGATGATCGGCCGCGCGATCGAGGTGCCCATCAGGTAGCGGCCCTCGTACACCGAGCCCGAGATGCACATGGGGAAGACGAACTCCTCCATGAACTGCTTCTTCAGGTCGACGACATGGCAAGACTTCGCGCCCGTGCGGATCGCCTTCTCCTCGATGCCCTCGAGCTCGCGCGCGCCCTGGCCCACATCGGCCACGCAGGCGATGACTTCGCAGCCGTAGGTCTCGACGAGCCACGGAATGATGCAGGAGGTGTCGAGGCCGCCTGAGTAGGCGACGCACACGCGGGTGGGCTTCTTGGTCTGGCTCATGTTTCTGTTCGTGCTTTCAGAAGGGGTGCGGAGTCTGGCAACGACGCGCGGTGCGCGTCAGGCATTCGTGGTGGCGGGCTCGCGGCGCACCGAGCGCGCGGAGCCGTTCGGAGGAAGCGCGCCGAGAAGCGCGAGGAGCAGCGCGTTCTGCGCGTGCATGCGGTTCTCCGCCTGGTCGTAGATCACCGAGTTCGTGCCGTCGATCACGGCGTCGACGACCTCCTCGCCGCGGTGGGCGGGCAGGCAGTGCATGAACTTGGCGCGCGGGCCTGCGATCGCCATCACTTCGGGCGTCACGGTAAGGCGGCGGAGCGAGGCGATCTTCTCGGGGCAGTCCTGCTGGCCCATCGAGATCCATGCGTCGGTGTAGACGGCGTCGGCGCCGCGGATGGCGGCGGGGTCGTCGGCGAGCACGATCGACGCACCCGTCTTCGCGGCGATAGCCTCGATCTCGGCCGTCAGCACGGGGCAGGGTCGGTGCGACGGCGGCGTGACCACCGTCATGCGGCCACCCGTCAGCGCGGCGAGCTCCATGAGCGAGAGGCACACATTGTTGCCGTCGCCGAGCCACGCGAGGTGGCAGCGCTCGAGCGCGATGCCGTGCTCGACGATGGTCTGTGCGTCGGCGAGCGCCTGGCAGGGGTGCGCGATCTCGCTCAGCGCATTCACGATCGGCACGCGGCAGTTCGCGCGCAGCGCCGTCAGCGTGTCGTGCGCGAACACGCGCGCCACGATCGCGTCGGCCCAGCGCTCGAGGTTGCGCCCGTAGTCGCCCACGGGCTCGCGCGCGCCGATCCGCTCGTTGCGGTGGTCGAGGAACGACACGCATCCGCCGAGCTTCTGGAAGCCGATCTCGAACGACACGCGCGTGCGCAGCGACGGCTTCTCGAACAGCATCACGAGCGCGCGCTGGGCGAGCGCCCCCTGGAACGCCGCATAATCGGCCTTGAGCGCGCGCGCGAGGGCGAGCAGCGCCGCGATCTCGCCCGCCGAGAGATCGGTCAGGCGCAGGATCGAGCGGCCCTTCAGGCCCTCGAGGATGGAAAAGTCGACAGGTCGTGCCATCAGTCTCTCCAGAGGCTTCGCGGTGCCCGCGCGGTTGGTCAGACGAGCGCGGTGCTCGAAAGGGGGGAAAGGATACGGGTTCCCGTCGCGCCTGTCGCGATGGCGGCGGGGTCGCGCCACGAGGCGATGGTCGCGGGGCAGCCCGCCTGCGCCGCGGCGTCGAGCGCGTTGCGCACCTTGGGAATCATGCCGCCCGAGATCGTGCCGTCGGCGATCAACGCCTCGATGCGCGCGGCGTCGAGCTCGGGGATGAGCGCCTTCGACGCGTCGAGCACGCCTGCGACATCGGTGAGGAGCACGAGACCCGATGCGCCCACCACGCGTGCGATCGCGCAGGCGGCCTCGTCGGCGTTCACATTGAGCGGTTCACCCGCGGCCGAAAGCCCGATCGAGTTGACGACAGGCATGAAGCCCGCGGAAAGCAGCGTGTGCGCGACCGTTCCGTCGCCGCCCGTGATCTCGCCGACCTCGCCCGCGTCGAACGCGAACTTCGTGGTGTGGCGGCACTGGCACAGCCCGCCGTCCGACAGACCGAGGCCCACGCAACGCGCGCCCTGCGCGGCAAGGATGCCGAGCAGGCGCATGTGCGCGCTGCCCGCGAGCACGCCGACCACCTGGTCGATCGCCTCTCGCGTGGTCACGCGAATGCCCTCGATGCGCGGCGTCTCGATGCCGACGAGCTTGAGCTGGCGGTCGACCTGCGCGCCGCCGCCGTGGACGAGCACGATGCCCGCGCCGCCGCGCGCGCGCACCGCCTGATGCAGCGCCACGAGGCCGCGGAACGCGTCGAGGTGCTGGTCGGCCGACTCGAGCAGCGCGCCGCCGATCTTGACGATGAGCGGGGCGGGAATCGGGGCGGGGGCCGACGCGGCGATCTCGACCGCCTTCGATGGATGCGGAACGCCGCGGCTCACGCGGCACCTCCGACGCCCACGGCCGCGGGCAGGAATCCCGCGGTTTCCTCGAGGCCGAAGCGCAGGTTCATGCACTGCACGGCCTGCCCGGCGGCGCCCTTCACGAGGTTGTCGATCGCGCTCTCGACGATGAGGTGCGTGCCTTCGAGCGCGAAGCCGATGTCGCAGAAGTTCGTGCGCTCGACCGTCGCCACGCTCGGCCAGCGGCCCGACTTCAGGATGCGCACGAACGGACGGCCCGCGTACGCGCGTGCAAACGCGTCGCGCACATCGGCCTCGGTCGTGCCCGCCTTCAGCTCGAGATGCACCGTGGCCAGGATGCCGCGGTCGTAGCAGCCAAGGTGCGGCGTGAAGATGGTGGCGATGCCCGCGTGCTCGGCGATCTCGGGGCGGTGGCGGTGCTTGAACACGCCGTACGCCTGCATCGAGACCTCGCAGAACAGGCTCTTGACCTCGGCCTTGCGGCCCGCGCCCGACACGCCGCTCGTCGCGTCGACGATCGCGGGGCGCGAGAGATCGACGAGCCCCGCCTCGACGAGCGGACGGATCGCCAGGATCGACGCGGTCGGATAGCACCCCGGCACCGCCACGAGGCGCGCGTCGGCGATCGCCTCGGCGTTGAACTCGGCGAGCCCGTACGCCGCCTCGGCGAGCAGCGCGGGGAACTGGTGCGCAAAGCCGTAGTTCTTCTCGAACACCGCACGGTCGGACAGGCGGAACGCCGCCGACAGGTCGAGCACCACGATGCCCGCCTCGACGAGCGCCTGCGCGACCTCATGCGAGAGCTCATGCGGCGTGGCCAGGAAGATCGCATCGAGCGCGAGCGCCTTCGCGGCCTCCACCGAGAACGGCTCGACCCTCAGCGCGCCGACCGCAGAGCCCTCGAAACGCGGGAAGAGATCGGCCGCCGTCGGCGCGCCCTCTTCGGCCTTGCGCGACGAGCCGAACAGGCCCACGGTCTCGGCGGCGGGGTGCGCCGACAGGATCGCGAGGAGTTCGGCGCCTGCGTAGCCGCTCGCGCCCACGACGGCGCAGCGGATCGGATCGGTGGAGAAGGAGCGGGTCAACTCGGTGGGCCTTGTCAGGTGGTGCGTGGGAGGGAAGGGTGAAGGCAGGGCTCGCGCGGGCTTCAGTCGAGCCCCGCGAGCTCGCGGATGCTCTTTGCGATGCGCCTCGCGGCAAGATCGCTGCTCGCCGCGAGGAAGATCGTGTCATCGCCCGCGATCGAGCCGAGCACGCCCTTGAGGTTCGCGCGGTCGAGCTCGATGGCGAGCGCGTTGCCGTGGCCGATCGGCGTCTTGAGGACGACAAGCGTGCCGCCCACATCGACCGACAGGAGCTCTCGTCGCCTGCGTCGCCTCGATGCCCTCGCGCGCGAGCAGGCGGCCGAGCTCATGCTGGCTGTGCACGCCGCCTGCGGCGATCAGGGTGCGGATGGTGGCAAGGCGACGGGACTTCATGGGGACTCGATGCGGAGAACTCGGGCAGATGCGGCGTGCGAACCGCGCGATCGGAACTTGTTCGGCCTCGCGGGACGCGGACCTTCGGGCGCTCGCTCGGACGACGGAGCGGCCCTGACTTTCTCGCCGGCTTCCACGGCTGCTGGGAAAGGGCCGCACCTGCGACCCGGACGGAAGAATATACAAACGACTGAATGAGAATGCAAGCGCCGCCCCGGGTTTTCCACATCGCGGGCCTCGGAGCCCGAAACACCGAAAAACACCGAGGCCCCGCGCAGGGCGGGGCCTCGTTTGGGTCGTTCGGGGGCCTTGGGCGGCGCGGCGACTCTTGGCGCGCGCCCTCGGCGGCTCATTCCTCGCCGCCGTCGTCCTCGTCGTCGTCGTCGTGCATGTTCTCGAGCTGCTCGGGAATCGTGGGCAGGATCGGCTTGCCTTCGGCGGCCATCTTGCGCTTGTAGACCTCGATCTTCTGCTTCTCGGGCACCAGGATCATGCCCATGCGACGCCCGTTCAGGCGCGGCGGCACCTCGACCTTCGCGAGGTCGGACAGGCGGTGGATGATGTCGTCCATGCGCATGTCGCCCTTCTCGCGGAACGCCATCTCGCGGCCGCGGAAGTTCTGGATGATCTGCACGCGATGGCCTTCGATGAGGAAGCGGCGGGCCTGCGCGACGCGGATGTCGACATCGTGCGGGTCGATCTTCATCGAGCGGCCGAGGCGCACTTCCTTCATCTCGGAAGCCTTGCTCTTGGCCTTGTTCAGCTTCTCCTTCTTCGACTGCTCGTACTTGAACTTGCCATAGTCCATGATCTTGCACACGGGCGGACGGCTGTCGGGCGAGATCTCGACGAGATCAAGACCGAGGTCGTACGCGCGGCGCTTGGCCTCGTCGAGCTCGACCACGCCGAGCATCTCTCCCTCGGGGTCGAGGAGACGCACGGGAGTGATGCGGATGCGGTCGTTGATGCGCGGACCAAAATCACGCTGGTCACGCGAGGGGCCTCCGAACGGTCGACGCGGCGGATAGATGGCTCAGTTCCTTCTGAAGGCGGCTTCGAATGTGTTTCCACGGGCAATCTGGCTCGCGCCGCTGGCGAGCCCGCCCAAGAAGCCGACGCCGGCTCCGAACGATTTCCAAGAGTGATTCGACGAGAGACGGCGCCAACAGGCACCGCTGCCCGCGTCACGCATCCAACCCGGCCGCTGGGCGGTCGAGGAGGTCATGCGGAACGGGTCATCGGGCAAACCATGGGGGAAGCGTACCAAGTGGCGGACGCGGGGAAAAGAAGAAACGGGCCCGGGGGGAAACCCGCCCCGGGCCCGCGTGGATTTGTCGGAAAACCGGCCTCAGCGCTTCGCAGGCGGGCCGAGGTACTCGAAGCGGACACGGAACTTTGCGGGGCCCGAGTCCTCGAAGTACTCGAAGGCGAAGTCCATGTCCTTGACCTCCTCGACCTCGAACTCGTAGCTGTCGACCGCCGAGGTGTGCACATCCCAGCGGTCGAGGACCTTGCGGCCGTCGATGTAGGCGCGCATGCCGTCGTCGCTCTCGACGGTCATCCGCCAGCGGCCAGGGCGCACGGCCATGCGTGCGTCGGTCGCCAGGCCGAAGCGCTCGCGTCCCACGCCGAGCCCCTCGACATTCGGGTCGGGAATGGCCTCCTCGGGCCCCTCCATGCCGAAGTCGAAGTCCATGGTCTTCAGGACGAGCGTCATCGGAGCCTCGGCCGCGCGCGCGCGGAACTCGGCCTCGGTCGGGACCTTGCCAATCTGCAGGCCATCGGCGTCGAGGTTGAAGACGCGCGTGCGCCATTCGGCGGCCACGATCACGCCCTTGCCGATGCCCTTCGACAGGCGGCTCTTCGCGATCATCTGCACATTGAAGTGGGTCAGGAAGCCAGGCGTGTTGGTGGCGACCTCGCTGGTGAGCTTGTCGGCCTCGAGCCCGATGAACATCTGGCCGTTGCCGATCACAGAGACCGAGTCGGCCTCGTTGATGCCGTAGATGCGGAACTTGGGGCGCGCCTGGTTGCGGTTGATGTTGACGACGACAGGCTTGACCCAGTCGAACGGCCCCTGGTCGAGCATCACGATGCGGTCGCGGCCGTTCAGGTCGGCGCGCATGCCGACGGCCTTGCGCGTGCCTGGAAGCCCGTCGAGCATCGGCTGCAACGACGCCAGCGTGGGCACATCGGTCGAAGGAGCGGACTCCGTGGTGCCTGGAGAGTCCTTCGCGACGAGCTTCTCGATGCAGCCCTCGAAGGTGTTGCCCGACATCGCAGTCCCGCTCGCGCCGACGAGTTCGATCGCCGTGTTGTTGCGCGCGAACGCGTTGCCCGCGATCACATTGTCCTTCGCATCGGCGCCGTTCGCCGCCGCCCACGGCAGGCGGCGCAGCCCCGCGTCCTCGTCGGACCAGATGCGCACGCCCGCAGGCTCGTCGGAGAAGGTGTTGCGCACGATCGTGTTGCGCTGCCCGTGCTCGATGTTGATGCCGCCGCGCTCGGCGCCGTAGGGCGCGCCGCCGTTCGCCGAGAAGGTGTTCTCGGCGATGATCGTGTCGCGCGAGTAGCCGCCCCAGATGCCGCAGATCGCGTTGTCGTCGAAGCGGTTGCCGATGATGCGGTTCCCGAAGGAGAAGGTCATCTCAAGGCCGTGCGCGGCGCTGTGCGACAGGTCGTTGCCGACGAACAGGTTGCGGTTCGAGCCGCGTCCCTTGTGGAAGTCGGCGGCGCTGCCCGCGGGCGCGGCCGACTCGCCGAGCGCCTCGCGCCCCGCGAATCCGAACACGCCGTCGCCGCAGTGGGTCATGCTGTTGAGCGCGACCACATTGTCGGAGCACTGCTCGAACATGAGGAGGCCCGCCGAATCCTGCCCGCGGTTGTACACGCCGTGCGAGTAGCCGCGCACGCAGAAATCGAGGCTGTTGCGGCACACCTTGTTGCCGCTCGAGCGCCACATCGCGATGCCCCAGCCCGACAGGAACGAGCACTCGTTGTCGTAGATCGCCGAGTCGGCGACGCGGTCGAGCAGGATGCCGTTCTGCGTGCGGAGGTTCGTGATGCGGCGGAGGGTGACGCCCTTCGCGTTGCGCACCGAGACGCCCGCGCCGTGCTGCGCCGCCCACTCGCCCGCATCGTTGCGGTGCGGGTACAGCCAGTCGGCGGCGTTCTCCTCCCACGGCTTCGAGAGGAGAGCTTGCGCGTAGTTGTCGCTGGTGTCGAGGTCCTCGATGACGAGGCCGTCGCAGTCGCTCGCCGAGACGCCGACCTTGAAGCCCACGACGCGGCCGTTGCGCAGCGTGACATTGCGGCCCGAGATCGAGATGCCGATGCCTGCGCGGGCCGAGGGCGCGATGGTCTCGTCTCCGAGCTTGCCGCCGCCGAGGTCGACCACGATGCGCTCGCCATCGTCGCGGCCGACGATGCGGATGACGCCATTGGCGTTCTCGTCGCGGATCGACGGGATCACGACCTCGATGGTGCACGAGGAGCGGATCTCGACATCGTCGCGGTCGACGCGCACGGTGTCGGCGGCCTGCGCGGCGCCGCCAAGCAGCAGCAGTGCGACGGGGGCGAGGATTCGAAGGCAGGCGGCGGGCAGGTTCTTCAGTTCCATGGGGTTCCTTCCATCGGCAAGGCACCCTAGCGGGGTCAAGCGCGCGCCGTTGCAAAGTGGGAGCGGCAAAAAGAACCGCCCCCTGGCCGAAGCCAGGGGGCGGTGGGTGTCCAGAGGACTGCCTTGGTCAGCCCAAGGCGTTGATCCAGGGATCAGCAGGTCGGGCAGGCGCCCCAGCCACCGAGGAGGATCGAGAGGTCGGCGGCATTGGTCGTGCCGTCGCCGTTGAGGTCGCCACCCGCGCCGTTCCACGCGCCGAGGAGGACCGAGAGGTCCGCAGCGTTCGTCACGCCGTCAGCGTTGAAGTCGGTCGCGCAAGCCGGGCAGGGGTTGCCCAGGATGTTGAGGGCGGGCGAGTAGACCACCGCAGCCGACGAACCGGCGCAGGGGAAGTACACGCCGTTGAGGGCGGTGTACTTCACGAAGCCGGCGGCAGCCGTGTTGCCTTCGCACTCGTTCGTCGTACCGGCGATCACGACCTCGTTGGCGGGGCCGCTACCCGACTGGACGCTCGAGCGCCACAGGAAGTAGCCACCCGGGAGGGCGGGATCGGGGAAGACGACGGGCGAGTTCGGTGCACCGATGAACCACGCGTAGTTCGAGAGCACCGCCTGGCCGTCGCTCGCGCGGCAGGGGTTGCCGACCGCCGAAGCGAAGACCGTCAGGTAGTACTCACCCGCGGGGAGGACGAGATCCGCGAAGATGTCGGCCTCGCCGTTGGCGCCGAGGGTCGGATAGGTGATCTGACCCGAGGCGACCTGGTTCGCCGCGTAGTTCGGCACGGTCGTGCCCGAGCGGCTCCAGATGATCCAGTTGAACTTCTCGTTGAGGGTGCCAGCGGGCTGGAAGCCTTCGGGCGAGATGCGGGCGAGCTTCCACGAGTTCTGCGGGCCCGAACCATCGGGGTCAGAGACCGTGAAGGGAACCGCGAGCCAACGCTGCGGAGCGGTGGCCGCGATCGGGCCGCTCGAGAGGCCGAGGTTCACACCAGCGCCAGCGGCGTCGCAGACGGCCGCGTGGGTGCCCGTCGTGTAGACGACGCGCTCGACGGTGATCTGGACATTGCCCGCGCCAGCGGTGCCTTCGGTGCCGGGGGTGGCCGGGTTGCCCCAGATACCCACGCGCCAGAGGTAGTACTGGCCAGCGACAACGCCGGGGAGGACAGCGCCCTCGCCGCCGATGCCGTTGACATCGACGCAGCCGAGGAAGTTGTTGGCGAGGTCAGCACCGACCACGGTCGAGGTCGCGCCCAGGCCGTAGGCCGAGAGGACGACATCCTGGGTCGGCGAGTTGCAGATCAGGGTCATGTTGCCGTCGGCGGGCGACTGGGTGACGAACCAGACATCCTTGAGGGTGTCCGAGCCGCACTGGCCGTTGTTCGGGCCGTCGGTCGTGGCGTTCGTGTTGTCGAACACAACGATCGCGTCGATCGCAGCAGCGGTCGGCGAGGTCGCGCAGTCGTTGGCAACGCCCGCGCCAGGAGCCGAGCAGTTGTAGACGAAGATGCCGCAGCCGCCGTTGGCGGTGGGCTGCTGGGCCGCGGTGGCGCAGCTGGCGTCCCACGCGATGTCGCAGCAGAGCGGGTTGATCGTGCAGATGCGATCGCAGCAGGCCACATCGGTGCAGCCAGCCTGGGCGGGGGTCGCCACGCCGCAGGTGCCGCCAGCGGGGTTGCCGCACGACGAGAACTGCGAGAAGCGCGCCGACACGGTCGCGAGGTACGGCGACTCGCAGGGAACGCCACCCGAGGTGGAGAACTGCGTGGTCACGATGCACATGTAGGTGCCCGGTGCCGCGTAGAACTCGGGGTAGGCCGCGGGGCAGGTCGTGAAGGCGAAGCCACCGACCGAATCGCAGTCAGGAGTGACTCCGTCAGCGAGGAAGTTGCCCGAGAAGATGAGGATCTGGCCGGCGGGAGCGGCAGCGGGGTCGGTCATCGCGACCGAGATGTTGACGAAGCAACCCTCGGTGACGGTGAACGAGTACCAGTCGATGTCGCGCGAGCCCGAAGCCGCGTCGGCGCCGCAGGTGCCGCTGATGGTGAACGACGACGAAGCCGTCGAAAGGTTGCCGGTCGCCTGGAAGGCGACGGGGCTGACATTGCAGCCGCCGTTGGGGTCGGCCGTGCCCGTCACGGGGCAGCCGCCATCGTTCTGGACATAGTTACCCGTACCCGTGGTGCACTGGCCATACGCCGAGGCCGCCAGCAGCGTCCCGAGCAGCGCTGCGCCGGCGCTCATGTACTTACCGCGAATCATGCGATCCTCCAAAATCTGAACCTTGGACTTGTGGGACGGTCAATCCTCGGAAACCGGATCCGAGCGATTACCTCATCAAGCAACCTCGACAGTACTTCGGTCCGAGAGGAAGACAAAATGAGAGTGGGTGGAATTTTTGCGAAGATGCGATCAGATTCGTTGCGGTCGCGGGGGGAGGCGGTGCAGGATGTCCGCGTGGGCTCTGCAAAGGTCGCGCACTGCGGCGCTTGGCTTGCGCTCCAGGCTCGGCTCCTGAAGACGATTGTGCAGGCTCTTGAATTGTTCTCGGACGCACATTTCCTCGCAGGCTGCGCGCCGTGTTCCACCCCTCGGCGTACCGTCGCGCAAGCGACAGGGCGTCTTTGGCTTGGCATCGCCAACCTGTCCGAGGCCGAAATCGTCCCTTCCGCCGGGACGCGGGGGGCTGCTCGGATCTGCGCTCGAAGGGACCCTGCGGCTCTGAGCCGCAAGGGTCCCGTGAGGTTGGGCGCCGATGGTCAAGACCCTCCAACTGTGTGCGGTGCCCGCGGGCTTCGATTGTTCGCCCGCAACCAAAGCCGCTGTGGCCTGCGGTCCGTCCGGGCGAGCTCGCAGGAGATCGGGATCGGGGCGGCGACGCCGGTCAGCCGAGCTCGAAGCTCGTGACGGCGTAGATGCGCTGCCACGGCAATGCGGGCGACGGGCCGAGGTGCATGCGGGTGCAGCGGAAGACTTCGCGCATGCCGCGGCGCGCCGCGAGGGCGATCGCGGCGGGGTTCGACTCGGGCATGTCGAGGAACAGGGTCGAGCCTGCGAGGCGGCGTTCGAGTTCGTCGAGGAGCGACTCGGCGACGCGTTCGTCGCGCGCGAAGAGCGGTCCCACGCGATGTCCGCCGTCGGTCGCGCGCGCGACGGCGAGGCCCTCGATGCGGCCGTGCTCGACGAACGCGATCGCGTGCCGCGCGGCGGGGGCGATCCACGCGGCAAGAAAGCGCGGGCGCGGCGCGGGGAAATGCGCGGCGTCGAACGCGGCGAGCGCGTCGAACGGGATCGATCGCGCGTCGACGATCTCGGCGGGGGTGTGGCCGCCGCAATCCTGCGTCTGCCACGCGAACCGCACCTCGAGGTGGTCGGCGTGGAATCCGCCGCGCTCGTAGAACGCACGCATCGCGCTCACGGCCGCCATGCCGATCGCGGCGCCTGGCGCGAGCCGCGCGCGCAGGAGGTCGCGTCGGGCGTACCAGAGCGCGTGTCCGACGCCGTGCCCGCGGTGGGCCGTCTCGACGAGGAAGAACCCCATGAAACCGTAGCGCCCGTCGTAGGAGACGATCGATCCGCCGCCGATCGCCCGGCCGTCGATGCGCGCCTCGACGAATCCCTCGGGATCCTGCGCCCAGAACGCGTCGTCGTCGCCCGCGCCTGGCAGCCAGCCCTCGGCGCGTGCCATCTCGACGAGCCGCGACAGGCCCGCGCGGTCGGCGCGCACGACCTCAAGCGCCGCTTCATCGCCTCGCCGTTCGTCGGAAGCGCCTTCGTGAGCCATGCCGCGGATCCTGTCGCGCCGTTGCGCCGCGCGCCTACTTCGTCAACGCCGCCTGCACGGTTCCCGCGGCGCCAGAGAGCAGCCGCCCCTCGATCTCGGCCGCGATGCCGTCGACGAACGCCGCGAACGCCATCTCGCCGAGGTTCGCCTCGACGCCGCGCGCGCGCACGCTCACGACGCGGTTCTCGGCGTCGCGCGGCCCGACGACCGCCATGTACGGGATCTTCTCCTCGGCGGCGACCTTGATCTTCGCCTGCACGCGGTCGTTCGAGTGGTCGACCGTGGCGCGCACGCCGCGGGCCTTGAGCGCGGCGACGAGTTCGTCGGCGTACGCCGAGCTCTTCTCGCTGATCGGCAGCACGCGCACCTGCTCGGGGTTGAGCCAGCAGGGGAACGCGCCCGCGAAGTGCTCGATGAGCACGCCGCAGAAGCGCTCCATCGAGCCGAACGGCGCGCGGTGGATCATGACGGGGCGGTGCGGGCGGTTGTCGGCGCCGACATACGAGAGGTCGAATCGGATCGGCAGGTTGTAGTCGACCTGCACCGTGCCGAGCTGCCACGAGCGGCCGATCACATCCTTCACCACGAAGTCGATCTTGGGGCCGTAGAACGCGGCCTCGCCTGGTTCCTCGCTGAAGGGGACGCCGAGCGTCTTCGCGGCGTCGCGGCAGGCCTGCTCGGCCTTGTCCCAGTTCGCGGGGTCGCCGACATACTTGGTGCCGTCGGGGTCGCGCAGGCCGACGCGCACGCGGTAGTCGTTCATGCCGAGCGTCGAGAAGATGATCTTGACGAGCGAGAGGCAGCCGAGGACCTCCTCGGCGACCTGGTCCTCGCGCACGAAGAGGTGCGCGTCGTCCTGGGTGAAGCCGCGCACGCGGGTCATGCCGTTGAGCTCGCCCGACTGCTCCCAGCGGTACACCGTGCCGAACTCGGCGAGGCGCACGGGCATGTCGCGGTAGCTGTGGGGTTCGCTCGCGAAGATCTTCGCGTGGTGCGGGCAGTTCATGGGCTTCAGCAGGAAGCCGTTCACCAGGCGGTCGGCGTCCATCACGCGGTCGGCGCCGATGACCTCGCGGCCCGTGCGCGTGTTGAGCTGGTCTGCGAACTGCGCGCTCACGCCGTCGAGGCGCGCGACGAGTTCGGCGCACGAGCAGCCCGAGTCGCACAGCTTCGCGAGGTCGTCGCCCTCGGGGATCGCAGGGAACTGCGACTCCTTGTAGTACGGGAAGTGGCCGCTCGTCTTGTACAGGTCGAGCTTGCCGATGTGCGGCGTGTAGACCTGGTGGTAGCCCTGCTTGCGCAGCTCGGCGCCGATGAAGTTCTGCAGCTCGTTGCGCACGATGCTGCCCTTCGGCGTCCACAGGATCAGGCCCTGGCCGACCATCTCGTCGATGTGGAAGAGCCGCAGCTGCTTGCCGAGCGTGCGGTGGTCGCGCTTCTTCGCCTCCTCCTGGAGGCGCACATGCTGCTCGAGCTCCTCCTTGGTCGCGAACGCCGTGCCGTACACGCGCGTGAGCCGGTCGAGCTTCTCGTCGCCCTTCCAGTAGCTCGACGCGAGCGAGAGCACCTTGAACGCGCCGATGCGGCCCGTCGAAGGCACATGCGGGCCGCGGCAGAGGTCTTCCCAGTTCCTGCCAGGCTCGCCCGTCGCGTACCACGAGAGCGTGGCGGAGCCCGCCTCGACCGCGCGCTGCGCGTTGTCGAGCTTGAACTTCGAGCCCTCCTTGCCGAGCTTGGCCATGCCGTCGGCGACGGGCAGTTCGTAGCGCGTGAACGGGCGGTTCTCGGCGACGATCTTCGCCATCTCGGCCTCGACCTTCTCGAAGTCGTCGGCCGACATCACCTTGCCCGAGGGGAAGAGCATGTCGTAGTAGAAGCTGTTCTCGAGCGGCGGGCCGTAGACGAGCTGCACCTCGGGGTAGAGGCGCTGGATGGCCTCGGCCATGATGTGTGCGCACGAGTGGCGCAGCAGGTAGAGCGCGTCGGGGCTGACCGTGCCGTCGCGGTTCTTCGCGGTGACGATCGCGACCTTGGCGTCGGCCGCGATGCGGTGCGAGAGGTCGACGAGCTCGCCGTCGACGCGCGCACCGAGGGCGCTCTTGGCAAGTCCCGCGCCGATCGACGCGGCGACCTCCCCTGCGGTGGGGGCGGAGGCGAATTCCTTGATCGAACCGTCGGGCAGGGTGATGCGGACCATGGGAGGGCGAGTGTAACCCGCGCCGCCGCCGCGATGCGTGGGCGGAATGCGGGGAACGGGGTATCCTGCGGCCCGAGCCGCCCGTGAAGTGCCCTTCCTGCAACGCCGACGATGACAGCGTGGTCGACAGCCGCGAGGCCGACGGCGGCGCCGCCGTGCGCAGGCGCCGCGAGTGCAACCGCTGCGGGCGTCGGTTCACGACCTACGAGCGCGTCGAGCGCGCCGAGCGGCTCGTCGTGGTGAAGAAGGACGGCACGCGCGTGCCGTTCAGCGCCGACAATGTGATGCGCGGCATCGTGGCGGCCTGCGGCAAGCGGCCGATCCCAGAGGAGCGCAAGGTCGCGGTCGTGCGCGAGGTCGAGGACGAGCTCGGCCGCGAGTTCGACCGTGAGGTCTCGTCGACCGAGATCGGCCGCCGCGTGGCCGCGAAGCTGCGGGCGATCGACGCGATCGCGTACATCCGCTTTGCGAGCGAGCACGAGGACTTCCGCACGCTCGAGGACATCGCCGCCGAGGTGCGTGCCGTGCAGGAAAGCCCGCGCGACATGCGGGATCAGAGGCGGTTGTTCGACGGGTGACCGCTCGAGCCGGGAAGGCCTGCCAGCGCCTGTGCGAGGCGCTCGGCGCCTGCCTTGGTGCGTAGGGCGCGATCGCCCGCGATCTCGGCGAGTCCTTCCTCGGACAGCTTCCCGAGGGCATGCAGGACCGCAGGCTCAAGCGCGGGATGAAGCCCGAGTCGCTCCACGAGCCGTGGGATGCCGCAGCCTTCGGCGCCGATCGCGTCGAGGAGGCACAGGCGCTCCACATCGCCGCGGGAAAGCGGTTGCGGTTGGTCGGGGGCGTTGCTCGATGGGGCGAAGGTGATCATGCGTGGTGGGCCTTCTGAAGGGTCCTGGTGACGGAGTCGATCTCCTCGATGATGCGCTCGAGGACGCTCATGCGGACCATGGGCTGGCGGCCTGGCGATGCGCCTCGTGGCGAGCCGCCACGGGCGCGCCTGGCAGAGAGGCGGAACGCCTCGATGTCGCCGACGACGAAAAGCCCTCGTTTCGCGCGGGTGAACGCGACATTCCAGCGCTTCGGGTTGTCGAGGAACGGAGTCGACTTGGGGCGCACGAGGCTGATGAGCACGAAGTCGGCGTCGCGGCCTTGGCAGGTGTCGATCGTCTGGACGGCGACGCTGAGATGGTCGAACGACATGGAATCGACCATCTGCTTGAGCCGGTCGCGCTGCTTGCAGTATGGGGTGATGACCATCACATCGTGATGCGCGGGCTTGTTCTGCGCCGCGGACTCGAGCGCCGCGGCGGTCTCGAGCTCCGCGAGGATCTCGGCGATGCGCGCGCACTCCTCCGCGCTTTCCTTCCCGTCGGCCGAGGGCGCGGAGCGGACCTGCTCGAGCACGGTGCCGTAGTCATGGCCTTTCGGTGCGCCGTCGTGAAGGGCCTCGTTGAAGTAGAAGAGCCGGCGCGGCGTCACCGAGATGCTCGGCGCCATGCGGTACTGCTTCTCGAGGACTCCCACGAAGGGTCTCACCATGTCCTGCAGCGCGCGGTCATCGAGAACCGCAAGCTCGCGCAGCGGAGAGACCGTGAAGTCGCGGATCGGCATGCCGACGAGCCAGTCGTACACCGACACGGCGCACAGGGCGTAGCGGACGGCCAGCGCCGTGCGTGTGTTCGCCGCGTCGGCAGGCCTGTCGAGCGCCTCGAGAAGCGCGTCGGTCGGCATGGCGTGCTCGAGTTCGTCGATGCACGCGAGGCCTGGCAGCGCGAGCCGTTGCCGATTGGCCCAGGGAAGCGCGTGATAGGCCTTGAACGATTGCTCGAACATGCCTGCCGCGACTCGCTCCTCGCGCTTGATGCGGGTGAGCCCCGGCACGCTCGGCAGGTCGCGTCCGAGCCGCTGCTCGACGAGCATCTCGAGTCCTGCGTGCTCGGGGTCGAGGCAGCGGCATGCGGCATCGACCTGCTCGGGCGACGCGACGAGCACGCCGTAGAAGCGTTGCGCGCGCCGCGCAGGCTCGAGTTCGTCGAACGCGGCAACCCGAGGGCTGCGGTCAAGCCCTGTCGTGACGAGCTGCTGGCGCAGGGCGTGCGCGGCGCGGGTCGGATGGCGCGCGACGAGGAGGAGCGGTTCGAGCCTGCGGTCCTTGGGCTTGCGTCGGGCGAGGGCCATCGCAGCGCTGCACGCAAGCTCCATCTCGGGGTCGAGAATGTCGGCAAGGACGACCGCATTTTCACCCGCATCGACATGCGGCGGCAGCTGCTCGGGATCGCCGACCACCACCCAGCGCTTCGCCTTGACGGCGATCGCGAGGAACTCGGGCAGCGTCATCTTGGAGACTTCGTCGATGACGAGGAGATCGAACGCGCCTGGCGCGGCGTCTCGCACCGAGGCGTAGCCGAGCAATCCGATGGGGGTGCCGCAGATCACGGGCTCGAACGACGCGATCGCGGCGGAGAGCGGCGCGTGCCCATCGGCGTTCGGATCGACGCGGGGGAACAGCGCGCCCGCAAGCGGCATGGTCGCGGCCAGGCGGCGCTCGAGGCGTTCCGCGATGCTGCCCGCACGCCGCTGCGAACGCGGGCCGACCCACGCAGGAAGCGCCGCGTGCTGTAGACGCTTGGCGCGGGTCGCGTAGCGCACGGGAAGCGACTTCGGCTCCAGCGTGTCCGCGCCGCCGCCTGTTGGCTTCAGCAGCTTCTCGACGACATTGTCGACCGCGGTGTGCGTGGGTGAGACGACGAGCACGCGTTCGCCGCGCTGGATCGTGCCGACCACGATCTGCTCGATCAGCGTGGTCTTGCCAGCGCCAGGAGGGCCCTTCACGACGGCGAAGTGAGGCGTCGCGAGCGCAAGGTCCGTGCAGCGGCGCTGGTGGTCGTCGAGCTTTCCATGCGCCTTCGCGGGCGAGGCGTGTGGAGAGCCGAGACCGCGACATGCCTGACGCCGGTCGTCGAGTTCGGCGCGCTCTCGAAAGTGAGCTCGATCACATGGTCGACCATGCCGCGCCGTTCGATCTTGAAGTCGATGAGCGTGACGGGCTCGAAGGTCTTCGCATCGAGGAACTGCCGCGGCGTGCGGCGCAGGCAGTCGAGCATGGCGTCGTCGAGCAGCGCCACCGAGTTGTCGACGGCGCTCTTGAGGTCGTCGAGGACCTTCTTCTCGTAGCCCTCCCAGCGTTCGTCGAGCTCGACAGCCACGCTGCACGAGCCCGACTCTGTGTTGATGACGAAGGGGCCCTGCGCGGGCGCGTGGGCGGCGCGCGCGGCGAACATGCGCTGGAACGGATCGTCCGAGCTCGGTTCCGCCGAGGAGTCGGCGAACTCGATGTGGAAGATGATCGGGTTCCGAAGGAGTTGGTCGATCTTCGCGACGAGACAGGCGCGGATGTGCTCGGGCAGGTTCAGGCGCGGCGAGAGGGTGGATGAGTTCGTGTCGGCCATAGGACAGCATTTGCCCGAGGTCGGGCGCAGTAGGCGGCGTGTTCGTTTGGAAGCGGTTGGCGGGAGGACGGTGAGGCGGGTCGAGTGCGCGGCGGACCTCGAGAGACGCTGTCAGAGGACGAATCCCGATTTCCGAGGAAATCCGATCGCGCGCCCATGGACGGTCATGGCGTGCGGCTCATTCCCAAGCGGGCTTCTGAGGCGACATGCCGTCTTGGGGCAGGTGCGTGATTGGCCGAGAATCGGGTCGAGGGGGAGCGGCACGCAGACGCCCTGCGCGATAAGAGCGCGGGGGAGCCATGCCGTCGCAAGATGCGGGGAAACGGCTGAGCCGCTCAGATCTCCTCGATCTCGGCGCACTTCTTCGTGGCGAGCGCGTCGAGCTGGTCGCAGACCTTCTTGGTGAGCTCGTCGATCTCCTCCTTGGCGGCCTTGGCGGCGTCCTCGGGGATCGCGTTCTTCTTGTCGGCGACGGCGGCGTCGATCGCCTTGTTGCCGTCGCGGCGCTCGTTGCGCACGGCGACCTTCGACTCCTCGGCGAGCTTCTTGACCTGCGTCATGAGCTGCTTGCGGCGGTCGGCCGAGGGCGCGGGCACATTGATGCGGATCGCGGTGCCGTCGACCATCGGGTTGAGGCCGAGGCCCGCCGTCTCGATCGCGCGCACGATGTCGTGCTTCGACGACGGGTCGAACGGCTTCACCACGAGCTGCGTCGCCTCGGAGACGGTGATCGCCGCGAGTTCGCGCAGGTCGGTGTGCGAGCCGTAGTAGTCGACCTTGATGTACTCGAGGAGCGCCGTGTTGGCACGGCCCGTGCGGATGCCGCGGAGTTCGCGCGCGAGGTAGTCGGACGAGCGCTGCATGCGCTCCTCGGTCTCGAGGAGGATCGTGTCGAGGTCCATGGGGCGGCGAGTGTAGCAGGGGCGCGAATCGCGGCGGTACCTCGGGAATTCCCGCACGCGTGCGCCTTGACCGCGCGCGGCGGCTCGGATGGAATGCAGGCATGTCCTCAAGCAAGGTCGCGCAGCGCCTCGTTCTCAAGATCAGCGGTGAAAGCCTGGCGCCCGTCGGGCAGCTCGGCATCGACACGCAGGAACTCAAGGTGATCGCGGGCGAGATCGCGTCGGCGTGCGAGCTCGGCGGGCAGATCGCGGTCGTCGTGGGCGGAGGCAACATCATCCGCGGCGCGCGCATGGCGAAGGACGGCGTGGTGCACCAGTCGACCGCCGACTACATGGGCATGCTGGGCACCGTGATCAACGGCCTGGCGCTCAAGGAGGCGCTCGAGGGCATCGGCCGGCCCGCGCGCGTGATGAGCGCGATCAATGTGCCCGCGGTCGCCGAGCCGTTCATCCGCGGCCGCGCGGTGCGCCACCTCGAGAAGGGCCGCGTGATCATCCTCGTCGCGGGCACGGGCAACCCGTTCTTCACGACCGACACCTGCGCGAGCCTGCGCGCGATCGAGCTGAACGCGGCGCTTCTCCTGAAGGCGACCAAGGTCGACGGCATCTACACGGCCGACCCGAAGAAGGACCCGAGCGCCACGCGGTTCGACCACCTGACCTTCGCCGAGGCGATCGAGCGGCAGCTTGGAGTCATGGACCTGACCGCGCTGACCATGTGCATGGAGCACGACCTGCCCGTGTGCGTGTTCGACTACAAGACCCCTGGGAACATCCGCCGCGTGGTCGCGGGCGAGAAGATCGGAACGCTGGTCACGCGCGGCTGATCGCCGCGTTTCCGCCGTCCGGCCTGTCATCGGGCGCCGATCGGCGCGTATATCGAGCCGAGCCCTTTCCGAGGCACCGATGGAACGACCGCCGCCTCCGCCTCCTCCACACGCCGCGCGCGCGGGCGAGAGCCCCGAGGCGATGCTGCGCACCGAGCGCGGGCGCATGTCGCGCGAGCGGTGGATGCACCTCCTGCTGCTGGGGTTTGCGATCTCGGTGATCGTGCATGTGCTCATCATGCTGCGGCTCTGGTGGGTGCAGTTGCCCGGTCGCATCGACGAGGGCCCCGCGCCCGTCGAACTGTCGCTCCAGTCGCTGCCGCCGCAGGTCGAGACGCCACCGAGCGAGGTGGAGCTGCCCGATCCGTCGCCGCAGGTTGCGGGCGAGATCACGCCCGAACCCGACGAACTGCCGAATCTGTCGGCGGACCTCGCGAGCGACAATCCTGCGGCCGACACCTACGGTGCGATCGAGGCGCCAGGCGTGGGCGCGATCGTCGGGCCTGGCGGCGCGGGCTCGGGCATCGGGATCGGCAGCGGAAAGGGCGGTGGCGGAACGAGCTTCTTCGGCGTGGGCGGGCGCGGCTCGCGCTTCGCGTTCATCGTCGATGTGTCGGGCTCGATGGAGCAGGAGAACCGCATCGGCACGGCGATCGCCGAGCTCAAGCGCTCGGTGGCCGCGCTGCCCGACTACACGCAGTTCTTCGTGGTGCTCTATGCGAGCGAGGCGATTCTGCCCGACTTCGCGCGCGAGGGCTGGCAGCGCGCGAACCGCTCGAATGTGGCGCGGCTGCGCAGCTGGCTCGACGGCATTCCTCCGCAGGGCGGCACGATTCCGCTGCCCGCGTTCGAGGCGGTGTTCAAGCTCGAGCCCGAGCCCGATGTGATCTTCTTCCTGACCGACGGCGAGATTCCGCCCGACACCGTGGCCGCGGTCAACCAGATGGTGCGCGAGAGCCGCTCCGATGTGTCGATCAACACGATCGGGTTCTCGAGCCAGGCGGGGCAGGTGCCCCTCATCGAGATCGCGAAGGCGAACCGTGGCGTGTTCCGCTTCGTGCCGAGCCAGATGCCCGCGGGCGGAGGCGTGCCGTGATGCACGCACGCTTGGTTTCCTGCATGGCGTTGTCGGGCATGACGCTGCTTGGCGCGGGTGCGGCGGATGTGAAGGTCGACCTGCGCGCGAACGCGGGCGTGATCGCGGGCGCGGCGGCGACGGCGGATCTCCGCGGTATCGAGTTGCGCGGCGTTCGCGGTGACGCGGGAGTTGCCGCGGAAAGGCTCGTGCCGTGGGACATGGTGCGCGCGGTCGATGGATCGGTCGCGTCGGCCGCGGGTGCGGACCTTCCGACGATGCTGGAGGCGGCCACGGAGCTCTGGCGCGCGCGCACGCGCGTCGAGCGTGGCGACATGGAGCTTGCGCGGCCGCTGTTCCGCGCGCAGTGGCCGCGTTTCGCGCGCGCCGAGGGCCCGACGGCGGCGCTCGTCGCCGAGGGCGCGCTGCGGTGCGCGGTCGCGGCGGGCGAACTCG